>NZ_JAYMHD010000077.1:22822-388526 GCF_035656535.1 Streptomyces sp. H51
GTCCGGACCGAATGGCAGGCCCGGACGACCACTCGGACGACAGGCCCAGGCAGGACCGAACAACGCACCCCGACAACCAGCCGATTGACGAACCCGGACGACGGACCGAGGGACAGGTCCGGCCGATGGTCCGAGGGACGCGGCCGCCGCGAACTGGCGCGGGGGCGGCGGCGCCGGCCCCCATCGCGGCCGGCCCACGGCGCCGGCGGCCGCTCGGACGACGAACCGAGGGAGAGGCCCGGGTGACGCGTTCGGACGACGGGCCCGGGCAGCGAACCCGGTTGGCGGGCCCGGATGGCGGGCCCGGATGGCGGGCCCGGATGGCGGGCCCGGATGGCGGGCCCGGGCAGCGGGCCCGGGTGGTGGGCCCGGGGGGCTGTAGTGGGGTGGTCGGGGTCGGGTGGGCTCGCGGGTTCCGGGGCGGAGCTCGGTGTACCGTCCGGGGCGTCTGCCGCGCAGCGGGCCGGTGGTCAGCGGGGTCGGGTGACCTCGCGGAAGTCGGACTTGCGGATCTTCCCGTGGATGCCCTTCACGCCGTCGACGACCTGGGAGACGGCGAAGTCGCCGGCGGCGCTGAGGTAGGCCATCGCCAGGTGGCGGTCGATGCCGTAGTCGGTCATGAGCAGGTCCAGCGCGCAGCGGACGCAGTCGCGCATCGCCTCGTCGAGGTCCTCGTGCAGGCCGATCGGCACGAGGTGGTCGTCGGTCTCGGCGAACGGGGCCGTGCGGCCGTTGCCGGGGCGCTGGGCAGCGCCGCCGGGTATCACCTCCAGCCTCACGGTGGCCCGCAACGACGCCTCGAACGCGGTGAGGGCGATCTCGCCGTCGCCCTGGGCGAAGTGGGGGTCTCCGAAGTAGACCAGCGCGTCGTCGACCTGGACGGGGAGGAAGAGGGTGGCGCCCTCGCCGAGGAGGGCGACGTCGATGTTGCCGCCGTGCCGTCCCGGAGGCACGGAGTGGGGACGCTCGTCGCCGGGTACGGCCACGCCCATCACGCCGAGGAACGGCCGCAGCGGGAAGCGCAGGGAGCCGCGGGAGGGGTCCGCCGGGTCCACCGCCATCCGGCCCCAGGCGCCGTCGCGGTCGGCGTGCGCGGTCGCGAAGGTCATCACGGGGCCCGGCAGCGCGGGCATCTCGCCGGGGAGCGCGCCGAAGCCGTGCCGGGCGGAGACCAGGCCGTACGGGACCCGCGGGGTCAGGCCGAGGACGGTCACGGCGAGCAGGTCGCCGGGGCGGGCGCCGGCCACGGCGATCGGGCCGGTGACGAGGTGCGGTCCGTCGTCGTCGAAGTCGTGCGGCATGCCGGAGTCCGCGATCTGCTGGACGTCGTCGAGCACATGGGCGCCGCCGACTCCGTAACGGGCGAAGAACTCGCGCGGGTTGCGGCCCTGGTCCTCCAGGACTCCCTCGTGGCTGAGGGTGTCGACCGTGACGACGGAGCCCGGCCGGACCGCGGCGACCGGTGCGTCCGCCTCGCACGGGAGGCGGCCCCAGAGGGTGTTGCCGGGGGTGGCCGGGACGTAGGCGGTCGACGGGATCGCTCCGTGGCCGGGCTGGAGGATCGGGAAGCCGGTCGCGGCAACGTCGAGGAGGGGCGAGTCGGTCGCTGTCATGGCCCACCTTTCGTGGAAGGGATGGGCCGACGCTATGAACGTCCCGTTGCCATGGCGTTTCGGGTGCGGGTCCGTGCCGTAACCGTGTCCCGTATTGCGATATGGCGTCTCGCAAGCGGTTCGGGTGCGGGGGGGGTTCGGGGTGGGCGTGGGCGCAGGCCGCAGCGCGGGCCGGCGGGGGTCGTGACCGAGAGGTCCTGATGCCGGACCGCGCTGCGGCGGGGTGACGGTGGGGCGGGGCGGGGTGTGGCGAGCGGGGGCTCAGAGGTCGAGGACGAGCCGTTCGCCCCGGCAGCGGCCGACGCAGATCATCATCGTGCGCCCGGCATCGCGTTCCTCGTCACTGAGCACGGAGTCGCGGTGCTCGGGCGTTCCGGCGAGGACGCGGGTCTCGCAGGCGCCGCAGTACCCCTTCTCGCAGTCGTAGGACAAGCCGCTGACGGCATCGCGCAGGACCTCGATGAGGCGGCGGTCGGCCGGCACGGTGAGGGTGGCTCCTGTGCGTGCGAGCCGCACCTCGAACGGCCGGTTCGCCGTGGAGTCGAACGCCGTCTCCAGGTCGTCGCCGGCCGCGAAGCGTTCCAGGTGGAGCCGGTCGGTGAGGCCCAGGCGGGCGGACTCGTGCTCGACCGCCGCGAGCATGGGGCCGGGGCCGCACGCGTACACCGCGGTGTCCGCGTCCAGTCCGCCCAGCAGCCGGGGGAGGTCCGGCAGCCCGGCCTCGTCCTGCGGCAGCAGGGTCAGCGCGTCGCCGGCGACGGCGGCGAGTTCGTCGGCGAACGCCATCGTCGCGCGGGTGCGTCCGCCGTACACGACGGAGAACGGCGTGCCGCGTCCGGCGGCCTCGCGGACCATGGCCAGGATCGGTGTGACGCCGATGCCGCCGGCCAGGAACAGGTAGGCCGGCGCGTCCACGAGCGGGAAGTGGTTGCGCGGCCCGCGCACCGTGAACGTGGCTCCCGGGCGGGCCAGTTCGTGCAGTTCGGCCGACCCGCCCCTCCCCCGGGCCTCGCGCAGGACACCGATCCGCCACGTCGTGGTGTCGGCGGGGTCCCCGCACAGCGAGTACTGGCGCAGCCTGCCCGAGGGCAGCCGCAGTTCGACGTGCGCGCCGGGCCGCCAGGCGGGCAGTTCGCCCCCGTCCGGCAGGCCGAGGCCGACGGCCACGACGCCCTCGGCCGCCGCGCGCACCGAGGTCACCCGCAGCGGGGTGGGCGTGGTCAGCGCGCGGGCCGCGCCCGTCGTCCCGGTCGCCCGGGGGCCGGGGGTGAAGACCACCGGGATCGCGTCCCAGCCGGACTGGTTGCCGCGCGTCGGGTAGGGCACCAGTCCTTCCTCGATCACCCGGTAGTCCGGCAGCCGGGTCAGGACCTGCGTCATCATCGCGCGGAACATGGCACGGGCGAGGTGGGCGCCCGCGCACCGGTGCGATCCGATGCCGAAGCTGAGGTGCCGGCTGGCGTCGCGGTCCAGCCGTACCCGCTCGGGGTCGGGGAAGACGGCGGGATCGTGGTTCGCGGCGACCCACGGGATCAGCACCCGGTCGCCCGCTTGCATCGGGCAGCCGCCGACCTCGGTGTCCCGGGTGACCGTGCGCGCCATCGACTGCGACGGGGCGAACGCGCGGAGGAATTCCTCGGTCGCGGTGTCGAGCAGATCGGGGGAGTCGGTCAGCCGTCGGCGCTGCTCGGGGTGGCGGGCCAGGTGCACGAGGGTCGATCCGGTCAGGGAGGTGGTGGTGTCGACACCGCCCGCGATGAGCAGACCGATCACCGACACCAGCTCGTCCTCGCCGAACTCACCGCCGTCCGCGGTCCGGCCGGCCACCAGCGCGCTGACCGCGTCGGCCCGGGGCGCCGTGCGGCGTTCGGCGATCAGTTCGCGGATGCGCCGGTCCATGTAGGCCAGCCCGGCGGCCCCGCGTGCGGCGCGCTCGCTGTCGGCCGGCGCGGCGAAGATGTCGTGCACCGGACCGGCCAGCTTCGCCCAGTCGTCCTCCGGGAAACCGAGCCAGTCCAGGGTGACCGCGGCCGGCAGCGGGTTGGTGAGGTCGCGGACGAAGTCGCAGGAACCGTGCTCGATGAACTCGTCCACCACGCGGGCGGCGTGCCGCTCGATCATGGGGACCAGTTGCCCGACCGCCTCGGGGGTCAGCAGCGGGTTGATCAGCTTCCGGTACTCGGCCGAGCGGGGCGGGTCGAGTTCGATCGGGTACTGCTCGAGTCCCGGGCCCTTGGGGATGACGATGCCGACTCCCTGGCCGCCGTGGTCGCTGCGGGCCGAGGAGAACGTCGCGTCGTCGCGGGCGATGCGGGCCACGTCGGCGTAGCGCGTCGTGTAGTGGAAGCCGCCGTGTGCGGCCGAGCTGCCCACCGGGCAGCTCTCGCGGAAGCGCGCGTAGTAGGAGACCGGGTCGGCGTTGGCCTCGGCGGAGTGGTGGTCGAAGTCGAGGGGACGCTCGTCGAAGTGACGCTCGGGGTCGACGCGGTGGTCGAGGTCGATGTCGGCGGACATGGTGGGCACGCTCCACGTGCTCGGGCCTGTGCGCGGTGTTGTCCGGCCGCGCCACCGGATGTCTGCTGCCTCATCGGCGGTCCGGTCACCCTAAGGCGCCGCCGCCCGCGTGACAACGCCTGGTGGAACACCGTCTCGCGAAGCACCGTCCCGACGCCTCGACGACGGCGCCCGGCAGGTCAGCAGGTCAGCAGGTGAGAAGTCAGAGGGTCAGGAGGACAGAAAGCCGGGAGGCCGGAAAGCCGAGAGGCCAGAAGGCCACAAGCTCAAGAGCTCGGAAGCTGGGAAGCTCGGAAGGTCAGAAGGTCAGTACGGCCTTGCCGACCGAGCCGGACCGGACGGCCGCGACGGCCTCGTTGATCTGCTCGAAGGGGAAGTAGGTGATCATCTTCTCGACCGGGAACCGGCCCTTGGCGTTGAGGTCGAGCAGCCGCGGCAGGAACAGCTGCGGCAGGCTGGAGCCCGCGATGATGCCGGTCACCGTGCGGCCGTTGAGGATGCTGCGCCAGTCGAAGCTCATCGACTCGCTGGGGCCGACGCCGATGACACCGGCGCGGCCGAGCGGCCCGAGGGCCTCCACCGCGACGCGCAGGACGTCCTCGCGTCCGGTGGTGTCGATCACGAAGTCGAACCCCTCCGGGACGAGGGCGGCGAGTTGCCCGGCGGCGTCCCCGGCCGAGGAGTCGACGGTGTGCGTGGCGCCGAAGCCGCGCGCCGCCTCCAGCTTGGCCGGGTTCACGTCCACGGCGGCGACGACCTCGCAGCCGCTCAGGGCGGCGGCGATGACGGCGGCCACGCCGACGGCCCCCGCCCCGAAGACCGCGATCGACGAACCGGGGCGCGGTTGCAGCACGTTGAGCACGCCCCCGGCGCCGGTCTGGAAGCCGCAGCCGAAGGGCCCGGCGCGCAGCAGGTCCAGCGACGGGTCGATCCTGACGACCGCCCGCTCCGGTGCGACGACATGACCGGCGAACGACGACTGGCCGAGGAAGTGGGCGTTGACCTCGCGCCCCTCGTGGGTCACCGCGGTGGAGCCGTCGGGCCGGCGGCCGGAGAAGTTCACCGCGTCGAAGGCGCGGCAGTAGGCGGGCGAGCCGGTGCGGCACAGCGCGCACCTGCCGCACGAGGTGAAGGACATGGTGACGTGGTCACCCGGGCGCACCGAGGTGACGTGCGCCCCGACCTTCTCGACGACGCCCGACCCCTCGTGCCCGAGCAGCGCGGGCGTGGGGAAGAAGGTGGCGAACTCGAGGTCGGTACCGCAGATGCCGACGGCGGCGACGCGGACCAGCACCTCGTCGGGACGGGGCTCCTCCAGGTCCACCTCGGTCAGGACGAACGGCTGTCCGGGGTGTTCCAGCAGAGCGGCGGTGGCGCGCACAAGGCCTCCTCGGTGACTTGCGCGGTCGTGCGATGACTCGCGCCGTCTCACACTGTCTCGCTACGTCTCGCTACGTCTCGCGCTGACTCGCATTGCGAGATCGCATATTGACATGCGCGATATGACCGGTCAAGGTTCCCCCTATGGCGGCTGTTGACTTCCCTTCTTCCCAGCACTTCATCGACGGCGAGTGGGTCGCGGCCCGCGACGGCGGCACGCTGGACGTCCTCGATCCGGCCACTCAGCAGGTGATCACCAGGACGGCCCGGGCGGGCGGCGCCGACGTCGACGACGCGGTCGCCGCGGCGCGCCGCGCCTTCCCCGCCTGGGCGGCGACCAACCCGAGCGAACGCGGGGCACTGCTCCGGCGCTGGGCCGACCTGGTCGTCGCCGAGGTCGAGGCGCTCGCGGCCGTGGAGGCGCGGGACGTGGGCAAGCCCCTGTCCGGCGGCCGGACGAACATATACATCGCCCACGGCATCATCGACTACTTCGCCGGCGCGGCCGACAAGCTCACCGGAGTGACGCTGCCGACCCGCAGCCCCGACTACCTGGGCTACACGGTTCCCGAGCCGTACGGCGTGTGCGCCGTCGTCATCCCGTGGAACGTGCCCGCCGTGCTCACCGCCGCGAACGTCGCGCCGGCGCTCGCCGCGGGCAACACGGTCGTCCTCAAGCCGTCCGAGATCGCGCCGCTGGCCCCGTTCGCCCTCGTCGAACTCGCCCGCCGCGCCGGCTTCCCGCCGGGCGTGATCAACGTCGTCACGGGGCTCGGTCCCGAGGCGGGCGTGGCGCTCACCTCGCACCCGGACGTCGGCCACATCAGCTTCGTCGGCTCCACCACCACCGGGCGGGCGATCATGGCGGCCGCGGCGCGGAACCTCGTCCCGGTGAAACTGGAACTCGGTGGCAAGTCACCGAACGTGCTCTTCGCCGACGCCGACCTCGACACGGCGATCCCGGCGATCGTCGCCTCGATCACCGAGAACGCCGGCCAGAACTGCTACGCCGGCTCCCGGCTGCTCGTGGAGGCCGCCGTGCACGACGAGGTCGTGGAACGGGTCGCCGCCGCCATGGCCGCGGTCGAGACCGGGCCCTGGGAGGCCGACCTGGACATGGGTCCGCTGGTCAGCGCCGCGCAGTTCGACCGGGTCGCCGGCTTCCTCGCGGACGCCCCCCGGGAGGGGGCGCGGCTGGTCACCGGCGGTGCGCCCGCCGGTGACGGGTGGTTCGTCCGGCCGACGGTGTACGACCGGGTGGACGCGGGCATGCGCGTCGCCCGCGAGGAGGTCTTCGGGCCGGTGCTCGCCGTCCAGTCCTTCCGCGACGCCACCGAGGCGACCGAGCTGATGAACGCCACCGACTTCGGCCTGCTGGCCTGCATCTGGAGCAACGACATCTCCCGGGCGCTGCGGCTGGCGAAGGACGTCCGCTCCGGGCAGGTCGCGGTCAACCAGTTCCACGACGCGGGAGTGATCGGCTTCCCGTTCAACATGCAGAAGGACAGCGGCTTCAGCCGGGGCGGCGGGTACGCGGCGCTGCGCGAGTACACGCAGGAGAAGGGTGTGGCCGTCCGGCTGCTGGACCGCTGAGAGCGAGAGCCCATGGGTATCACCACCGTTGGAACCGTTGGAACCGTTGGAGCGTGGTCCGGCGCGGCCCGGGGAGGGCCGGGACCGGACGCCGAACCCGCCGCCCTGGAGCGGGAACTGACCGAGGCGGTGCTCGCCGGCGCCGCGCGCTCGGACGTGCTCCGCGCGCTGTGCGGAGCGACCGGGCGGCCCGCGCGCCTGCTGTCCGCGCGGGGCGTGCCGCTGGCGGCCACCGACGGCGGCGCCGGCGTGCCGGCCGCGGTGGCGCACGGCGTGCTCGCCGGCACCGCCGGAGAGGTGGTCGACACCCTCGACGGACTGCGGGCGACGGCGCTGCCGGTACGGGCCGGGGCGACCGTGGCCGGGGTGCTGCTGACCCTGGGTCCCGGTGATCCCCGGGTACGGGCGCTGGCGGGCGCCGCGGTCACCGCGCTGCTCATCGACGCGGTGCGCACGGGCGAGGAGTCCGCCGAGGCTCCCCCGCGGCACACGCCGGCCGATGTCGTCGCGGCGCTGCGGTCCGGCACGGTGAGCCCGTCGCAGCGCGCGGCGGCCGCGTCGCTGGGGATCGATCCGCAGCGGCCGCCGGCCGGTGCCGTACTGCACTACAGCGGCTCCCGGCTGCGTGCCTGGTCCACCGCGCTGGCCTGGCTGGAGCACCCGGTGCAGCAGGAGGCGCGCACGGCGTGGACCGTGGTGCCGGGTGAGGCCGTGCTCGCCCGGCTGCGCAACCGGCTGCGCCTGATGACCGGCGACGAGTCGGCGGACCATGTCGTCGCGGCGAGCGGCTCCCACCCCGACTCGCCCGAGGACCTGGCCCGGTCCTTCACCGAGGCCGAACGACTGCTCGGCCTGGCCCGGACCCGGCACGTCCCGCTGCTCACCTACGACGGCTGCGGGGTCGTCCAGATGCTGCTGCCGCTCCCCCGCGCCCGGCTCGAGGCGTACGCCGAGGCGCACCTCGGGCCGGTCCTGCGGCGACCCGAGCTGATGGCCACCCTGCGGGCCTGGCTGGCCGAGCGGGGCAGTCGGCAGAGCGTCTCCGAACAGCTCCACCTGCACCGCAACTCGGTGGGCTACCGGGTGCGGCAGATCAAGAACCTCCTCGGCACCGATCCCCTGTTGCCCGACGCCGCCGCGGAACTCCATCTGGCGCTCGCGGCCCTGGACCTCCTCGCCGCCGACGACCGGCGCCTGCGCGGCGTGGACGACGACGGTGCGGTGCCGGCCGGCCGCTGACCCCGTGCGGGACGTGCCACCACCGGGCCACCGACCCCACGGGCGCCACGCCGCCCCCGTCCGATGCCCCGCCCCGTCCGCTGCCCCCGCGCGCGACGCGCGCGCGTGCCCTGCTCCGCCGGGCCGCCGGACTCGCACCGCCGCCCGGCCACCGCCCCCGCGCCTGACGCCCGCCGCCGACGCTCGCACGACCTGCACGGACACGACCTGCACGGACACGACCTGCACGGACACGACCTGCACGGACACGACCTGCACGCGCACGGCCTGCACGCGCACGGCCTGCACGGACACGACCTGCACGCGCACGGCCTGCACGCGCACGGCCTGCACGGACACGGCCTGCACGGACACGACCTGCGCGGGCACGGCCACCCGCACCCGGCCGCGCGTGTGACACGCCGCCACCCGCCATCGACCCCGCGCGTGACCTGCGAGCGCGGGAGTTGCCGCCGGGCGGGCGCGGCGAGCCGTGCGCCGCGCCGCCGACGGGTCGCACGCGCCCGGGCACCGGGCCGCGGGTCCGTTTCCCACCCGCTCCGGCCTGCGCCGTGAGCGGTGCGGAGCCGAGCGCTCACACGAAAAACCTACGAAACGAAGATGTTCCACAGGAGCGTTGACACGGCCGTTCGGCGGGGGCAGAGTACCTCGCAATACGTTCCACCGACTCGCAATGCGAGACGGATCAGGGAGGAGGGCAGCCGGTGCGAGCCATGGTGCAGACCGATTTCGGAGGGCCCGAGGCCGTGTCCCCGCGGGAAGTCCCGGAACCGGTGTGCGGCCCTCGCGACATCGTCGTCGAGGTCGAGTACTGCGGGCTGAACCGCCTGGACCTCCTTCAGCTCAGGGGACCGGGCCTGCTCCCCGACTTCCGCCTCCCGCACGTACCCGGCATGGACCTCGCCGGAACGGTGGTGGCGACCGGGACCGAGGTCGCCACCGTCGTCCCCGGTGACCGGGTCATCGCCGATCCCACCCAGGGCTGCGGCAGCTGCCCGCGCTGCGCGGTGGGCGACCGGGCGTACTGCGTCCGACCGCGCGTGCTCGGCGGCAACGCCCCGGGCGCGCTGGCCGAGTTCGTACGGGCGTCCGCGGAATCGATCGTCCGGGTCCCCGACTCCGTACCGCTCGCCGCGGCCGTCACACTGCCCACCGCCTACGCGACGGCGTGGCACGCGGTCCACACCCTCGGCCGGCTCGCCGCCGGTGAGACCCTCGTCGTCCACGCGGGCGCCAGCGCCGTCAGCCTGGCGGCCATCGGGCTCGCCAGGCGGGCGGGCGCCAGTGTCGTCGCCTTCGCCGGCAGCGACGCCAAGCGGGCCGCCGCCCGCGCGGCCGGCGCCGACCTGGTGCTGCCCAACGACGACCCCGACGCGGTGAAGACGGTGTCGGCCTTCACCGACGGCGCCGGCGCGGACCTGGTCCTGGACCACGTCGGCACCGACACCTGGCGCACCTCACTCGACTGCCTCGGCGTCCGCGGACGTCTGCTGATGATGGGCAACACCAGCGGCGACGAGGTGTCGTTCTCGCTCCGGGAGGTCTTCCACCGCGGCCTGCGGCTGCTGGGCGCCGGCGGCTACACCTCGGCCGACTTCGTCGCCGCCACCTCGGCCTGCTTCGCCGACGGCCTGCACCTGCCCACCGCCGCCCGGTTCCCGCTCGGGGACCTGGCCGAGGCCTGGGACGTGCTCGCCGCCCGCGGCACCATCGGCAAGGTGGTGATCGAGCCGTGACCGATCTGCTGATCACGGGCGGCGACGTCGTCACGATGGACCCCGCCCGGCGCGTCCTCACCCGTACGACGGTCGCCGTGTCCGGCGACAGCATCGCCGCGCTCGGCACCGCCGGGGAACTGCGGGCCCGCTTCCCGGCGGCGCGGGAGATCGACGCCTCGGGCTGCGTGGTGATCCCGGGCCTGGTCGACGCCCACCAGCACACCACCGTCGACCCGCTCGTGCGCAGCATGATCCCGGACGACATCGGCTCCCAGGAGTCGATCTTCGACTGGATCGTCCCGCTGCACGCCGCCGCCGACGGCGACGACGACGAACTGGCCGCGACGATCACCGCCGTGGAGTGCCTGTCCCGGGGCATCACCACGGTGCTGGAACCGGGCACGGTGGCCTTCCCGGAACGCGCCGCCGCGGGCCTCGGCGCCGCGGGCGTCCGCGCGCGGGTCGGCGGCTGGGGCTGGGACGCCGAGGGGGTGCCGCTGGGCGCGCCCGCCGACGAGGTGCTCGCCCGGCAGGAAGACATCGTCCGCTCCCTGCCGGCCACCGGTCCGGTCACCGGCTGGGTGACGCTCGTCGGCCACAACCTGGTCAGCGACGAACTCCTCACCGGGGCGGCGGCCCTCGCCGAACGGCTCGACACCGGACTGACCTGGCACATCTCGCCGGGCCCCGCCGATATCGACGCGTACGCGCTGCGCTGCGCGCGCCGCCCGGTGGTCCACTTCCGTGAGCTGGGGGTGCTCGGCCCGCGCCTGCTGCTGGGCCACGCCGTGTGGCTCGACGACGCGGAGGTCGACGCGATCCTGGAGACCGGTACCGCGGTCGCCGCCTGCCCGGGCGCCTACCTGCGGCTCGCCCAGGGGTACACGCGCGCGTCGCGCCACGCCGAACTGGTACGGCGGGGCGGCCGGATCGCCCTGGGCTGCGACGCGCACAACGCGGGCGACGCCCCGGACGTCCTGCTGGCCGCCTACCTGTTCGCCGCCCTGGAACGCGACCGGGACCTGCCCGACCCGGTCCGCGCCGAGCAGGCCTTCGCCCTCGCGACCGTCGACGGCGCCGAGGCGATCGGGCTCGGCGACCGGATCGGCTCCCTCGAAGTGGGCAAGGCCGCCGACATCGTCGTACTGGACGCGGCCGATCCCGCCTGGATGCCCAGGGGCGACCTGGCCCGCCAGCTCGTCTGGGGTCATGTCTCCCGCACCGTACGCGACGTGGTGGTCGACGGCCGTGTCGTGTTCCGCGACCGGCGGCCGACCGGCGTCGACCTCGCGGCCGTCGCCGAGGCCGCCGCCGAACGGTCCGCCGCCCTCCTGCGGCGGGCCGGCCTCGCACCCCGCCCGGCCTGGCCCCAGCCGGTGGCCACCCGGTAAGTCCGGCCCGGCCCGGAGAACCGGCGGCCACCCAGGGAGGGAGACCAACCGTTGAACGTCATCGACAGGGCCGGGCCCGCGCCGGCCCCGGCCTCCGGGCGCACCGGGGCGGAGGCCGCCGCACACCCCCGCGGCGCCGGCGCGGACAGCGCCGGCCGGCGATTACTCCACCGGCGTACCCGGCGTCCCCGGCGTACCCCTCGTGCCCGCCGCGGCCGTCGGCACCACCGCTGACGACCCGGCCGTCTCCGCCCCCGAGGCGGTCCTGCCGTCCGATCACCCCGCCCGGCCCTCACCACCGCCCCACCCGGCCCTCACCACCGCCCCACCCGGCGGCACCACCCGACCCGCCGGGGCGGCACCACCGACCGACACCCCCAGCGACTCCACGAAGCGACTCCACTCAGCCACACCCCCGAGCGACACCCTGAGCGAATGGAACGACGCACATGACCACGAGAAGCACCCTCCGCCGTCCCCGAGCCGCGGTCGGCCTCGCCCTCGCGGGAGCCCTCGCGCTCGCCGGCTGCGCAAGCAACGACGCGACCGCAGCCAAGACGGACACCTCGGCGAGCGACAGCGGCGGCAAGGGTCTCGAGCAGCCCGACCTCAACGGCGACGGCAAGGTCGTCATCGGCGTCCTCAGCCCCGGCGACATCAACGACCACGGCTACTACCAGAGCTTCGTCGACGGAGCGGACGCGTTCGCCGAGGAGAAGGGCTGGAAGGTCATCAAGCGCGGCAGCGTCCCCGTGAACGACGCGCTCAACGCGGCCCGCGCGCTGTGCCAGCAGAAGGTCGACATGGTCGCGCTCGGCGCGAGCGAACTGAAGACCGCCATCCCCGCCTCCGAGGAACCGGTCTGCGCCAAGACCGCCTGGTACGTGCCCTCGTCGGCGAACATCGACCAGACCCCCAAGGTCATGCTGTCCACCGACGACCCGAACCAGTCCATGCTGGTCGCCGGCTACGCCGCGGGTCTGAAGATGAAGGCGGCCGGCGACACCAAGGCCGGGTTCATCACCGGCGTCAAGGCGGACTTCAGCGTCGCCGCCGCCAAGGCCTTCCTGGCGGGCATCCGCGAGGTCGTCCCGAAGGCCCAGCTGACCACCACCTACACCGGCGACTTCAACGACTCGGCCAAGGCCAAGGAGGCCACGCAGGCCCAGATCAGCCAGGGCGCCAAGGTCGTCTACCCCTACCTCGGCGGCGCGACCGACGCCTCGGCCCAGCTGGCGAACGCCAACAAGGTGCTGACCCTCACCCCGGGCACCGACCGGTGCGCCTCGACCAGCCCGAAGTTCGACATCTCGGCCATCTACAGCCCCGGCGACTACTTCCAGGCCGCGCTGCGGGAGTTCGCCAGGAACAACCTGAAGATGGGCAGCACGCGCATGTGGCAGCTGGGCGTCGACCCCTACCCGACCGTGAAGATCTGCGACCCCGAGGGCGACGAGGCCCAGAAGCTGGCGGACTTCATCAAGAAGATCGGCAGCAAGGAGATCGACCCGGCCGCCGAGGTCAAGCGCCTTGGCTGATCTGCCGACCCCGACGAGGAAGATGCAGCGATGACACCGACGGCTTCAGCGGTTCCCCTTCTCGAGCTGCACGGCATCACGAAGTCCTACGGCTCGGTCACGGCCTGCGACGCGGTGGACCTCCGGGTCGACGCCGGCGAGATCCACGGACTCCTGGGCGAGAACGGGGCGGGCAAGTCCAGCCTCATGAAGGTCCTGCTGGGGCTGGTCCGCCGGGACACCGGCCGGGTCCTGGTGCGCGGTGAGGAGGTCGCGCTCGACAGCCCGCAGGAAGCGGCCGAGCTGGGCATCGGCATGGTGCACCAGCACTTCAGCCTCATCGACGCGCTGGCCGTGTGGGAGAACGTGGCGCTCGGCGACAGCGGCAAGGTGGACAAGCAGGCCGTCTGCGCCGAGATCGCCGAGGTCTCCGCGCGGTACGGGCTGCCGATCGACCCGGAGGCCCGCGTCGGAACCCTGTCGGCCGGCGAGCGGCAGCGGGTCGAGGTGGTGAAGTGCCTGCGGCGCGATCCCCAGATCCTGATCCTCGACGAGCCCACCTCGGTGCTCACCCAGGCCGAGTCGGAGGAACTGTTCGCCGTGCTCGGCCGGGTGGTGCAGGAGGAGAGGCGCGCCGTCATCCTCATCAGTCACAAGCTCGCCGAGATCGCCCGGGCCACGGACCGCGTGACGGTCCTGCGCAAGGGCCGGGTCGCCTTCCGGGCGGTCACCGCCGAGACCACCCCGCAGCTGCTCGCCCAGCAGATGGTGGGCCGTGAGGTGTCGCTCGGCGAGGAGGGCGCCGCCCTCGGCCTGCTGCCGGTGCAGAACACACGCACCGCGCGGGACTGCGGCCACGACAGCGGCGGGCACGTGCTGCGCCTCGCCGGACTCACCGTGGAGCACGGCGGGGTCAAGGTGCTCGACGGCGTCGAGCTGACCGTCGGGGCGGGCGAGATCGTCGCCCTCTACGGCGTCGAGGGCAACGGCCAGGCGATGCTGGGCGACGTCCTCTCCGGGCTCGTCGTGCCCACCGCCGGCACCATCGAGGTCGCCGGGCAGGAGATCGACGTGACCCGGCCCGGCGCGCTGTCGAAGGCCGGCCTCGGCATCGTCCCGGAGGACCGGCACCAGAGCGGCGTCGTCCTCGACATGAGCGTCGCCGAGAACCTGACCATGAAGTCGCTCGACAAGGTCAGCGGCCGGTTCCTGGTGCGGCGGCGGGCGATGCTGGCCGAGGCCCGCCGCCTCGCCGACGAGTTCAACATCGTCACGCCGTCGCTGGACGCACCCGTGCGCAGCCTCTCCGGCGGCAACCAGCAACGGGTCGTGCTCGCGCGGGAGTTGTCGGGCCACACCCGCGTCCTGGTGGCCGCGCAGCCCACCCACGGGCTGGACGTCGGCGCCATCGAGGACATGTACGCCCGGCTGCGCGCGGCGGCCGCCGACGGCGTAGGAGTGCTGCTCATCTCCACCGAACTGGAGGAAGTCATGGCCCTTGCCGGCTGGATCGCGGTGATCTCCTCCGGGCGGATCACCGGCGCGCTTCCCGTCTCCGAGGCGACCCCCGAGCGGCTCGGCATGCTGGTCGGCGGTGAGGCCGCATGAACACCGCCTCCCTGCCGGCCCCCGACGAGGTCGCCCGGCGCCTCCTCGCCCGGCTCCGCCCCGGGCGCGACGGCTGGCTGACGGCGGGCGTCACCGTCGCCCTCGTCACCGTCGCCCTGGGCGCGTCCGCCGTGCTGCTCATGCTGACCGGCGCCTCGCCCGGCGCCTCGGCGGCCGCGATATGGACCGGCAGCCTGGCCAACGCCACCGGCTGGACGACGACGCTGCTCAACGCGGCGCCGCTGCTGCTGGTCGCGGTCGGCGCGTGCGTCTGCGCGGCCGCGGGCACGTTCAACATCGGCCAGGAGGGCCAGGTGCTCATCGGCGGGCTGGCCGGAGCCTGGGTCGGGCTGCGGCTGGCCGTGCCCGGCCCGATGCTGGTCGTCGTGGTGATGGCCGCCGCGGCCGTCGGCGGCGGCGCCTGGGCCGCCCTCAGCGCCCTGATGTACCGCTACCGCGGCGTCAACGTCACGGTGAGCACCATGCTGATGACGTTCCTCGCCCTCCAGCTCGTCACGTTCGCGGTCAGCACCCCGTGGTTCCTCCAGGAGAGCGCGCAGGGCTCCTCCGGCATCGCCGACGCCCAGTCCAACCCGCTGCCCGCGGGCGCCCGGCTCGCGGACTTCGGGCAGTACCCGTCGCTCCAGCTCAACACGGGCCTGTTCATCGCGCTCGCCGCCGCGGCCGGCGTGGCCCTCGTGCTGACCCGCAGCCGGTGGGGCTTCCGGGTGCGGATGGTCGGGCTGAACCGGCGCACCGCCCAGCACACCGGGGTCCGGGTGGCCGCGCTCAGCGGTCTCACCCTCACCCTGTCGGGCGCCTTCGCCGGGCTCGCGGGCGGGCTGCTGCTGGCCAGCCCGGTCAGCACCAACCGGCTGCAGGGCGGACTCGCCGACAACGTCGGCTGGGACGGCCTGCTCGTCGCGCTCGTCGCCCGCAACCGTCCCCTGGTCGCGGTCCCGGTGTCGTTCGTGTTCGCCGTGCTGCGTTCCGGCGGCGACTTCCTCTCGGCGACCGGCGTGCCGTACTACCTCGTCGACGTCGTCAAGGCGCTGCTGGTGCTCGCGTTCGTCGTGCCGCCGCTCCTCGTCGGCGTCTTCACCGGGCGCCGCGGGGCCAGGCCGTCGGCCGAGCCCGCCGTGTCCGTCGTCCCGGCCAAAGTGAAGGTGGTCGCGTGAGCGCTCTGGACAGCACCTCCACCATTCTCGCGAGCGGCGTCCGGCTGACCGTTCCGCTCGCCCTCGCCGCCTGCGGCGAGTACGTGGCCGAGCGGGCCGGCACGATGAACATCTCCGTCGAGGCCATGATGCTCGGCTCCGCGTTCACCTCCGTCGCCGCCGCGAGCGCGACCGGCAGCGCCACCACCGGCCTGCTCGTCGGCGTCCTGACCGGTCTCGTCATCGGCCTGGTGCACGGCAACCTCTCGCACCGGGTGCAGATCAACACCTTCGTCGTCGGCCTGGTGCTGAACGCGCTGGTGCTCGGCCTGACGAGCTACCTGATCACGACGCAGCAGTTCTCCTCGCACCAGGTCGGGGTGGTGTCCATCCCGCTGCTGGCGGACATCCCGGTCATCGGCGAGCCGCTGTTCGCCGTGCGCTGGCCCGCCTACCTGCTGATTCCGCTGATCGTGCTGACCTGGTGGCTGGTGGAGCGCGGCCGCTGGGGCCTGGAACTGCGGGCGGTGGGAGAGAACCCGCAGGCCGCCGACGTCACCGGCATCAAGGTCAACCTACGGCGCCGCCAGGCACTGCTGTGGTGCGGCGCGATGGCCGGTCTGGGCGGCGCGTACCTGGCGGTCGGCGAGGTCGGCTCGTTCAACCAGAACATGACCGCCGGGCGCGGTTACATCGTCATCGCCGCGGTCATCTTCGGGGCGTGGCGGCTGGGCCGGACCCTGCTCGGCTGCCTGGTGTTCGGCCTGTCCGACGCGCTGCGGATGGCGCTGCCGCCGCTCGGGATCACCCTCAACGCCCAGCTGCTCGTCGCGGCTCCGTACCTGCTGGCGCTGCTGGCCATGCTGCTGTTCACCACCCAGCACCGGGAACCGGCCGCGCTGGGCCGGCCCTTCGAGCGAGGGTCCGCCTGACCGACGAACCCGGCACGGACCGAGGCCGGCCCCGCCCACTCGCGGGGCCGGCCTCCGCCGTGGCGGCGGGCGGGCCGACCTCCGCCATGAAGCAGGCGGACCGGCCTCCGCCGCACGCCAGCCGAGCCGACCTCCGCCGTACGACAGCCGGACCGACCTCCGCCATGAAGCGGGCGGACCGGCCTCCGCCATGAAGCAGGCGGACCGGCCTCCGCCGCACGACAGCCGAGCCGACCTCCGCCGTGGCGGCAGCCGGACCGACCTCCGCCATGAAGCGGGCGGACCGGCCTCCGCCATGAAGCAGGCGGACCGGCCTCCGCCGCACGACAGCCGAGCCGACCTCCGCCGTGGCGGCAGCCGGACCGACCTCCGCCATGAAGCGGGCGGACCGGCCTCCGCCATGAAGCAGGCGGACCGGCCTCCGCCGCACGCCAGCCGAGCCGACCTCCGCCGCACGACAGCCGGACCGACCTCCGCCATGAAGCGGGCGGACCGGCCTCCGCCATACGAAGCCGAGCCGACCTCCGCCATGAAGCAGGCGGACCGACCTCCGCCGCACGACAGCCGAGCCGATCTCCGCCGTGGCGGCAGCCGGACCGACCTCCGCCGTGGCGGCGGGCGGGTCGGCTCAGCGGCGGCGCAGCGCCGCGTTCTCCAGCGGCGGCGGCGTGTAGCCGGTGTCGCGCGGGTTGAGCGCGCTGCCCGGCGCGACCAGCTGGTCGATCCGGTCCAGCGCCGCCGCGGACAGCGGCCGGTCCACCGCCGTCAGCTGCGTCAGGAGCTGGTCGTGGGTGCGCGGGCCCATGACGGCCGAGGTGACGCCGGGATGGGCGAGCACGAACCGCAGGGCCAGTTCCACGAGCGTGCAGCCCTCGTCGGCGGCGAGGCGCACGAGTTCCTCGACGACCGCCAGCTTGCGCTCGCGCACCCGCGCGTCGGCGTAGTCGAAGTGGTCGCCGTTGGTCCGCGCGCGCGAGTCGCCCGCCGGTTCGGCACCCGCCCGGTACTTGCCGGTCAGCCAGCCGCCGTTCAGCGGGCTCCAGACCATGACGCCCATCCGGTGCCGCTGCGCGGTGGGCAGCGCGGCGGCCTCCGCGTGCCGGGCCAGGACCGAGTACGACAGCTGTTCCACCGTGAACCGCTCACGGCCGGTGCGCCGTGCCGCCCACTGCGCCTCGACGATCTCCTCGGCGGGGAAGCTGGACGTGCCGATCGCCCGTACCTTGCCCGCCCGCACCAGGTCACTCAGCGCGCCGAGGGTCTCCTCGACGTCGGTGCGGGGGTCGGGACGGTGGACGAGGTACACGTCGAGGTGGTCCGTGCCCAGCCGGCGCAGGCTGCCCTCCACGGCGCGGGTGATCCACAGCCGGGAGTTGCCGCGCCGGTTGCGGTCGAGCGGACCGGCGGGCATCTCGTTGTGGAACTTCGACACCAGGACGACGTCGTCGCGCCGCCCCTTCAGCGCCCGGCCGAGGATCTCCTCCGACTCGCCGAAGGCGTACACGTCGGCGGTGTCGACGAAGTTGACCCCGGCGTCCAGCGCCGTCGCGACCATGCGCCGGCACTCCGCCTCGTCCCTGTCGCCCCAGGCCCCGAACATCATCGTGCCGAGGCACAGTCCGCTCACCTCGATGCCCGTCCCGCCCAGAATCCGGTACTGCACGCCTGGCCCTCGTCTTCCGTGTCGGCGCCCCCGCTGTCGGCGGCAGGGCGGTCCCGCGCAGGCTCCCACGGCGGCGGGCCCACGGCCGATGTCGCGCGGGGTCAGCGTTCCCGGCCCGCGTGTTGTGTCCGCAGCACATCGACCGGCGCCCGCGGGTGTGTCTAACCTCGAGGAAATTCGCACCTCTCCCGCACCTCTCACGATGGAGGCACTGTGGCCACCGGTCTCACCTCGGCCCGCTGGACTCACGTCGCGCTGCCCACCGGGGACCTCGACAAGGCGATCGAGTTCTACACCTCGCTGACCCCGCTGGTCGTGGTCGAGCGGTTCAAGGACGCCGACGGCGAGAGCGTCTGGCTCTCCAACGACCAGCAGGTGGAGACGCCGTTCGTGCTCGTCCTGGTGTCCTTCGACAAGGACAGGGGCAACCAGCTGGGCCTGCTGCACCCCTTCGCGCACATCGGCATCGAGGTGCCGGCGCGCGAGGACGTCGACGCCATGGCGGACAGGGCCCGCGAACTGGGCTGCCTGCACTGGGAACCCCGGCAGATGCCCGACCCCGTGGGCTACATCTGCGCCCTGAAGGATCCGGACGGCAACGTCGTCGAGATCTCGCACGACCAGCGGGTGTTCGACACCGTCCGGAAGAAGTGGGGTTCGGACTGACCGCCGACGAGACAGACAAGGGCACGGGCGCAGCCACCCGTGCCGCCGTCGAGGCGTACCTCGCGGCGCTGAACGCGCATGACGCCGACGCCGTGGCGGCTTGCGTGGCCGAGGACTTCGTCAACGACCACACCTCGTCGCTGGGACACAGCCGCCGGGGCCGCGCCGAGTACCGCGCGGCGCTGACCGGGTTCCTGGAGGACTTCGCGGACCTGCGCTACGTGCCCGAGCGCGTCCTCGTCGACGGCGACTCGGCCGCGGTGCCGTACGTCATGACGTTCCGGATGCGTTCGGCGGGCGACCGCCCCGTGCGGATCCGCGGGGTCTTCCTGTTCACCGTCGCCGGCGGGCTCATCACCCGCCGCACGGACTACTGGGACAGCGGCGAGGTGCACCGCCAGCTCGCCTGACGCTCTATCAGGCACGTCCCGAGACCCTGAACAACCCGCCCCACCAGCGGAGATCAGCCTTCCGACACCCCGTCCGCCTGCCGCGCGGACGGGGTGTCGGCGCGTGCCCGACCGACGCTTCCGTATCGCTTGACATGATGGCGTCTCGCAATAAAAGATGCTCGCCATGCGAGTAGTCACGACGCAGGCCGGCCTGGGCCGGATCGAGAACGGGGCTGTCGCCCTGTTGGCCACCGCTTTTCCGCACATCGGCGCGGTCCTCGAGCAGGAGGGCTCGCTGCAGTCCCTGGCGACCTGCGCGGTACGCCGGCGCATCGCTCTGGACGAGGCCGAACTCACGGCACCACTGGGCCGTCCCCACGCGGTGTGGGGCGTCGGGCTCAACTACCTGTCGAAGGCGGAGCTGACCGGCAGGGGGCTGCCCGAGCAGCCGATCCTGTACCTGGCCGCGTCCTCGGGGGTCCTGCCGCCCGGCGCGCAGGCGGTGATCCCGCCGGGCGCGGCCGAACCCGACTACGAGGGCGAGATCGCGGTCGTCGTCGGGCGCCGGCTGTACCAGGCGGCCGCGTCGGAGGTCTGGCCCGCCGTTGCCGGCATCACCGCCGCCAACGACATGACGGCCCGGGATGTCATGCGCACTACCGGCACGCCCGCCCTCGCCAAGAGCTACCCGGGGTTCACCCCGCTCGGCGCGTCCGTCTGCACGCCCGACGCACTCGCCGACCGCGAGGCGATCGCCGTACGGACCCGGGTCAACGGGCAGCTCGTCCAGGACGACACCAGCGCCGGAATGATCTTCCCGGTCGCCGATCTGCTCAGCAGGCTGTCCTGGTTCGCCGCGCTCGAACCCGGCGACGTCGTCCTCACCGGAACCCCGGCCGGCACCGGCCAGGACCGCGCGTGCTTCCTCGCCGACGGCGACGAGGTGAGCGTCGAGGTGGACGGCGTACTGCCCCTCGTCACCCGCATCGCGCGTCCCGCGGACGCCGCACCGCGCGAGAAGCGGCTGGCCGAACCGGTCAGCTGACCGTCCCCTCACCCTGGAGCCCAGCGATGTCCCACTCCTCCAAGCCGTCCTACGACCTCGTCCTGGCCGGGGGCACCGTCATCGACCCGGCGTCGGGCACCAACGCCCGGCTCGACGTGGCGGTCACCGGTGACCGCATCGCCGCGATCGGGGAGGGCCTGGCGCCGGACGCGGCCCGCACGATCGACGTCACCGGCTCCACCGTGCTCCCGGGCCTCGTCGAGGGCCACACCCACATCTTCCAGTACGTCTCCGCCGTCGGCGCCCCCGCCGAGGAGGCCCACCTGCGGCGCGGCGTGGTCGCCGCGGCGGACGCCGGCACGGCCGGCGCCTCGACCTTCCCGGCCTTCCGCAAGCTGGTCGTCGAGGCGAACCCGATGCGCATCGTCAACTTCCTCAACGTCTCGGTGCTCGGCCTCATCGACTTCAGATTCGGCGAGCTGCTGAACCCCGGCACCCTGGTCGCCGAGGACGCGCTCGCCGCCGCCGAGGCCCACCCCGACATCGTGCGCGGCTTCAAGATCCGCCTCTCCGAGGACGTCGTCGGGGAGAACTGGGAGTCGCTGCTGAAGAAGTCCGTGGCGCTGGCCGAACAGGCCGGTCTGCCGCTGATGCTGCACATCGGCGAGACCGCCGAGCCGCTGCCCGTCGTCCTCGACCACCTGCGCCCCGGCGACATCGTGGCGCACTGCTACACCGGCAAGCCGCACGGCATCCTCGACGGCGACCACGTACAGCCGGCCGTCGCCGCCGCGCGGGAGCGCGGTGTCCTGTTCGACTCCGCGCACGGCAAGAGCAACCTCAGCTTCGAGGTGGCCCGCCGGGCCATCGCCGACGGCTTCCTGCCCGACGTCCTCAGCTCCGACACCAGCGCCCGCAACTGGCGCGGCCCGGTGTTCGACCTGCTCACCAGCATCTCCAAGCTGGTCGCGCTCGGCGCGCCGATCGAGGAGTGCGTCCGCCGGGCCACCGTCGCACCGGCCCGGCTGCTGGGCCTCGACAGCGAGGGCTACGGACGCCTGGAGGTCGGCGGGCGGGCCGACGTCACCGTCGTCACCGAGACCGACGAGGTCACCCTGCCGGACGCCGCGGGCAACACGATCGTCGCGCCCCGCCTGGAGCCGACGGTGGTGCTGCACGAGGGCGCCGAGGTCGGCATCGTGCCGTGGCGCGGACTGCCGTCGGCCTGACCCGTCGGTGCCGGCCGGTGCCGGCACGTCCCCGCGACACCCGTACGTCCTGTGGAGGATCCGATGACCGCCGGTGATGTCCGTCCGCTGCGGCGCCGGCTGCGCGCGGCCCTGACGGCGGAGTCACCCGCCGTCGGCACCTTCGTGAAGCTGGCGACGCCCGACGTGGTGGAACTGGCCGCGGCGGCCGGGTTCGCGTTCGTGGTCGTCGATCTCGAACACGCCGCCCTGGCCGAGCGGGACGCGGTGGACCTGGTGCGCCACGCGGCCGTCTGCGGCCTGCCCGCCCTGGTCCGGGTGCCCGAGGTGGACGCCGCCGCCGTCAACCGGCTGCTGGAGGCCGGGGCGGCGGGCATCCAGCTGTCCATGCTCACCCGCGTCGCCCAGACCGAGGCGCTGGTCGCGGCCACCCGGTTCGCCCCGGCCGGCCGCCGGTCGGTGAGCCTGGCCAACCGGTCCGCCGGGTTCGGCGCGCTGCCGCTGGCCGGCTTCCTGCGCGCCGAGCGGGACGACCCGCCGGTGCTGGTGGGCCAGATCGAGACGGCGCGCACCGACCCGCTGCCGGAGCTGGTGGCCGCGCTCGACGTGTGCTTCGTCGGCAGCACCGACCTGGCCGTCGACCTGGGTCTGCCCGCGGACCCGGCGGTGCTGCGGGCCGCCGTGGACCGGGTACGGGCCGCCGCCCGGTCCGCCGGGGTGGCGTTCGGCGGCTGGGCGCCGGCCCGGGAGCGCGCGGCGGACCTGGGCCTCGGCGACGCCGACTACCTGATCGTCGGCTCGGACCTGCAGATGTTGGCGGCCGGCCTGCGGGCGGCCGCCGGAGAGGAGAAGCAGTGAGCACACGCAACGCGGCGCTCTTCGGCACCGTCGTCAACTGGGACGAGCTGCCGGTCACCCAGGTGCGGCCGGGCGTCCGGCGGCGCGTCTACGCCACGGACGAGGTGATGATCTGCCACCACGAGCTGGAGGTCGGCATGGCGCTCAACCCGCACCGGCACGAGGAGTTCGACCAGCTGGTCCACATCGCCGAGGGGCGCGCGAACTACCACGTGGACGGCGTCGCGCACGACATGCGCGCGGGCTCGTTCCTGCTGGTCCCGCGCGGCAGCGAGCACTACGTGGAACCGACGGAGGCGCCCTGCGTGAACATCGACTTCTTCGTCCCGCCCCGGGCCGACCTGCTCCCCTGACCGGCACACTCCCCTGACCGGCACAGGGCGACGGCCCACCGCGAGCATCCGCTGCGGTGGGCCGTCGCCGTGTGCCGTGTGCTGTGTGCCGTGTGCCGTGAACGGCTCAGCCGCCGTTGGGGCCGTCCCCCGAGGTGCCCAGCCGCTGCGACAGCGCCCGGGCGGTCTCCACCAGCGCCTGGGCCATCGGCGAGGAGACGTCGTCGGGAACCGTCGCCGTGGTCCCGACGATGGCGAGCGTCCCGCTGATCTTGTCGCCCTCGAAGATCGGCGCCGCGATGGTGCGAACCCCGTTGACGGTCGGGGAGTTGACCGACAGCCCGTGCTTGCGGATGGCGTCGAGCTCCTCGGTGAACTCGGGCGACCTGCGGACCGCGCGCGGCAGCGCCGGCACCTGCTCGGGGGGCAGGAAGGCGAGGAAGACCCGGCCCTGCGCCGACGACGTCAGGTTCAGGCGCGAGCCGACCCGGACGCTGATGCGCACCATGTGGTCGGTGTTGTCCACCGAGCGCACCACGGTCGCCGACTCGCCGTCCCAGACCGACAGCACGATCGTCTCGTCGATGCGCCGGACCAGTTCCTCCATGTACGGCTCGGCGGCGGCGACGATCGGCAGGCCGGCCCGCGCGGCCGCGGCGAGGGTGAGCACCTGCGGGCCGAGGGAGTAGAGCGAGGTGCGCTCGTCGTACCGCAGCAGGTTCGCCGCCCGCAGCGCCTTGGTGTAGCGGTGCGCGGTCGCCTTGCTGGCCCCGAGCCGCGCGGTGATCTCGTTCAGGCTCATGTGCGGCTTGCCGACCGTGAACGAGCCGAGGATCAGCGCGGCGCGCTCGACCGTCTGGATGGTCGGTGCGGTCCGGTCGGGACCGTCCTTCTCGTCGGTGCCGCGCTGCACCTTCGTGGCCATGGTCTTATCGCTCCTGTCCGAGCTCGGTTCGAGGGATGGGGACGCTGCATGGGACGCCGTGCCGGATGAAGTGGTTCGGCCGTCCGCGGCTGTGCGTGCAGCGTACTCACCTTCTCCTCCCCGGGGGGCCACGACGGCGCACGGAGGTGGTGCGGCACCGGTGGCCGGCGCGCCGGGCGGGTCCGCCCGGCGCGCTTCCGGAGCGGCGTCGTCAGCCATCGGAGGAGTGCCCCGGTGTGATCGACCGTGCCGGGTCCAGCAGGGCGGCCACGTGGTTGACGGCGAGGGCGGCCTCGCCGAAGCCGATCGAGATGAGGCTGACCTTCCCGTCGTGGTCGGCGATGTCACCGGCCGCGAAGACGCGCTCCCGGCTGGTGCGCATCGTGCGGTCGACGAGGATGCGCCGACGGCGCAACTCCAGTCCCCACCGCTCGATCGGGCCGAGGTCGGCGATGAAGCCGAGCGCGGCCACGACGGACCGCGCGGGCAGGGTGATCCGGTCACCACCGGAGCTCGCGACCACCACCTCCGACACCGCCCCGTCGGCCCCGTCGCCGCAGACCTTCTCGACCTCGTACGGCGTCAGGACGCGTACCGAGGATTCCCGGACCTGCTCGACGGTGCGCTCGTGGGCCCGGAACCGGGTCCGCCGGTGCACCAGCGTCACCGACGAGGCGAGCGGCTCCAGGGACAGTGCCCAGTCCAGCGCGGAGTCCCCGCCGCCGACCACCACCACGTCCTGGCCGGCCAGCTCGTCCAGCCGCGGCACGAAGTACCGCAGCCCGCGGCCCAGGTACTCGGATCCCACCGGCAGTTCACGGGGGACGAAGTTGCCGATCCCGCCGCAGACGAGCACCGCGCCCGCGCTGATCCGCGCGCCCGCGTCGGTGGTGGCGACGATGCCCCGGTCCGTGTCGTCGAGGTCGGTGACGCCGTGTCCGAGCAGGTAGACCGGGTTCCACCGGCCGGCCTGCTCGGCCAGCCGGTCCACCAGGTCCTGGCCGCGGACGGCGGGGAAGCCGGCCACGTCGAAGATCAGCTTCTCCGGGTACAGCGCGGCGATCTGGCCGCCCACCTCGGGCAGCGCGTCGGCGACCGCGACGCTCATGCCGCGGAAGCCGGCGTAGTACGCGGCGTACAGCCCGGTCGGTCCGGCGCCGATGACGAGCAGGTCGACGGACACCTCGGGGAGGGCACCCGGGGACCCGGAGGGGCCGGCGCCCGGAAGCCCGGAGGGGCCGGCGCCCGGAAGCCCGGAGGGGCCGGCGCCCGGAAGCCCGGAGGGGCCGGCGTCCGGGGACGCGGAGGGGCCGGCGTCCGGGGCCGGGGCGCCCGCGGCCGTCGGCAGCGCGCCCGGTGCGGGGGCGGCGGCGCCCGCCGCAGCGCGCCCGGTCACGCGACCGCCTCCGGGTGGTCGTGGCCGACCCGGCCGACCTTGCGCGCCCCGCCGGGCGAGCCGAGCGGCTCGGCGCCGAGTCCGAGGGTGAAGAACTCGGCGTTGATCCGCTCGAACTGCTTGCTCTCCTCCGGCAGGTCCTCGTGGTGGAAGATCGAGATCTGCGGGCACACCGGTTCACAGCGCCCGCACTCGACACATTCGTCGGGCTGGATGTAGAGCATCCGGTCGCCCTCGTAGATGCAGTCGGCCGGGCACTCCTCCATGCACGACTTGTCCATGACGTCGACGCAGGCCTGAGTGATGACATACGGCACGAGCTTTTTGCCCTTCACACGGTCGCACGGAATGCGAGACGGTGTCTTTCAATGTGAAATTGGATGATGGCGACACGGGCCTGGCCTGTCAACCGCCCGTCGAATGCTTGACAGCTCGGGTGTGCTAGGGGACGCTACTGCGACATACGAGATGGCGTCTCACAGCGCGCCACTCGGGTCGGGACTTGTGAGAGGCAAACTCCCCATGGTCAGCAATCCCCGGACCGTCCCAGCGCCGATGATCGTCGAGGACTGGGACCAGCTCACCTTCCGGGTCAACCGCGAGGCCTACCGCAGCGCGGAGATCTTCGCCCGGGAACGCGGCTGGGTGTGGATGCACACCTGGCTCTACCTCGGGCACGAGACCGAGATCCCCAACCCCAACGACTTCAAGGTCCGCACCCTCGGCGGACGGCCGCTGATCTTCTGCCGGGACAGCGCCGGCGAGGTGCACGCGTTCCTGAACTCCTGCCCCCACCGCGGCACGGTGCTGTGCCGCGAGAGGGAGGGCTCGGCCAAGCTCTTCCAGTGCTTCTACCACGCGTGGACGTTCCGCAACAACGGCGAGGTCGCCGCGATCCCCGACGCCGGCGCGTACGAGTCGAGCGACGAGTTCCGGGCGTCGATGGCGCTGCGCGGCGTGCCGCGCCTGGAGATCCACGAAGGGTTCGTCTTCGTCTCCTTCGACCCCGACGTCCCGCCGCTGCTCGACCACCTCGGCGACGCGGCCGACTACCTGACGATGATCGAGCAGCAGCACACCGGCGGCATGACCACCCTGCCCGGCACCCAGCTCTACAGCGTCCGGGGCAACTGGAAACTCGCCGTCGAGAACGCGATGGACGGCTACCACTTCGCGCCGACCCACAACACGTTCGTGGGCTATCTGCGCGAGAGCGGCTACGCCGTCACCGACGACGACCAGTACGCGTACGACCTCGGCAACGGCCACGGCCTGCTGGTCCTGACCGGCCACGGCGGACGGATCAGCATGGTCTGGGAACCGCGCTTCGGCGAGGACGAGCGCGTCCGCACCGAGCGGCACCGGGCCGAGATGACCGAGCGGCTGGGCGAGAAGCGGGCGCACCACGTGGCCGACGAGAGCCACATCCTGTTCGTGTTCCCGAACCTGCTGCTGTTCGACATCGAGGGCCTGTCGATCCGGCAGCTGGAGCCGGTGGCGCCCGACCGGACCGACGTACGGGCCTGGCAGCTTGTCCCGCGGAACGAGGACCCCGCCACCCGCGCCCTGCGCATGAAGACCGTGGTCAGCTTCGTCGGCCCGGGCGGCCTCGCCACCCCGGACGACATCGAGGCCTACGAAGCGGTCCAGCGCGGCATCCAGGCCACGGCTGGCTCCGCGGCGCCCGAGCTGGACTACAGCGACATGTCACGCGGCATGGCCGACGAGGTCAAGGGCGTACAGGGCAGGTCGGTCGACGAGGGCGCGATGCGCGGCTTCTGGCGGCACTGGATCGACGCCATGGGCATCGACGACGGGCTGGAAGTGCACGGCGAGCGGCCGGCGTCCTTCCTGGCGGGGAGGGACGTGCGATGACGACCGTCGGCAACCCCGGTTCTCACACCGTGCTGTGCGCGGGACGCACCGTCACCCGGCCGGAGGTGGAGGACTTCCTCTACGCCGAGGCCGACATCCTCGACCGCTGGGACTACGACGGCTGGCTCGCCCTCTTCGAGCCCGGCGCCCGCTACGAGATCCCCACCACCGACCACCAACCCGGCTGGTCGCCGCACGAGACGGGATCGTTCGTCGACGACGACTGGGACCTGCTGCGGGCCCGGGTCAAGCGGCTGAAGTCCCGCAAGGCGCACGCCGAGAACCCGCACTCGCGCACCCACCGCATGGTGTCCAACGTACGGCTGTCCGAGCACACCGAGGACTCCTTCCGGGTGTCGGCGTCGTTCATCGTGCACCGCGCCCGCGACGGCCACTTCGACGGCTACGTCGGCCGGTACGAGCACCTGCTGGTGCCCACCGACGACGGATTCCGTTTCCGGCTGCGGCGCTCGCTGCTCGGCCACGAGTCGCTCGCCGCCGGCGCCCGGCTCAGCTTCATCCTCTGACCGGCGACGGAAGGGACCCGATGATCCGCCACACCCTGTCCTTCCGTTTCGCCGACGGGACCGACCAGGCCGTCCGGGATTCCGTACTGGCCGAGCTGCGGACCTTCCCGGACCGCTACCCGGCGATGCGCGGCTTCCTCCTCGGCGAGAACATCAGCACCCGCGACCAGACCTTCACCCACACGATGGCCGTCGACTTCGACAGCCAGGACGACCTGCTCGCCTACCTCGGCAGCGAGTTCCACGAGACCTTCGTGCGCACCCGCTGGCGGCCGGTCATCGGCAACCAGGTCATCACCTCGTTCGAGTTCGCCGAGCGTCCGCCGCTCGCCGCAGGAAGGACACCGCCGGTGAGCACCCGCCCGCACGGCCCGTACGGCATGGAGTACGCCCGCATCGAGGTCCCCGACATGCAGGCCGCGATCGACTTCCTCGAGTACCACGTCGGACTGCAACTGGAGCAGCGCACCGACGAATACGCCTACCTGCGCGCCGACATCGAGCACCACGCGATCGAGCTGATCCACGCCCCCGGGCGCACCGAGGGCTGGACGACCGCCGTCGGCTACAGCGTGGAGAGCGAGGAGGTCCTCGAACAGCTCCACAAGAGCGTCCTCGACGCCGGCCTGGAGGTCCTCGAACTCCAGGAGCGGCAGCGGGCGCTGTGCGACAACGGCTTCGCGGTGAAGGACCCCAACGGCCTCGTGGTCGAGCTGTTCACGGAGTTCCAGGAGTACGCCGAGCCGCCGCACATCGAGATCCGGCCGCTCGACCTCGTCCACCCCTTCATCGCCACCGCCAAGTACGAGGAGACGCTGGACTTCTACCAGAACGTCCTGAAGTTCCTGCCCTCCGACTACGTCGTCGGCTCCACCACGTTCTTCCGCTGCGAGGACCGCTACCACCACAGCCTCGCCGTGCAGAACAACACCGAGCACTACGTCGCGCACCTGTGCTTCGCGATGAAGAGCCTCGACCACGTCATGCGGATGCGCGCCCGCGCCCTGTACAAGGGCGCGCCGATCGCCTCCGACATCGTCAACCACTCGGCGTCGACGTCGATCGCGTTCTACATGCACGACACGCGCTTCGGCCCCCGGTTCGAACTGTGCGACGCGCACCGGGTGTTCACGCCGGAGGAGCACGAGACGCACCGGCCCCGCAGGATGCCGGCCGACCCGCGCAACATCGACGTGTGGCGTCCGGCCGCCGACGACTGGGGACGTTTTTGAGGCAGCGGCTGCTCGACGTCCTGCGGCTGCTCGACACCACGCCCGCCCCGCGCGGCCGGGAACGGACGGCGGCGCACCGGCTGCGCGCCTGGTGCGCGGACCGGTGGCCGCACATCGACTGGCAGGTGCTGGAGCACGGCCCCGCGGGCGGCAGCCTGTTCGCCGCCCACGGGGCCGGGCCCCTGCTCTACTCCCACCTCGACACCTCGCTGGACGACGGCGCCGCCACGGTCAACCGGCTCGTCACCGGCAGCGCGGCACCGGTCGGACCGCTCGCCGTGGACGGCGACACCGTGACCGGCTTCGGTCTCGGGGTCGCCCGCGGACCGGCCGCCGCCGCGCTGGTCGCCTTCGCCGGGGCGGAGCGGGGACGGCTGCTGCTCGCCGGCTCCGGCACGCACCGCCGCGGCGGCGGGACCACCGGCCTGGAGTCCTACGCCGACACCCACCCGCTGCCGGGCTCGGCGGTGGTGGCGAAGTGCGGCCCGCCGACGCTGCTGTGGCACGAGCCGGGCGCCTGCTACCTGACGGTCCGGGTGACCGGCCGCTCCGGCGCGGTGATGCTGCCGGAGTCCGCCACACCGCCCGGCGGTGTCGTCGCCGGGGCCGGCGTCGTGCTGGACGAACTGGCCCGCTGGCGCGAGGCCTACCTGGCCGCCGACCCGAGGCAGGGGCAGACCGGCCGGGCCTGCGGCATCGGCGCGATCGGCGGGGGCTGGCAGGAGAAACCGGACCTGCTGCCCGCCGAGCTGCGGATCGACCTGTACGTCGTCGCCGGTGACCCGGTGGAACCGGCCGCGCTGGCCGCCGGGCTGGCGGACCGGCTGCGGGCACGGTGCGCGCGGTCGGCACTGCGGGACTGCGCGGTCGACGTCGAGGCCGAGCCGGTCGCGGCAGCCGCGGCCACCCCGGCCGACGCGCCGGTGGTGACCGTGGCGCGGGCCGCCTGGCACGACGCGTTCGGCGCACCGCCGCCGCCGATCAGCGGCTGGACCGGATCCACCGACGGCGTCGAACTGCGCGCCCGCGGCGTCGACACCGTACGCCTCGGCCCGCAGGCGCGGCCGGCCGACGGTGATCCGCGCCGCGACGCGCTGTCGCTGGCCCGGCTGGAGGCGTACGCGCGGGTCTACCGGCGCCTGCTGGCCGAGCTGCCGGCGTAGCCGGGCGTCGGACGCGGGGCTCGGACATCGGGCATCTGGCGTCGGGCATCGGGTCTCGGGCGTAGGGCATCGGTCTCGGGCGGAGGGCATCGGATGTCGGGCGTCGGATGTCGGGCCTCGGGCGTCGGGGATCGCCTGGGGATCGCCTGGGCGGCGCCGACGAGTTCGTCATCGGACGATCTCAGTGGAACGATCTCAGTGAGGAGCGTCGCGAGTTCCCTCGCGAGTGCCCTGAAGGAAGTGGGCGGACGGATGGACGGAATCCGGACCGGCGGCTCCACCGTCGCCGTGCTCGGCAGCACGAACATGGACCTGGTCGCGTACGTCGCGAGGGCCCCGGCGCGCGGGGAGACGGTGGCCGGACGGGAGTTCCGCACGGTGCCCGGCGGCAAGGGCGCCAACCAGGCGGTGGCGGCGGCCCGCGCCGGCGGCTCGGTGTCGATGATCGGCGCGGTGGGCGCCGACGCGTTCGGCGACCGCCTGCGGGCCGCGCTGGAGGAGTCGGGCGTGGACACGGGGCCGCTGCGCACGGTCGACGGCCCGTCCGGGACCGCGCACATCGTGGTCGACGACGAGGGCGGCAACGCGATCGTCGTCGTCCCCGGCGCCAACGCCGCCGTCACGGCCCTCACCCCGGGCGACGAGGCCGTCATCGCGGGCGCCGACTCGCTGCTGCTCCAGCTGGAGACCCCGCTGGAGGGGGTCCTGGCCGCCGCCGAGACCGCCCGCGGGCACGGCGTGCGCACCGTCCTGACCCCGGCGCCCGCCCGGCCGCTGCCCGCCGGACTGCTCGCCGCGACCGACCTCCTCGTCCCCAACGAGCACGAGGCCGCCGCGCTCACCGGCAGGACGGACCCGCACGCCGCGGCCGACGCCCTGCTGGAGCAGGTCCCGGAAGTGGTGATCACGCTGGGATCGGCGGGCAGCCTCTACGCCTCCCGGACCGCCGGACGGTTCACGGTCCCCGCGCCGCGCGTGACGGCCGTGGACTCGACCGGGGCGGGGGACACGTTCGTGGGTGCCCTGGCCGTGGCGCTGGGAGAGGGCAGGCCGATGCCCGAGGCGCTGGCCTGGGCGTCGTGCGCGGCGGCGCTCTCCGTCCAGCGGTCCGGAGCGTCGACCGCCATGCCGTACCGGACGGAGATCGACGGCCTGGCCTCCTCTTCCTGAGCTTCCTCCGCGCGATTCCCGAAGTCCCTCCGCGCGGCTTCCTGAAGTTCCTCCGCACGACGGACGACCGCCGCAGCCCGCTGAAGCCGGCCGCGGCGGTCGTCCGTCAAGATGTGCCGCCGGGTCACGCCCCCCAGTCGTCGTTGACGGTGACGGCCTCGGCGATGCGGAACCGGCCGCCGGGCAGCAGCGGCTTGGTGGTCTCACCGAGGACGACGACGTGCTTGCCGAACCTGGGGGCCAGCGGGCGGCCGACGTCGCGCTTGAGCCACATGCGCAGCAGGTGCCGGCGGCGCTCCGGCTCCGGGTGGTCGACGAAGCTGGTGCGCGAGTGCAGGGCGGCGTAGTTGAGCAGCCACTGCACGTCCCCCGGCTGGAAGTCCATGTCGATCGGCAGACCGGGCTCCTGCGAGATCTCGTCGAACAGGTTGATCGCCTCGACCTGGTCGGGCGTCAGCTGCGGGACGCCCGGATACCCCTGGGCGCTGAAGATCATCGTGCTGCCGGCGTAGGTGCTGAAGACGCCGTCGACGTAGCTGACGATCGGCGAGGTGTAGGTCAGCTCCGGGGAGTCGGGGTCCTGGCGCCGCCAGTCCCAGTGGTAGGTGTCGAAGAGCCGCGGCGCGAGGTCCGGCCGGCGGCGCAGCATCTCGTTGTAGATGGTCGTCCCGCTGACCAGGCTGGACGCCCCGCCCTCCTTGGCGCCCCGCAGGCACATGAGGGCGACGACGTCGGAGCTGTCGGAGTGGAACGGCAGCCGGTCCCTCACCCGGGAGGGCAGCGCGCCCTCGTCGTCCATCGTCTTGTTCGACGTGGCGATCACGTGGTCGAGCAGGTCACCGCGCTGGTTCTGCCCGATCGGCTGGCCGAGGTGGAGGCTCATGACGAAGAAGATGGCGCCGGCGACGTCGTTGCCGTACTCCTCGGTCCGCAGACCGCGTACCAGGATGAAGCCCCGGCCGGCGTCCATCTGGCGGGCGCACTCGTCGTTGAGGGCGCGGCAGGCGTCGAAGGGGTAGTCGGCGGCGGTGACGGTGCGCAGGTCGGGGTCGTCGGCGACGAAACGCCGTCCCAGGTCCTCCAGTTCGGTGCGCTCGGCGTCACTGAGGACGTAGATCCACTCGGTGGACTTCGACAGTTCGTCGCCACGCCAGGCGGAAGGCCCGGGGATCTGCTCGACGGGGGCGGTGGTGGTCACGGTGATGCACTCCTCGCGAAGGTGATGGCGGGGCTGGAACGGCCCTGTCCGTGTCGGCCATGGCACGCGGACGCCGAAGACGTCGGCGCGGCAGCGGTGCGTCGCGCTGCGACGCGGGCCCTCAGAACGGGGTCTGAGGTACGCCGACAGCCGTGCCGGGGCGCAGTCCTTCCCTGGGCGGGGAGTACCTGAGCGGTTCGTCGTACGTCCGGCGGCCGGCACACGACACGAGCAAGGCGCCGATCAGGGCGACTGGCCTCATGCGGTCCCGTCCTTTCAAGAAGTGCCTTCACCCTAGAAGTGGCCCACATCCGAGTCAATAGACGAGATGACATCTTGGAATGCAGTACACGCGACCGCCGACGCGACGCCGGCGCCGGGCCACGGCCGCCCGGTCCGCCCGGGCGGGCACCGGCCGGCGGAGGAGGGCAGGTGGATCCCGGCACGCGAGGGTCCGGCCGGTGGATGGCGGCCACCGCGCGTGCGGCGCCGGCTCAGCCCGGCAGCAGGCCGCCCCTCCTCGACAGCAGGAACTTCTTGAAGGCCGCCACGGGCGGTGTGTCGGGGTGGCCGTCCAGCCAGGCCACCCCGATCTCGCGCGCCGCTCTCGGCGCGGTCACCGTCAGTTCGACGACTCCCGGACGGGCGACGGCGGGCGGGGGCAGCAGGGCGACGCCGAGTCCCGCGGCCACCAGCCCCCGCAGCGTCTCCGCCTCCTCCCCCTCGAAGGCGATACGAGGCCTGAAGCCCGCCTCCTGGCAGAGGTCGTCGGTGAGGCGGCGCAGGCCGTAGCCGGTCTCCAGGGTGACGAAGGCCTCCTCGGACGCCTCGGCGAGGCGGACGCGGCGGCGGGCGGCCAGGCGGTGGTCGGCGGGCACGACCAGGCGCAGCTTCTGCTCGTCCAGGCGCCGGCCGACCAGGTCGGGGGCGTCCGGCACCGGGGAGGTCAGGCACAGGTCGAGTTCGCCGGCGCGCAGCTTCTCCAGCATCGCCTCGCCGTAGTTCTGGACCAGGCTGAAGCGGACGCGGGGATGGTCGGCGCGGAAGCCCTGGATCAGGCCCGGGACCGTCTCCGCGCCCATCGTGTGCAGGAACCCGAAGGCGACCTTGCCGGTGGCGGGGTCGGCATCGGCGCGGACCTCCTCGGCGGCGCGCTCGATCTCGGCCAGGGCGCGTTCGACGGAACCGAGGAAGGTACGGCCGGCCGGGGTCAGCGCGACGGTGCGGCCGCGGCGGGCGAACAGCTCCACGCCGAGGTCCTGTTCGAGGCGGACCATCGCGCGCGACAGGGTGGACTGGGGGACCTGCATCTCCTGGGCGGCGCGCGTGACGTGTTCGGTGCGGGCCACTCCGGCGAAGTGGACGAGGCGCGGGGCGAGCAGCGCGACGATGTCTTCTGTGTCACCGGACGGTGACAGGCGCCCCGATGAGCTGTGCTGATGCGGCATGGGAACGATTATGCCGATTCCATGCATTGGACGGATGAGCGGAAGTGTCCGTACGTTCGAGGCATGTCTCCCGCCAGTACCGGGGCGTCCACCACCGTGGGCGCCGTCCCGTCCGCCGCCTCTTCCGACTCCCGTCTGACCCCGGGCGCGCCCGGCTACCGCCGGATGAGCCTCGCGCTGTTCCTCGCCGGCGTGGCGACCTTCGCGCTGCTGTACTCCACGCAGGCCCTGCTGCCGCTGATCTCCGACGACCTCGGGGTGGCGGCGAGCGAGGCGAGCTGGACCGTGGCGGCGGCGACCGGCGGCCTCGCACTGTTCGTGCTGCCGATGAGCGCCCTGTCGGAGCGGTTCGGACGGCGTACGGTCATGACGGCGTCGCTGGCGGTCGCGGTGACCGTCGGGCTGCTGGTCCCCTTCGCGCCGTCGCTGCCGGCCCTGGTCGCGCTGCGGGCGTTGCAGGGCGCGGCGCTGGCGGGTCTGCCCGCGTCCGCGACCGCGTACCTCGCGGAGGAGGTCCGCCCGCGGGCCCTGGTGACGGCGATCGGCCTGTTCGTGGCGGGCAACAGCGTCGGCGGGATGAGCGGCCGGGTCATCACCGGCTGGGTCGCCCAGGTGTGGGGCTGGCGGGTCGCGGTGGGCGTGATCGGCGTGATCGCGGTCGGCTGCGCGGTGGCCTTCCGGCTGCTCCTGCCGGCGCCCCGGCACTTCACGGCGGGCTCACTGCGGCCGCGGGTGCTGGCCGGCACGGTCCGCGACCACCTGTCGAACCCGCTGCTGCGCCGGCTGTACGTCATCGGCGCCCTGTTCATGACGGTGTTCGGCGGCGTGTACACGGTGATCGGCTACCGCCTGACGGCACAGCCGTTCGGGCTGCCGCAGGGCATCATCGGCTCGGTCTTCCTGGTGTACCTGGTCGGCACGGTGTCCGCGTCCACGGCCGGCCGGCTGGTGGGCCGCCTGGGCCGCCGCGGCGCCCTGTACCTGGCGGGCGGCACGACGGCGACGGGCCTGGTGCTGTCCCTCGCGCAGTCGGTTCCGCTGGTGCTGCTGGGGCTGGTGCTGATCACCGCCGGCTTCTTCGCGGGCCACGCGGTCGCCTCCTCGGCAGTCAGCAGGACGGCCACGACCGGCCGCGCCCAGGCGTCGGCCCTGTACCAGTCCGCGTACTACGTCGGCTCCAGCGCCGGCAGCACGGTCGGCGCGGTCGCCTTCCACGCGGCGGGCTGGGCCGGGACCGTCGGGGTCGGGCTGCTGGCGGTGGCGGGGGTCGGGACGATCACCCTGCTCGGCACGCGCGCGGCCCGGCTGGCCACCCGGCCCGCACCCGCCTGACCGCCCGGCCCGGCGCCCGGCGGTTGCCGTCCGACGCCCGGCGTCGGCGGCCCCGGCACCGTCGTAGCGGAGCACGCAGTTCCCCGCGCCCCTTCAGGACACTGCCGCACCGCACACCGAACCACCCGCCCCGCCCCGAGCCACCGGCCGTCCGCCACACCATCGCGGCTGAGCGCGCAGTTCCCCGCGCACCGTCGGGGCACTGCCGCACCGTGCTTCGGGAGGCGCCGGGGGATGTCCGGAGGGTGCGCCGCGCCGCTGGGGGCACCGCTCTGAGCTGCGGATCGCTTCGCTCCGGGAGCCGTTGTCAGTGGGCTGCGGTAGCTTCCGAAGCAGTGGGCGCGTGAGCGCGTGACGGGAATGCCGCACAGGGGTGGGTGGACCATGGGCCAGGGCACGGCGACGACAGCGGACCTCGACGTCACGCTGGAGAAGCACCGGGTCGAGCTGACCGGCTACTGCTACCGGATGCTCGGTTCCTCCTTCGAGGCCGAGGACGCGGTGCAGGACACGATGGTCCGCGCCTGGCGCAGCTACGACAAGTTCGAGGGCCGCTCCAGCCTCCGCTCCTGGCTCTACCGCATCGCGACCAACGTGTGCCTGGACATGCTGACGGCCGGCAACAAGCGCGCCAGACCGATGGACCTGACCGAGTCCACGCCGCTGGCCCGGGCGGCCCTCGCCCCGCGCCCGGACAACACCTGGCTCGAACCCGTGCCGGACGCGCGCGTGCTGCCCACGACCGACGATCCGGCGGAGGCGGCGGTGGCCAAGGAGTCCGTGCGGCTGGCCTTCATGGCGGCGCTGCAGCAGCTGCCGCCCAAGCAGCGGGCGGTGCTGATCCTGCGCGAGGTGCTGGCCTGGCGGGCGAGCGAGGTCGCCGAGCTGCTCGGGACATCGGTCGCGTCGGTCAACAGCGCGCTCCAGCGCGCCAGGGCGACCCTCGCCGAGCGGGACGACGCGAGCGCCCGCGCGGCGGTCTCCGACCCGCTGGACGAGGAGCAGCAGAAGCTCCTGGAGCGCTACGTCGCGGCCTTCGAGGGGTACGACATGGCGGCGCTGACGGCGCTGCTGCACGAGGACGCGGTGATGACGATGCCGCCGTTCGACCTGTGGCTGCGGGGCCACGAGGACATCACCGGCTTCATGACGACGCTGGGCGCCGCCTGCGCCGGCTCGCGCCTGCTGCCGGTGCAGGTCAACGGGTTGCCCGGGTTCGCACAGTACAAGCCGGACCCGGAGGAGGGCGGCTTCACCGCGTGGGCCGTGCAGGCGCTGGAGACGTCAGAGGGCCGGATCACCGGGTTCCACTGCTTCCTCGACACCCAGCGGTGGTTCCCGCTGTTCGGCCTGCCCCTCCACCTCGAAGCGGAGCCCGACCAGGTCGAGAAGGGCCTGTAAGGCGGGAGCGGGGTCCCGCAGCCGGATCCCGCCGCCGGCCCGCCGGGCGGTGAGCTGGAGCCGCGCCAGCAGGTCCACGGCGGCGAGGCCCGGCGGCCCGATCCCGGCCACGTCGACCACGACCGCCCGGGCGCCGTCGGCGGCCAGCCGCGCCCGCACGTGCTCGCACAGCCCTGTCACCTCGTCCCGGGTGAGCGGGCCGGGCAGCACGAGTACGGCGGGTGTCATGGCGTCCACAAAAGGTAGACCGACCGGCCGCACGGAACTCATCGGGGCGCCCGGCCGTGCCCGGACGGGGGCGAGGTCGTTCCGTCGGGGCACCGCCGGTCCCGGCATGCGGAACGGGACCGGCGAAGGTCCGCCGGTCCCGCGCACCCGGAAGGGGGGACCGCGGGTCAGGCGATACGTTCGAGGACGACCGGGGAGGGGCTGAAGTCCGTACCCGGGGCCGCGATGTCGTAGCAGCCCTCCGTCGCCTCCAGGGCGTAGGCGAAGCGCTCGGGGGTGTCCGTGTGCAGGGTCAGCAGGGGCTGGCCCGCGGTCACCGTGTCGCCCGGCTTGGCGTGCATCTCCACGCCCGCCGCCGCCTGCACCGGGTCCTCCTTGCGGGCGCGCCCCGCGCCCAGGCGCCAGGCGGCGATGCCGATGTCGTAGGCGTCGAGGCGGGTCAGGACGCCGGAGGAGGGTGCCGTGATCACGTGCTGCTCGCGGGAGGTGGGCAGCGGGGCGTCCGGGTCGCCGCCCTGGGCGGTGATCATGCGGCGCCAGACGTCCATCGCCGAGCCGTCGGCCAGGGCCTTCGCCGGGTCGGCGTCGGTCACCCCGGCGGCCCGGAGCATCTCGCGCGCCAGGGCGAGCGTCAGTTCCACGACGTCGGCCGGTCCGCCGCCCGCGAGGACCTCCACCGACTCGCGGACCTCCAGGGCGTTGCCCGCCGTGCGGCCGAGCGGGGTGGACATGTCGGTGAGCAGCGCGACCGTCCGCACGCCGTGGTCGGTGCCCAGGCCGACCATCGTGGAGGCGAGTTCGCGGGCGTCCGCGAGCGTCCGCATGAAGGCGCCGGTGCCGACCTTCACGTCCAGGACCAGCGAGCCGGTGCCCTCCGCGATCTTCTTCGACATGATCGAGGAGGCGATCAGCGGGATCGCCTCGACCGTGCCGGTGACGTCCCGCAGCGCGTACAGCTTCTTGTCCGCCGGGGCCAGGCCGTCGCCCGCCGCGCAGATCACCGCGCCCGTGGTGTCCAGGACGTGCAGCATCTCCTCGTTGGAGAGCAGGGCGCGCCAGCCGGGGATCGACTCCAGCTTGTCGAGGGTGCCGCCGGTGTGGCCGAGGCCGCGGCCCGACAGCTGGGGCACGGCGGCTCCGCAGGCCGCGACCAGGGGCGCCAGCGGCAGGGTGATCTTGTCGCCGACGCCGCCCGTGGAGTGCTTGTCGGCCGTCGGGCGGGACAGCGCGGAGAAGTCCATGCGCTCGCCGGAGGCGATCATCGCGGCCGTCCAGCGGGCGATCTCCCGGCGGTTCATGCCGTTGAGCAGGATCGCCATGGCGAGCGCGGACATCTGCTCGTCGGCGACCTCGCCGCGGGTGTACGCGTCGATGACCCAGTCGATCTGCTCGTCGCTGAGTTCGCCGCGGTCCCGCTTGGTGCGGATGACGGAGATGGCGTCCATGGCCATGGTTTTCCTTCCGACGTTCAGGAAGTGAGCGGCCCCTCCGCACCTGTCGGAGGGGCCGCACGGGAGTTACCGGGTGAGATGGTCCGGGCCGAAGGCCTGGGGCAGCATCTCCGACAGCGGCAGGATGCCCCGGGGTGTCTCCAGCAGCAGTCCGGGGCCGCCGAACTCGTACAGCAGCTGCCGGCAGCGGCCGCACGGGACGAGGATCTCGCCGTGGCCGTCGACGCAGGTGAAGTGCGTCAGGCGGCCGCCGCCGGTGTTCTGCAGCTGCGAGATCAGTCCGCACTCGGCGCACAGTCCGAGCCCGTACGAGGCGTTCTCGACGTTGCAGCCGGTGACCGTCCGGCCGTCGTCGACCAGGGCCGCGACGCCGACCGGGTAGCCCGAGTAGGGGGCGTAGGCGCGGGACATGGCCTCCCGGGCCAGCTCCCGCAGCCGTTCCCAGTCGACGTCGGCGGACTCGGTCACTTGCCCTGGCCCTTCCGGTAGCGCAGGCCGTCCGCCTTGGGCATCCGCAGCCGCTGCGCGGACAGCGACAGCACCAGCAGGGTGACGACGTACGGGGTGGCGCCCACGAAGTCGCCCGGGACCTCGTCGGTGAACAGGTACCAGACCAGCACGAGCACCGCCGTGACGGCGCTCGCCACGCCCTGCCACACCGCCTTGCGGTACAGCTTCCAGCCGGCCAGCACGGCGAGCAGGACGACCAGCAGGAGCAGCAGCGCGTGCACGGTCTGGCCGCCGTTGCGCAGCTGGAGCGCGTCCGAGTAGCCGAACAGGCCCGCGCCCATCGCCAGCCCGCCGGGCCGCCAGTTGCCGAAGATCATCGCCGCGAGGCCGATGTAGCCGCGGCCGCCGGTCTGGCCCTCCAGGTAGATGTGCGAGGTGACCAGTGCGAGGAACGCGCCGCCGAGGCCGGCCAGGCCGCCGGAGACGGCGACGGCCGCGTACTTGTACTTGTAGACGTTGACGCCGAGGGACTCCGCGGCGACCGGGTTCTCGCCGCAGGAGCGCAGCCGCAGACCGAACGCCGTGCGCCACAGCAGCCACCAGCTGCCGACGAACAGCAGGAGGGCGATGAGCGTCACCACGGACAGGTCGGTGACCAGGCCGCCGAGGATGCCGGCGAGGTCGGAGACCAGGAACCAGTGGTGCTGCTCGACGGAGTGCAGGGCGTCCGAGAGGCCGGGCACGTCCACGTTGGGCAGCGACTCCGCGGGCGGGGACTGCTTGGGGTTGCCGCCCGCCTCCGCCGCCTTGCCCTCGGAGAAGAACAGCTTGGCGAGGTACTGGGTGGCGCCGAGCGCGAGCAGGTTGATCGCGACACCGGAGACGATGTGGTCGACGCCGAAGGTGACGGTCGCGACGGCGTGCACCAGGCCGCCGAGGACGCCGAAGGCGATCCCGCACAGCAGGCCGAGCCAGGGGCTGTGCTGCCAGCCGACCCAGCCCGCGCCGAAGGTGCCGAGGATCATCATGCCTTCGAGGCCGATGTTGACCACGCCGGAGCGCTCGGACCACAGACCGGCGAGACCGGCGAGGCCGATCGGCACGGCCAGTCCCAGCGCGGCGCTGACCTGCCCCTCGGAGGTGAGCTGGTTGGCGCCGGTCAGCACGCGGACCGCGGCCACCAGGATCAGCGCCCCCGCGGCGATCAGGAGTACCCGGCCGAGGGTCCGGCCGGAGCCGCCGGCCGCGGTGTCGGTCTTGGGCGCCGCGGGCGGCGGCGTGTCGGTCATCGTGGCAGTCATCACGCCACCTCCTGCTTCTCGGTCGGGGCGGCGGCGGCCTGGGCGGCGAGTTCGGCGCCCACGCGCTGCTGCTGGTGCCGCAGGCCGTAACGGCGTACGACTTCGTAGGCGATGACGACGCACAGGACGATGACGCCCTGGATGACGCCGAGGATCTCCTTGTCGTAGCCCTGGAACTCCAGGTGGTTGGTGGTGCGCTCCAGGAAGCCCCACAGCAGGGCGCCGAGCGCGATGCCGATCGGGTGGTTGCGGCCCAGCAGCGCGATGGCGATGCCGGTGAAGCCGATGCCCGCCGGGAAGTCGTTGCTGAACTGGTGGCTGTCGTTGAGCAGGGTCGGCATGCCGATCAGGCCGGCCACCGCACCCGAGATGACCATGCTGGTGGCGACCATCTTCTTCACGCTGACGCCGCTGGCCGCGGCGGCGGTCTCGGACAGTCCGACGGTGCGCAGGTCGAAGCCGAACCGGGTGCGGCCGAGGACGAACCAGAAGGCGAAGCCGACGAGCACGGCGATGACGATGAAGCCCCACAGCTCGCCGGCCGGGCCGGTGTCGAAGCTGAAGAAGTACGACGACTCCGGCAGCGGCTTGGTGGACACCAGGGTGCCCGCCTTGTCCAGCTGGCCGAGCTGCTCGGGCTGCAGCAGGTAGCCGATGATTGCGGTGGCGATCGAGTTCAGCATGATCGTCGAGATGACCTCGCTGACGCCCCGGGTCACCTTCAGCACGCCCGCGATGGCCGCCCACAGCGCACCGCTCGCCATGGCGCACAGGATGATCAGCGGGATGGCGATCCAGCCGGGGGCGGTGAGCGCGCCGCCGAGGACGGCGGCGATGAAGGCGGCGATCCGGTACTGGCCGTCGACGCCGATGTTGAACAGGTTCATGCGGAAGCCGATGGCCACCGCGACGCCCGCGAGGTAGTACGTCGTCGCCTTGTTGAGGATGTAGACCTGGCTGTCGCTGGCGGTGCCGTAGGTCAGCATGTCGCTGAAGGCGTCGCCCGGGTTCTTGCCGGTGGCGAGGATGACCAGGGTGGTGACGACGAGGGCGGCGGCGATCGCCAGCAGCGGCGCCGCGACGCCGAGGAGCAGCCGCTGCCTGTCGATCCGTGAGATCAGCTTCTTCATCGGACGTCGTCCTCCGTGTGCTCCAGGTGGCCGGTGGCCGCACCCGTCATGGCGGAGCCCAGCGCCTCGGGGGTGATCGTGGCGGGGTCGGCGTCGGCGACCAGACGGCCGCGGTACATCACCCGCAGGGTGTCGGAGAGCCCGATGAGCTCGTCCAGGTCCGCGGAGATCAGCAGCACGGCCAGGCCGTTGCGGCGGGCGTCGCGGATGTGGTCCCAGATCGCGGCCTGCGCGCCGACGTCCACGCCGCGGGTGGGGTGGGCGGCGATGAGGAGCTTCGGCTCGTGGCTCATCTCCCGGCCGACGATCAGCTTCTGCTGGTTGCCGCCGGACAGCGAGCCCGCGGTCACCTCGATGCCGGGGGTGCGGACGTCGTAGGACTCGATGATGCGCTCGGTGTCGGCGCGGGCGGCCTTGAGGTCGAGCAGTCCGCCGCGGGAGTTGGGCTCCTCGGTGACGTGGCCGAGGATGCGGTTCTCCCACAGCGTCGCCTCCAGCAGCAGGCCGTGGCGCTGGCGGTCCTCGGGGATGTAGGCGACGCCGGCCTCGCGGCGTCTGCGGGTGGGGAGGCGGGAGATGTCGGCGTCGCCGAGGGTGATCGTGCCGGTGTCCGGGGTGCGGATACCCATGATCGCCTCGACCAGTTCGGACTGGCCGTTGCCCTCCACACCGGCGATGCCGAGCACCTCGCCCTTGTGGATGGTGAGGGAGATCTCGTCGAGGATGACGCGCTCGACGCCGTCGAGGTCGGTCTGCGTCAGCTTCAGCCCGTCCACCTTCAGCACCTGGACGTCGGTGACGGTGGACTCCTCGGTCGCCGGGGTGGGCAGCTCGCTGCCGACCATCAGCTCGGCGAGCTGCTTGGTGGTGGTGGAGTGCGGCTCGACCGTGCCGACGGTGGTGCCGCGCCGGATGACGGTGATCTCGTCGGCCACGGACAGCACCTCCCCCAGTTTGTGGGAGATGAAGATGACCGTGAGCCCCTCCGCCTTGAGGTCGCGGAGGTTGTCGAAGAGGGCCTCGACCTCCTGCGGCACGAGGACGGCGGTGGGCTCGTCGAGGATGAGGATCCTGGCGCCGCGGTAGAGGACCTTGAGGATCTCCACGCGCTGGCGGTCGGCGACGCCGAGTTCCTCCATGAGCACGTCGGGACGTATGTTCAGCCCGTAGCTGCGCGAGATCTCCTGGATCTTCGCGCGGGCCTTCGCGCCGATCCCGTACAGCTTCTCCGCGCCGAGGACGACGTTCTCCAGGACGGTGAGGTTGTCGGCGAGCATGAAGTGCTGGTGCACCATGCCGATGCCGCGGGCGATGGCGTCGGCGGGGTTGTTGAACGTGACGGGCTCGCCGTTCACCGTGATGGTGCCCTCGTCCGGCTGCTGCATGCCGTAGAGGATCTTCATCAGGGTGGACTTGCCGGCGCCGTTCTCACCGCACAGGGCGTGGACCGTGCCCGCGCGGACGGTGATGTCGATGTCGCGGTTGGCGACGACGCCGGGGAAGCGCTTGGTGATGCCGCGCAGTTCGACGGCAGCGGGAGGGCTGGACGCGTTGATGGCGCACTCTCCTCGGGGGAAGGGGCTGCGTAAGGGGAGGCAGGCGTCGGCGACGCTAGCGCGACAACTCAGCGCTACACGCGTAGAGTTGACACATCGTTATGGCTCGGCGGGGGCTTGTCGTGCGCCCCTCGCCGAGCCTTGGTCCGGCGGGAACCGTCAGGTCACGGGGTGGTCTTGACCTTGATGTCGCCGTCGACGATCTTCTTCTGGGCCGCGTCCAGCTTGGCCTTTATGTCGTCGATGAAGCCGCCGCTGGTGGCCAGCGAGACACCGTTCTTGGCGAGCGAGTAGACGTTGTTGCCGGTCAGCGGCTTGCCGTCGTGGACGGACTTGACGAAGTCGTAGACACCGACGTCGACGTTCTTGACCATCGAGGTCAGGATCGAGTTCTTGTACTTCGCCAGGCCCGGGATGTTGTACTGGTCGGAGTCCACGCCGATGGCCCAGGCGCCCTTGACGCCGCTGACGGCCTCGAGCGCGCCGTTGCCGGAGGAGCCGGCCGCCGAGTAGATCACGTCGGCGCCGTTGTCGAGCATGCCGGACGCGGCCTCCTTGCCCTTGTCGGGGCTGACGAAGCCGGAGGTGTCCGAGCCGTGGCTCAGGTACTGGGTGTCGACCTTGACCTTGGGCTTGGTGTCCTTGACGCCCTGGACGTAGCCCGCCTCGAACTTCTTGATCAGCGGGTTGTCGACGCCGCCGATGAAGCCGACGTGGTCCTTCTTGGTCTTCAGCGCCGCGGCGACACCGGCCAGGTAGGAACCCTGCTCCTCGGTGAAGGTGATGCTGTCGACGTTCTCGGCGTCCACGACCGAGTCGACGATGCCGAAGCTGACCTTCGGGTACTTCGCGGCGACCTTGGTCATGGAGGTGGCGTAGGCGTAGCCGATACCGATGACCGGGTTGTAGCCGGCGTCGGCCAGGTCGGTCAGGCGCTGCTCGCGGTCGGCCTCGGTGTCGGAGGTCTTGGCGGTCAGTTCCTTGATCGAACCCTTGAACTCCGCCTTGGCCTTGTCGGCGCCGCGCGCGGCGGAGTCGTTGAAGGAGCGGTCGCCGCGGCCGCCGACGTCGAAGGCGAGGCCGATCTTGACGCCGCCCTTGCCGCCGTCGGAGGACGAGGAGGACGACTTGTCGCTGCCCTTTTCGGAGGAGGTGCTGCCACAGGCAGTGGCAGACAGTGCGAGAGCTGCGGTGGCGATGCACGCAGCGGAAAGCTTGGCTACCCGGCGCACGGGAGGCTCCTTCACCTGACCTGAGCGCCATGTCGGCGCTTTTTGTGAGCACCATGCGGTGCCCGGGCCGAGACGCCCCGGCGGCGTCGGCTTCGCGGCATCGTAACGCGCGTAGATGTCGGAAAGAGACCTCTCCGGAAGCCGTTATCGATTCGAGGCAAACAGCGTCTGAACTGAGGGTCTGCGGCTGCCGCGGCGACCGTTGCGGTCTGTTCACAAATGGCTTACGGACGTGTTGCGCCGGGGGTCCGGACGTCCCCGGAGCAGGGACGTCCGGACCATTGCGCGGGCCGGCCGGGCCGCCGCGCGGGCGTCGCGGGGACCGGCGGGAACCGTCAGGAACCGGCATTGACCGGTTGAAACCGGCGTTGCCCGGCTGGAACCTGCGTCGACCGCTGAGACCCCTCAGGTCAGGGGAGTCTCAGCGGTCCGTTCGGAGAGTGTTCAGCGTTCCGCCGCGTCCAGGAGGGCGGCTGCCGTGAACAGTTCCACGCCCACCGTGATCGCCGACTCGTCGACGTCGAAGTCGCCCTGGTGCAGGTCGCGCACGGTCCGCTCGCCCGGGGGACGCACACCGAGGCGGGCCATCGCGCCGGGCACGTGCTCCAGGTACCAGGAGAAGTCCTCGCCGCCCAGGCTCTGTTCGGTGCCCTCCACGGCGTCCGGGCCCCGCCGGGCGGCCATGGCGTGCCGCAGCAGATCGGTGACGGCCTGGTCGTTGACCACCGGCGGGACACCGCGCACGTAGTTGATCTCCGACTTGGCGCCGTGCAGGTTGGCGACCTCGTCGATGGCGGCGACGACGACGTCCGGCACCTGCCGCCAGGTGGCGAGGTCCAGGCAGCGCACCGTCCCGGAGAGCTCCGCGTGCTGCGGGATGACGTTCGGGGCGTGGCCGGACTCGATACGGCCCCAGGTCACGGCGAGGCCGCTGCGGCTGTCGACGCGGCGGCCGACCAGCGCGGGCACGTCGGTGGCGACGCGGGCGGCGGCGGTGACCAGGTCGGTGGTCAGGTGCGGCCGGGCGGTGTGGCCGCCGGGGCCGTCGAGGGAGACCTCGAGCCGGTCGCAGGCGGAGGTGATGGGGCCGGTGCGCAGCCCGATCCGGCCGGCGTCCACGCGGGGGTCGCAGTGCACGGCGACGATCCGTCCCACTCCCTCCAGCACCCCCCACTCGATGGCGTCGGCGGCGCCGCCCGGCAGCACCTCCTCGGCGGGCTGGAAGATCAGCCGGACCGGCTGCGGCAGCCTGCCCTGCCGGTGCAGGTCGGCCAGCACCAGGCCGGCGCCGAGCACCACGGTGGTGTGCACGTCGTGCCCGCAGGCGTGCGCCCGGTCGGGCACGGTGGAGCGGTAGGCGCACTCGCTCTTGGTGTCGGGGATGGGCAGGGCGTCGATGTCCGCCCGCAGCGCGAGCGCGGGGCGGTCACCGGCCCAGTGGCCGATGTCGCAGACGAGTCCGGTCCCGGCGCCGAGCACGCGCGGCTGCAGCCCGGCCTTCTCCAGCCGTGCCTTGATCGCGGCGGTCGTGCGGAACTCCTGGTTGCCGAGTTCCGGGTGCATGTGCAAGTCGCGCCGGAACGCGATGAGTTCGGTACGCAGCGCCTCGGGCAGCGTGCCGGGAAGCAGCGCTTCCGCGGCCGGCAGTTCGACTTCGGACTCCAGTGACATCAGTTGCTTCACCCTCTGAAGGGTAGGACGCCGGGACGGCCGACCGAGCCTCGATCAACAAACTTCAGCCCGTCAGACGAAGAAAAACTCGCCCCTCGGCGCATGGGATTCGGTTGAGGTGGGTAAACCACTCCTTTCTCTACGCATACCACGCTCCGCTCCCGCACGGCGCGTCTGTTCACCTGTCGGAACCGTCCCCCGCCGCCCGCGGGCCCGGCCACACGGCGTTCGCGGCGTACGGCCACTCGGTGCACGCGAACCGCATACCCCCGCATACCCCCGCGACGCGCGTCCCATGAGCGCGGCGGTCCCCGCGTGAGTGCGGCGGTCCCCGCGTGAGTGCGGCGGTCCCCGCGGTCCGTCGGTGCCGGACCGGTGAACCGCCGGACACGCGCCGGGCTCCGGGGCTAGGGTCCGGCCACGTGAACGACGACACCCCCGACTTCGTCCGCGCCACCCGGGCCTCGTACGACGAGATCGCCGATCCCTACGCCGAGCGGCACCCGGACAGCCTGGCCCACCATCCCCTGGACCGGGCGCTGCTCACCGGCTTCGCCGAGCTGGTCCGGGCGGCCGGCCCGGCTCCCGTCGCCGACGTCGGCAGCGGCCCCGGGCACGTCACCGCGCGGCTGCACGCGCTCGGGGTGCCGGTCTTCGGGGTCGACGTCTCGCCGCGCATGGTGGCGCTGGCCCGCCGGGCGCATCCGGGGCTGCGCTTCCAGGTGGGTTCGATGCTGCGCCTCGACCTGCCGGACGGGACGCTGGGCGGGGTGCTCGCCCTGTACTCGGTCATCCACGTGCCGGACGAGCACCTGCCGAGGGCGTTCGCCGAGTTCCACCGCGTGCTGGCGCCCGGCGGGCACGTGCTGCTCGGCTTCCAGTCCGGCGACGAGGAGGGCCGGATGCGCCTCACCGAGCGCTTCGGCCGGGAGATCGGGCTGGACTACCACTGGCGTACGCCCGAGACGGTGGCCCGGCAGCTGGCTTCGGCGGGGCTGCGGCCGACGGCCCGCGTGCTGCGCGAGCCGGACGGCGAGGAGACCCGCCCCCGCGCGTTCGTACTGGCGCACAAGCCGCCCGCGGCACCGCGCCGACCGGAGGCAGCCGCAGGCGCGGTCACATCGCGCTGAGCGCCGACAGGCGGTGCGGGCCGCGTCCGTCACGCCTGGAGGGGAGGCCCCGCCGGCGCGGACAGGCGCGGGGCGCACCGGCCCTGTCCGCTGCCGAAACCCGCACGCGGTGCGGGGCCCGGGCCGGACAGCCGGACCAGGATGACCCGCACGGCCCACCAGGGAAACCGCAGGCGGTGCGAGGCCCGGGCCGAAGAACCGGGCCAGGGCCAGGGGAACCGCACGCGGTGCGAGGCCCGGGAGCGGACAGCCGGACCGGGGCCAGGGGAACCGCACGCGGTGCGAGGCCCGGGAGCGGACGGCGGGACCGGGGTGACTCGCGAGGCGCGCCGGGTCACACGGCGGTGACCGCCGACAGGCGGTGGACGTCGCGGGCGGTGTCCGTCACGCCCGACAGGAAGCCCTGGGCGCGGGGCGAGGCACGGTCGGTGAGCCAGGCCGGGTCTATGTCGCAGACGGCGACGCGGACCGGGGTGCCGGCCAGGGCGAGGGGCAGGGTGTGGACGACCGTGGAGGGGAAGCTGAGGATCGTGCGGCCGACCGGGCCGCGGCGGGCGATCAGCTCCAGCGGGAGGTCCGGGCGGACGACCTCCAGGCCGGTCTCCAGCACCAGCCGGTGCAGTTTCTCGGTGCTCTCGCGCCGGTGCGCGAAGTAGCGGGTGGCGCCGTGCGCCCTGGCCAGGGCGCGCACCGCCTCCAGGTAGCGCTCGGCGTCGACCACGCCGGTCTCCACCAGGGAGGTGCCCACCATGTCGGCGCCCTTGGTGATGCGGGGCGGGCCGAAGCGGGCGCGGGTCCAGGCGAAGGCGTTCACCGTCACCGTCACCCCCTCCGGCCGCTCGTCCACCGGCATGGCGGAGAAGATCTCCACCTGCCGGTTGCCGCCCGGCGTCAGGCGCCGGCGGGCCGAGGAGGAGACCGGGGCGAAGAGCAGGTCCCGCGGGCCGGGGCGGCCGCCCTTGCGGTGCCAGCGCACCAGGCGCTCGCCGCGGGCGAGCTGGGCGACGAACTCCATGGTGGCGGTGCCGTCGTCCACCACGACGAGGGCGGGGGCCTTGGTGATCGTCAGCAGCAGTTGCACGTAGCGGGAGAAGGGGTCGCCCAGCACGACGCGGTCGGCGCGGCGGAGCATGCCGGCCAGGCCGCCTATCGTCTGGAACGGCGCAGCCGGGCCGCCCCTGGCCTCCTCCCAGCGGACCTCGTGGCCCTCCTCGCGGGCGAGTTCGGCCATCCGGCGCAACTGGCCGCGGGTCATCGGGTCGGTCGGGGACAGCACGACGAGGGTGAGCTCCGCGCCGGGCGCGTGGGCGTGCGCCCACTCCAGCACGTTCAGCAGCTGTACCGGGCTCTCGACGAACGCGAGAGTGGAGTGCCCGGCGGATCCGGCGCGGCGGCTCATCGGCGTGTGACCGTTCCCCTGGTTGGTGTCGCCCGGACCGTCAGACCGCGACCGGCTCGCCCGCGGCGGCGGCGATCTCCGCCTCGGCGACCACGCCGGAGACGCGGCGCAGCTTCTTCATCGGGCCGAGCTCGGAGTCGTAGACCTTCTTGACGCCGTCGCCGAGGGACGCCTCGATGGTGCGGATGTCGCGCACCAGGCGGGTGAGGCCCTGCGGCTCGACGGAGGCGGCCTGGTCGGAGCCCCACATGGCGCGGTCGAGGGTGATGTGGCGCTCGACGAAGGTGGCGCCGAGGGCGACGGCGGCCAGCGTGGTCTGCAGGCCCGTCTCGTGGCCGGAGTAGCCGATCGGGACGTTCGGGTACTCCTTCTCCAGCGTGTTGATCACGCGGAGGTTCAGCTCGTCGGCCTTCGCCGGGTAGGTCGAGGTGGCGTGGCACATGAGAATGTTGTCGCTGCCGAGCACCTCCACCGCGTGGCGGATCTGCCGCGGCGTCGACATGCCGGTGGACAGGATGACCGCGCGGCCGGTGGCGCGCAGGGCGCGCAGCAGCTCGTCGTCGGTGAGGGAGGCGGAGGCGACCTTGTGGGCCGGCAGGTCGAACTTCTCCAGGAAGGCGACCGCCTCGGTGTCCCACGGGGACGCGAACCAGTCGATGCCCTTCTCCTTGCAGTACTCGTCGATCTGCCGGTACTCGTCCTCGCCGAACTCGACCCGGTGGCGGTAGTCGATGTACGTCATCCGGCCCCAGGGGGTGTCGCGCTCGATGTCCCACTGGTCGCGCGGGGTGCAGATCTCGGGGGTGCGCTTCTGGAACTTCACGGCGTCGCAGCCGGCCTCGGCGGCCACGTCGATCAGCTTGAAGGCGTTGTCCAGGTCGCCGTTGTGGTTGATGCCGATCTCGCCGCAGATGTAGACGGGCCTGCCCGGGCCGACCTCACGCGAGCCGAAGGTGCGCAGACGGGAGTGGGTGCTCATGGCGGGGACTTTCCTTACTTGTCGAGGGAATCGAGAGAGGGGCCGAGGATCCAGCTGGCGATCTCCCGGATCGCGCCGTCACCGCCGGGGACGGTGGTGACCGCGCGTGCGGCGCCGCGCACGACGTCGTGGGCGCTCGCGACCGCCACGGGCCAGCCGACGAGGGCGAAGCACGGGAGGTCGTTGACGTCGTTTCCGACGTAGAGCACGCGCTCGGGCGCGATGCCCTGCTCCTCGCACCACTGCTTCAGCGCGAGGTCCTTGCGGTCGATGCCGTGCAGGACCGGGATCTTCAGCTTCCGGGCCCGGGCGGCGACGACCGGGTTCTGCTCCGTGGAGAGGATCAGCATCTTCAGCCCGCTCCTGCGCAGGGCGGCGATGCCCAGCCCGTCCCCGCGGTGCACGGAGACGAACTCCTTTCCGTCGGCGTCGATCAGCACCCGGTCGTCGGTCTGGGTGCCGTCGAAGTCCAGGACGACCGCGTCGACGTCGTCGGCGGCCGGCAGGGCGCCGGGCCGGTCCGCGTCGAAGAGGGGCGCGAGGGCGCGGGCGCGGGCCAGGTCGTGCGGGTCGTCGATCTCCAGCACCCGGGCGGGGTCGGTGCGCACCAGCTCCGTGCGGCCGAAGAAGCGGTGCCGGTGCTCGCGGAAGCCGGCGGCGTCCATCGCGTAGGCGGCGCCGGTCTCCAGCAGGTCCTGGGGGCGGTCCTGGCGGCGCGGGCGGTAGGACTTGTCGTGGTTGACGCCGTAGCCGCCGCCCGCCGCGTCCGTGCCGGACGGACCGGCCGGGTCGAGGACGGCGTCGCCGGCGTCGGCGGCGTCGCGCCAGACGAACCCGTGGAACGGCGCCACGGTCACCGCCGTGTCGGCGCCGTTGTCCACGACCGCGCCGGCCACCCCGTCGATGTCCTCGCGGACCAGGAACGGGCTGGTGCACTGCACCAGCAGGACCGCGTCCACGCGGGCGCCGTGCAGGGCCTCGTGGGCGTCCAGGGCGTGCAGCACGGCCGCCTCGGAGGTCGCCGTGTCGCCGGCGATGGCGGCGGGCCGCAGCACCACCTCCGCGCCGGCCTCGCGGGCGGCGGCGGCGATCGCCTGGTCGTCCGTGGAGACCACGACGTCCGTCACCAGGCGGGTGGCCCGGCACTCGCGCACCGCCCGCGCCACCAGCGGCACGCCCCCGACGGGGGCGAGGTTCTTCGCGGGCACGCCCTTGGAGCCGCCTCGCGCGGGGATCACCGCGAGCACCCGGCGCACCGTCGCGCCGTCTCCCGCTTGCGGACTGGACATGGGTTCTGCTCCTCGGAGTGGGGTGGGGCGGCTCACGTCCCGCCAGGTGGGGCGGCTCACGTCCGGCCCGGTGGGGCGGCTCACAGCTCGCCCATCCGCCGGATGACGGGTGCCACGCGCTGCACCCCGTGCCGGTAGGCGCCGCGCGCCGCGCGGCGCACGATCTGCCGGACCGGACCCGGCTCGCGGTCGGCGGCGGGCGCGCCGGGCAGCGGGCTGCCGTCCGGGCCGAGGTGGTGGCGGGCGAGGATGCCGGGCAGGTAGCCGGGCGCCGTCGCGGGCGTGTAGTACGGGGTCAGCGGGGGCAGCCCGGCGGGCTGGGCGAGCAGCTTGGCGACCCGCTCGCGGGCCGCGTCGAAGGCGGTGGCGTACGCCCCTCCGCCGGAGGCGACGCCCTGCCGGGCCACCCACTCCTCGTCGGCCTCGGGCCGGTGCCCGGCGTCGAGCCGGTCCCAGGAGGCGAGGCAGCCGGATCCGACGAAGTGGTGGTTGCCGAGCGCCTCGCGCACGCCCAGGTCGGTGAGGACCACGGTCGGGATGCGGCGGTGCAGCGACTCCAGCGCGGCCGTCGAACTGATCGTGACCAGCAGGTCGGTGCGGTCCAGGACCTCGCCCATGTTGCCGTACACCAGGCGGAGGTTGGCGGGCAGCTCGAACCGCTGCGCCAGCTTCTGGTAGGGCAGTTCCTCGATGTGGGTGGTGTGCTCGCCCGGCTTGGAGCGCAGCTTGAGCAGCACCTCGCGCTCGGGGTGCAGGCGCGCGTGCCGGACCAGCCGCTCCAGCAGGTAGGTACGGTCCCGCCGGTTGTCCGGCACGGACGGCTGGGCGGCGAACACCACGGTGTACGGCCTGCGTTCCGGCTCCGCGGCCAGGTCGCGGCCGCCGTCGTAGGCGGCTCCGCCGAGGAACGGCAGCGCCACCTCCGTCACCGACGAGGCGTCGGCGCCCACTCCCTCGTAGACCGCGCGGAAACGCTCGGCGTCCTGGCGGGAGTTGGCGAGCACCAGGTCCGCGCCGTGCCGCAGCAGCAGACCGTCGGCGAGCTTCTCGTAGACGACGCCGACGTAGCCGGTGACGACGACGGGACGCCTGGCACGGCCCTCCCAGACCCGCTTCAGGCCGTGCAGCACCGCCTGCACGCCGCCGCCGACGAGGGCGAGCACGACGACGTCGTACTCCCCTTCGGCCATGGCGCGCAGGAACTCGACGGCCGTGACCTCGCGCAGGGAGTCGACGCGCACGCCGACCTCGGCGAGCTGGCGCGCGGTCGGCGTGGACCGGCCGCGCAGCAGGAATCCGTCCAGTTCGGGGCCGGCTTGCGCACCCTCTGCCTCTGCCGAGGCGGTTTCCCCGGTCGGGCCCGGGGCGATGCGCGCCGCGGTGAGGGCACCCCATTTCCAGCGGGTGTCGGAGTCCGCGAGCACGGCGATTCGCGTGGGCTTCGGTGTACTTGGTGGCACGACGAAGACGCTAGGAAGCAATTCCCAGGAATGGCCCAACCACATCTCAACAAAGAGTTAACAACAGCCCGCCTGGAACCGAACTGGCTCGTCAAACGCCCTCAAGAACGCGCGATGCACCGTTCCGACACATCGAGTTCATCCCCTGTACGCCCACCGGAAAGTTCCGCAGCCGGGCGCCCTCCTAGGGTTTCTCGAGTGCCAAAGCTTTCCGTGATCGTGCCGTTCTACAACGTCCAGCGATATGCGCCGGACACCCTCAGAAGTCTTCGCCTGAACGCCCGCCCGGATTTCGAGTTCATCCTGGTCGACGACCATTCGACGGACGAAACTCCGGCCATTCTGGAGCGTGCGGCCGAGGACCTGTCCGGGGCCGCCCGAGTGCGCCTCGTCCGTCATGAGAAGAACGGAGGGCTCGCCACCGCGCGCAACACCGGTCTGGACGCGGCGGGCGGCGAGTACCTGACGTTCCTGGACGGCGACGACTGGCTGGCCCCCGGTTACCTGACGCGCCTGGCCGGCGCGATCGAGGAGCTGGGCTGCGACTTCGTGCGGACCGACCATGTGCAGGCCACCGCCCGCGCCCGGACGGTGCACCGGGTCCCGCACGGGCGCCGCTGGGAGGTGCTCGACCCGCGCGGGGCGATCCTGCCGGCCAACCGCACGACCTCCGTGGACTACGCCTACGCGTGGGCCGGCGCCTACCACCGGCGGCTGCTGGAGCGGGGGCTGCTGCACTTCACGGACGGGCTGCGCACGGCCGAGGACCGGCCGTGGATCTGGAAACTGCACCGCGAGGCGGAGTCGTTCGCCGTGGTGAGCCTGCTCGGCGTGTTCTACCGGCGCGGGGTGGCCTCCTCGCTGACCCAGATCGGCGACGCCCGGCAGCTCGACTTCATCCGCGCCTTCGACCAGGTGATCGAGGAGACCGCGGCGGACCCGGACGCGGCCCGGCTGCTGCCGAAGGCGGTGCGGACCTACTGCGCGATCATCGACCACCACCTCTCCGACGAGGCCAAGTGGGAGCCGACCGTCGCCAGGCAGCTGCGGTCGCTGACCGCGGCCGCGATCCAGCGCATGCCGCAGGACGCCCTCGGCGACGTGCTCGACACCATGGACCTGCGCCGTTCCGCCAGGCTGCGACGGCTGCGGCGCCGGATCACCACAGCGAAGGCGGCTTCCTGATGTCCCGTACCACCCGGATCTACTGCGCCTCCACGCTCTACGGCGCCGCCACCCTGGCCGCCGCGCTGGATTCCGACTGCTTCCCCGATGCGGACCGCGAACTGCTGCTGGTGTTCAACACCTCGGCGATCCCGGAGACCACCCCGGCGCTCGACGAGATGCCGGGCTTCGAACCGCTGCGCGGCCACTTCGACGCCGTGCTGTCCTGGAACGAGGCCATCCGCCCGTTCCACCCGGGCGCCTGGGTACCCCGCCCGGACGACGTCCCGCTCTTCGAGCGCTACCTGCGGCTGCTGTGGGGCCTGGGCGAGGACCGGGTGGAGCTGATCGTGGAGTCCCTCCAGGTCGCCCCCGCGCAGACGGTGGCCCAGTTGTTCGCCGACGCCCCGATCGACGTCTACGCCGACGGCCTGATGAGCTACGGCCCCACCCGCAACAAGCTCGACCCGCTGATCGGCACGCGGGTGCGCCGGCTGCTGCACCTGGACCTGGTGCCCGGTCTGACGCCGATGCTGCTGACCGAGTTCGGCGTTCAGGCGCAGGTGGTGCCGACCGCCGCGTTCCTGAAGACGATGACCGAACTGAGCGCGGCCGTCCCGGACCTGCCGGTGCTGCCGGACGGCTCGGCGCTGCTGCTCGGCCAGTACCTGTCCGCGCTGGACATCCTCACCCCGCAGGAGGAGGAGGATCTGCACGTGCGGATGGCGCGGGGGGCGGCCGAGCGCGGTCACCGCTCGATCGTCTTCAAACCGCACCCCAGCGCGCCCGCCCGCTACAGCCGCGCCCTGGAGGCCGAGGCCGGGAAACTGGGCGTGGACCTCACCGTGCTGGACGTGCCCGTCCTCGCCGAGGCGCTGTTCGCGCAGTCGCCGCCCGGCCTGGTCGTCGGCTGCTTCTCCACCGCGCTGTTCACCGCGTCGGCGTTCTACGGCCTGCCGGTGGCCCGCGTCGGCACCGAACCGCTGCTGGAGCGCCTGGCGCCGTACCAGAACAGCAACCGGGTGCCGGCCGTGCTCGCCGACGCGCTGGTGCCGGACCTGGCGGGCCGCAAGGCCGAGGACCCGGTCCCCGACGGGACGCTGAACGACCTGGTCACCGCGGTCGGCTTCACCATGCAGCCGCAGCTGCACCCGGACCGGCGCGCGGAGGCGGAGCGCTATCTCTCGCGCCACCTCGGCCCGCGCACCCTGCGCTACTTCAAGAAGAAGCGGCTCACCTCGCTGGGGCTGCCGGGCGGCATCCCGGAGCGGCTCGCCTTCCTGCCCCGCAACGCCACCGCACGCCGGGTGGTCCGGCGGGCCCGCGCACTGCGGAAGGCGGTACGGCGCTGAGCTGCCCCGGGCCGGCGCCACGGCCGGGGCTTCCGGGCCGGCGCCACGGCCGGGGCGGGCGGCAGGCCGACGACGGCCGGCGGACGGCGCCCGGCGGACGGCGGAAGACAGCCGGCGCCCGGCGGACGGCGGAAGACGGACGGCCGCCGGGGAGCGAAGCGCAACGGGGAAGACGGCTTCCGGCGCGGCACGTCGGGATGCGGTTGAGCAACCCGGAGTTCGACGCCTCGCCGGGGCCGACGCCGAGGCGCTGCTCCCTGACCCGGCAGCGCACGGCCCGGTGGCGTCCCTCCCACGGGGAAGGACGGCACCGGGCCGGCGTGCGCGGCCGCTACAGCAGCACCCCGAGGTACTGCACGATGCTGGCGAGAAGGTCGGTGATCATGTCCTGCTCCTAACGCGCTTGGGGAGTGGGGAAGAAGTGCTCCGCGACACGGTCCGCAACGGTGCGTGACTTGTCGCTCACACAAGGTTATTGTTGCTCGTTTCGGCCGCCTCGACGCGCGCTCGGACCACTGCCCACCTCTTCGTGGGAAGCGCTCCCCCGATCGGCGGGCCGCCGGGATGCGCCCCGGGCTTCCCGCCGGTTGCGCGGTCTCCCTGCGGGCGCACGACACCACCCGCTCCGGGAAAGGGCCGGCCGCCGCCGACCGCAGGGGTGCGCGGCGGCCGGCCTTCCCCGCCGGTTCGGCCACGTCGTCGGCGAGGGCCGTCGCCGTGGTCAGCCGCCCAGGACGACCCGCAGGTCGGCGGCGTTCGCCTCGGTGACCTTCCACAGCTCCTGCTGGCGGCCGTGCACGTCGGCCACGGTCTTCGCGTGGTCGGCGAGCAGCTCCCGGGAGCGCTCCACCAGGCGGGCGGCGAGGTGGCGGTCGTGCACGGAGACACCCCACTCGGGCCGCTCGATGTCGCCCAGGAAGTACGCCATCTTCGGGTGCGAGATCAGGCTGATGATGGGTGTTCCGCAGCCGAACGGGATCATTCCGGCGTGCCCGCGCATGCCGATGACCAGCTTGGTGCGGGCGTACAGGTCGAGGATCTCCTTGTTCTCGAAGTCGTACATCGGGATGACCGGCAGCGAGATGCCGTGCTCGCGGCGCAGGTCGAAGGCGATCTTCTCGTCGTCGAGCGAGTGCGCCACGCACCGCACCTCGGCGAGCTCGCCCAGGTCCCTGACCGCCTGCGCCATCTGGGCCAGGAAGTAGCCGTAGTCGTGGCCGAAGCGCAGGCCGGCGCGGTCGTAGGCGGCGTTGATCAGGATGGTGTCGTCGCGGCGGGCGGGGTCCTGCCAGCCCGGCACGAGCTGCCGGGTGACCGTCGTCGGGCAGGGCTGGAAGCGCACCTTGTCCTGGAGACGGGCCGGGAGCATGGCCCGGACCTTCTCGATCGAGCCGTGGTTGCGCAGCCCGAAGAAGGAGGACCGCTCGACGAGCAGCCGCAGCGACTGGCGGAACCGGCCGGCCCGGTAGGACTGGCCGTCGAAGGCGTTGAAGCCCACCGCGAACACCGAGATCGGCACGTCGATGCGGTCCAGCAGCTCGTCCGGGACGTTCCACTGCCAGGCGCTGTTGCCGTTGGGCATGGTGTCCGGGATGAACAGGCCACCGCCGCCGATGACCAGGCCGCGGCGGGCGTTGACCCGTTCCAGGGCCGCCTCGTCGAAGAGGCGGTGGGCGTGCACGGAGTGCCAGCGGCGGGAGGTGGTGTCCGGCCCGAAGGCGAGGCGGACGCTCTCCGGCAGCAGCTTGTCGCCCGCGTTGCCCTGCCGGTCCATGTAGAACGCGACGTGCGCCAGCTGGTCCTCGGGGGCGCCGAGTTCCTGGGCCGGCACGGAGGACGCGCGCTGCGCCCACAGCCGGCTGGAGCGGTGGGTGGGGTCGACGGACAGGCCGGCCGTGGCGTGCTTCAGCGCCTGGACGTTGTCGCCGTGCACCCACGCGATCTGCGCGAGGCGGGCGTGGGCGGTCGCGGCCCGGTTGGGGGCGGCGGTGGCCAGCAGCAGCTGCGCCTTGGCCTCCGCGTAGCGCGAGACGCTCATCAGGGCGTGGCCGAGGACCTCGTGCGGCCACGCCTCGTCGAGCGGGACGCGGACGCCGCTCAGGATGTCGACGGCGTCCTGGTAGTCGCCGGAGGCGATGTGCGCGGCGGCGACCTTGCGGGCGACCTCGGCGTCGCCGGTGCGGGCGACGTGCGGGGTGCCGTAGTGGACGAGCAGGTCGTGGTGGAGGCCACCGGAGGAGGCCAGGTAGGCGGCGTGGAAGTCGGCGTCGGACAGGTCGAACTCGCGCCAGCGGTCCTCGGCCTGGCTGTAGCCTGCCTCGCCGCCCTGCCACGGCTTGTGGCGGCCGGTGAAGTGCAGGATCGCGGTGTCCTCGGGGACCGGCAGATCGCCGGACAGCCGCCGCTTGACGAAGTTGTAGCGGGGGTCGAGGCGGACGAAGTCGCCGTCCAGGACGGCGTTGAGGATGCCCTGGTCGTGCTTGTCGAGCTCGTAGTCGCCGCTGCGCCCGCACCGGTCGAGCTTGGCGCAGAACTCGTCGCTGAGGTACTCGCGCTGGATGACCAGCAGGCCGGAGTTGAGCTTGTGCTGTCCGTAGAAGAACTGCGGCACGGCCGCCAGGCCCTCGCGCAGCCTGAGCAGCTCGCCCAGGTCGCCGAGGACGACCATGTCGGTGTCGAGGGTGATGACGGTGTCGTACTCGCGCAGCCGGAAGACGTCGAGGATGAAGTACGCCTTGCGGACCAGGTAGTTGTCCTGGTCGCCCTTCTTGTACGAGTCGTAGTGGTCGGCGTCGACACGCTTCAGGACGATGCGCGGGTGCAGGTCGCGGATCTTCGCGACGGAGCCGGGACGCAGGTCGTCGTACAGGACGACGAAGTCCTCGCAGACGCCCGGGTTGGACAGGGCGAGGCTGCGCAGCAGGACGAGGAAGCCGGGCAGGTAGTTCTCGTCGACGTAGGAGGCGAAGGCGATGCGGCGCTTGCCGGTGAGCGCGGAGGCGTCGGTCGCCGGGGCCGGTCCCGCGGCGGGCGCGGTCAGGGAGGTCGTGGTCATCGCAGGGATATCCTCATGTCGGTCACGCTCTGGGCCCGCTGCATGACCCATTCCTTCTCGCTGGTGTATTCGTGCACGGACGTGATGGCCAGCTTCATGGCCTCCGGCACGCGGTAGGCGCCGGTCTCGTAGAAGTCGAAGCCGATCAGGTCGAGCCGGGGGCTGACGTCCAGGAAGTCCAGCAGCCACAGCATGTTGAAGCCGGTGGTCGGGATGCCCGACCAGGCGTCGGCGCCGAGCTTGCCGATGTTGCGCAGGGGCCAGCGCAGCGACTCGTCGCCGAGGTAGGTCTGGGCGCCGGGCACCAGGCGGTTGCGCAGCGAGTGCTTCCAGTCGCCGGAGATGCCGCCGAAGACCAGGCGGGTGGTGACCTGCTGGTCCCAGTTGAAGCCGTGCTTGTGGATGGTGGCGTGGATGTCGGTGCGGCCGCCGGTGTGCTTCGGGTCGATCCTGTACGAGTTGAAGCGCACCACGAGGTCGTACGAGTCGATCTCGGCGCCCATCGAACTGGTGCCGACCCGGCCGGAGTTGGCGACGAGGCAGATGGACTTGCCGGTGATCAGGTTGCGGAACTCGCCGAGGCTGATCCACTGCACGCCGCCGACGGTCGGGTCGGCGACGGGGCCGCGCATGCGGCTGCGGCGCTGCTCGGCGTAGAGGGCGAGGGCGTCGGTGAGCGCGGGCAGGTCGACGCCGGGGACCGCGGTGCGCAGGTCGAGGTACTGGCTGAGCAGGTCCTGCCGGTCTGCGACCGGGGCCTCCTCGGCGGCCAGCGTGAGGAGCGCTCCCACCAGCCGGGGCTCGGCCTCGGCCCAGTCGCCGACGGCCTGCGCGGCCAGGCCCTCGGCCCACACCTCGGTGGCGGGGCGGCGGGTGAAGTCCGCGGCGCGCGGGACCTGGCGGCCGAGCAGCGCGAGCAGTTCGCGTTCCTTCTCGCCGGCCAGGCGCAGGCCGGCGATGCGGTTGCGGACGCCGAAGCCGTCGTCGTCGGTGAGGGAGAGGTACTTCTCGTACGCCTCCAGCGCCTCCGTCTCGTCGCCGAGGGCCTCCAGGAGGCGGGCGCGCAGCCGCCAGCCGGCGCGGGAGTTCTTGCGCTGGGCGAGCACCGTGTCGCTGATGACCAGGGCGAGGTTCAGCTCGTCGTCGTAGCCGCACTCCAGCGCCTTGTTGGCCACGGCGAGCAGGGCGTCGAGCAGTTCGTTGCCGATGCCGGAGGCGGCGGGGGCCGCGGCGCCCTTGACGGCACGCTTGAGCAGCGCGGTGGCGCCGCCGGCCGGGGCGGGCGCGGTGGTCGTGGTGGCGGTGGTGCCCCACACGACGAGCAGCTTGCGCAGTTGTTCGGCGAGTTCGACGCGGCGGCGGTCGATGCTGCCGACGAGTTTGCCGCTGTGCACGGCGCAGGCGCGCAGGCAGTCGTCCAGCTCCCCTCCGCGCACACGTGCCCGTCTGTTCTGGACCCTCGTCATGGTGCTCCTGTTGTTTGCCAAGCCAACTGCGGTTCGTTGCCGTTTACCGGCCCGTGGGCGGATGTTGAGAAAAAGTAGGAAGCCAAAACGACCTACAGATGAACTCACCGGGACGTCGGGGCCAATCGTTGGCGGGACCGCCGAGACCCGCCTGTGAGGCGGGCTAACGTGCTCGGAAGTGCCCGCGGAAGAATGCGTCGAGGAGAAGACCGTGACCAGCGTGACCGTCCGGACGGTGGCCGACGCGACCGGCCGGCCGGGACCGCCGGCTCCCCGTGTGCCGAGGCTGCGCGCCCTGGACGGGCTGCGGCTGGTCGCCGCGCTGATGGTGGCGGCCTACCACTACGGCGGCCGGGGCGGCGAGGTCACCGGGGCGTGGGGGAGTTCGGCCGGACGGCAGTTCCCCACCCTGCACACGTACTTCGCCTACGGCTGTCTCGGCGTCCAGGTCTTCTTCGTGATCAGCGGGTTCGTGATCTGCATGAGCGGCTGGGGCCGGCCCCTGAAGTCGTTCTTCGCCTCCCGCGCCGCTCGTCTGCTGCCGGCCTACTGGGCGGCGGTCCTGATCGTGACGGCGGTGTTCGCGCTGCCGGCGGTCACGTACCAGGCGCTGTCACCGAGCGACACCCTGGTCAACCTGACCATGCTCCAGCAGCCGCTGGGCGTGGACCGGGTCCTGGGCGTGTGCTGGACGCTGTGGGCGGAGATCCGTTTCTACGCGCTGTTCGCGCTGTGCGTGGTCCTGCCCGGGGCGAGCCGACGGCGCGTGATCCTCTTCTGCGCCGGCTGGACGCCGGCCGCGGCGATCGCACAGGGCGCGCACATGCCGCTGCTCGACATCGTGCTGATGCCCGAGTACGCGCCCTTCTTCGTCGGCGGCGTCGGCCTCTACCTGGTCCACCGCGACCGCCGCGACGTCTACGCCTGGGGCATCGTCGCCGTGAGCTTCGCGATCGGACAGCACCACGCGGTGCGCAGCCTGTGGAACGCGGCGGACCCGAACGCCTTCGCCCACCGCTCCTCGTTCGGCATCGTCCTCGTCGTCGCTCTCGGCTTCGTGGCGGTCGCGGTGATCGCGCTGGGTGCGCTCGACTGGGCGGACTGGCGCTGGCTGACCGTGGCCGGGGCGCTGACCTACCCCTTCTACCTGGTCCACGAACACCTCGGCTGGGTGGTGATCCGCGGCCTGCACCGCGGCCTCGGGCTGCCGTCGGCTGCGACCTTCGCCCTGACGCTCGCGTCGATGCTGCTGCTGGCCTGGCTGCTGAACCGCTGCGTCGAGAAGCCGCTGACGCCGAGACTGCGTACGGCGCTTTCCAGGGTGCGCTGACCCGGCCGACGCGCCACCGGCGACGGCCGCCGGGCCGATGCGCCACCGGGCCGATCCGCCGCCGGGCCGCCGGGCCGCGCCGGTTGAGGCTCGGGCCGCCGGGCCGCCGGTTGAGGCTCGGCAGCCGCAGACACAGGCATCACGCCGGTCGGCCGGTGATCACACGCTCGCCAGCGACAGCTTCACCGCGAAACCCAGGAACAGCGCCCCGGCCGCCGAGGTCGCCGTCGCCGCGAGCCGCTTGCGGCGACGGAAGGCGGCGGCCAGCCGGGTGCCGCCGAATATCAGCGCGCTGAGGTAGAGCACGCTCGCGAGCTGCGCGAAGACGCCGAGGACCACGAAGGAAAGCGCGGGGTAGGCGTAGCCCGGGTCGACGAACTGCACGAAGAAGGCGACGAAGAACAGGATCGCCTTGGGGTTGAAGAGGCTGATGACGAGGGCACGGCGGTAGGGCCGCTCGTCGGTGACCGGCGCGCCGGCGTCCTCGGGCACGGCCTTCTCCCGCCGCGTGCGCCACATCCCCCAGGCGGCCCGCATCATGCCGGCCGCGAGCCAGGTCAGGTATCCGGCGCCGGCGTACTTCACGATGCCGAACAGCAGGGCGTTCGCCTGCAGCAGCGAGGCGACGCCGGCGGCGGACAGCGTCATCAGCACCGCGTCCCCGCACCACACCCCGGCCGCCGCCCCGTACCCGGCCCGCACCCCGCGCCGGGCGGCCACGGACAGCACGTACAGCGAGTTGGGCCCGGGCAGCAGCACGATGAGCACGAGTCCGACCAGGTAGGTGGGCAGATCGATGACGCCGAACATGCCCGGAGTGTCGCACACGGGTACGACACCCCGCGCGGGTGTTTCAGCCGTCGAGCAGGCTGTCCACGGACAGCTCGGCCCGCACCCCGACCGACTCCGGCAGGAGCAGGTCCTGCCCGCGCTTGAACCGCTGGGGGTCGGGATACTTGCCGTCGGCCGGGTCCGTGTAGAGCAGCACCTCACCGTGCTTGCGGTCGGCGACGAGGTAGGCCGGGACGCCCGCCTGGGCGTAGCACTCGACCTTGGGGCCGAGGTCGTCGGACCAGTTCGACGACGTGATCTCGACGACCAGGCGGAAGACGTTCGGGGCGTAGTAGTTCTTCGTGACGTGGGCGCCGCGGAAGTCCTCGTCGACGATGGAGAGGTCGGGGATCGCGAAGTCCGAAGGCAGGGTGGGCAGCCACAGGCCCACGCCCTGGATCCACTCAGCCCCGCTTCCTTCGATGCCTGCGCGCTCGATCGCCCTGCACAACTTCGTCAACGACAACCCGTGCGAGCCATCCGGCGGCGGTGTCGCAGTGAGCCTCCCCTGGAGAATCTCCACGCGGTGGCCAGGCAGTGCACGGGCGAGCCGGTCGGCGGCCTCGCCCAGGGTCAGCTCCTGCTGCAGTACGGCCATGGCGTCCGCCTTTTCGGGGCCCACTCTCCACGAGAGTATCCGGGGGCGCGGTGTTCCCGCCCCCGGATACTCGTACGAAGGAACCGCGCAGCTCAGAAGGCGTCCGACGGGACGTACGTGCCCCAGATGTCGCGCAGGGCGTTGCAGACCTCGCCGACCGTGGCGCGGGCGCGCAGGGCGTCCTTCATCGGGTACAGGACGTTGTCCTCGCCCTCGGCGGCCTTCCTCAGGGCCGCCAGCGCCGAGTCCACCGCGGCCTGGTCGCGTTCGGCGCGCAGCCTGGCGAGGCGTTCGGCCTGCTGGGCCTCGATGGCGGGGTCGACGCGCAGCGGCTCGTACGGCTCCTCCTCGTCGAGCTGGAAGCGGTTGACGCCGACCACGACCCGCTCGCCGGAGTCGGTCTCCTGGGCGATGCGGTAGGCGCTGCGCTCGATCTCGTTCTTCTGGAAGCCGTGCTCGATGGCCGTCACCGCGCCACCGAGGTCCTCGACCTTCTTCATCAGTTCCAGCGCCGCCGCCTCGACGTCGTCGGTCATCTTCTCGATGACGTACGACCCGGCGAAGGGGTCCACGGTCGCCGTCACGTCCGTCTCGTAGGCGAGGACCTGCTGCGTGCGCAGGGCGAGACGCGCGGACTTGTCCGTCGGCAGCGCGATCGCCTCGTCGAAGGAGTTGGTGTGCAGCGACTGGGTGCCGCCCAGTACCGCCGCCAGACCCTGCACGGCGACGCGGACCAGGTTCACCTCCGGCTGCTGCGCCGTCAGCTGCACCCCGGCCGTCTGCGTGTGGAAGCGCAGCATCAGCGACTTGGGGTTCTTCGCGCCGAACTCGTCCCGCATCACCCGCGCCCAGATCCGGCGGGCGGCACGGAACTTCGCGACCTCCTCCAGGATCGTCGTCCGGGCCACGAAGAAGAACGACAGGCGGGGGGCGAAGTCGTCGACGTCCATGCCGGCCGCGACCGCCGTGCGGACGTACTCGATGCCGTCGGCGAGGGTGAACGCGATCTCCTGCGCCGGGGAGGCGCCGGCCTCCGCCATGTGGTAGCCGGAGATCGAGATGGTGTTCCACTTCGGGATCTCGGCCTTGCAGTACTTGAAGATGTCCGCGATCAGGCGCAGCGACGGCTTGGGCGGGAAGATGTACGTGCCCCGCGCGATGTACTCCTTCAGCACGTCGTTCTGGATCGTGCCGGTGAGCTGGTCGGCGGGGACGCCCTGCTCCTCGGCGACCAGTTGGTACAGCAGGAGCAGCAGCGCGGCGGGCGCGTTGATGGTCATCGACGTCGAGACCTTGTCCAGCGGGATCCCGCCGAACAGCACCCGCATGTCGTCGATCGAGTCGATGGCCACGCCGACCTTGCCGACCTCGCCGTGCGCGATCGGCGCGTCCGAGTCGTGTCCCATCTGGGTGGGCAGGTCGAAAGCGACGGACAGCCCCATCGTGCCGTTGGCGATCAGCTGCTTGTAGCGCGCGTTCGACTCCGTCGCCGTGCCGAAACCGGCGTACTGGCGCATCGTCCACGGACGGCCCGTGTACATCGACGGGTACACGCCGCGGGTGAACGGGTACTTCCCCGGCTCGCCCAGCTTCTGCTCCGGGTCCCAGCCCGCCAGGGCCTCCGGCCCGTACACCGGCTCGATGGGCAGTCCGGACTCCGACTCGCGCGCCATGGTGTGTTGCCTCCCGCTCAGCAGTTACTCGCCAGTTACGCCAGTTCAGACCGACCCTCCGACGGACTGTAGCGTCGGCCGTGCACCGGGTGCAGGGCCGCACCCTGGGACCTTCCTCACAGGGTGTATGCGGTCCCGGTCACAACAATGCCCCGCCGTTCGCGGCCCGTCACCTGCGGGCAGCATGAAAGGGGCACGCGAGCACATCGGTGGGACGGCTGGGGGCGTGGTGCGTACTGCGGGCACGGTGAGAGCGATCGCCGCGACGGCGGCCCTGGCCGCCCTGGCCGCCCTGGCCGGGGTGTCCGGCTGCACCGTGCAGGGCGCGGACGGCACGGGCCGCTCACCGGTGCGCATCCGGCTGCCGAGCGGCGCTCCCCCCGCCGCTTCTCCCGGCGGCGCTTCGGACTCCTCCCCCGCCGGCGGCGGAGCCGTCCTGTGGTCGCGCGGTGACACGGGCCCCGGCGTACGCGAACTCCAGGCCCGGCTGCGCCAGGTGGACTGGCTGTTCGACGGCCCCACGGGAACGTACGACGACCTGACGGAGCGGGCGGTCCGCGGTTTCCAGGGCAAGCGCGGGCTGCCGCGGACGGGGCGGACGGACGCCGTCACCTGGCAGCGGCTGCTGCGCATGACGCACGAGCCGGGGAAGTGGGAGCTGTACCTGATGGGCGGCCAGCCCGCCGGCCCGCCCGATCCGCGGTGCCTGACCGGGCGGGTCCTGTGCATCGACAAGACGACCCGCACCCTGCGCTGGATGATCGACGGGCGCACGGTCTCGACGATGCCGGTCCGCTTCGGCTCCCGCGGCACACCCACCCGGGAGGGCGTGTTCCAGGTGTACTGGAAGTCGCGCCACCACTGGTCGACGCTCTACGACTCGTCCATGCCGTACGCGATGTTCTTCAGCGGCGGACAGGCCGTGCACTTCTCGTACGACTTCGCGGCCCGCGGCTACGCCGGCGCCTCGCACGGCTGCGTCAACGTCCGGGACGAGGTGGCGATCGCCGGCCTGTACGCGCAGGTGCGGTACGGCGACAAGGTCGTCGTGTTCCGGTGACGCCCCGGCGGGAGGCTGGGGGCGCGGACGGGACCGGGGGAACGTGTCCCGCCCGCGCCGATGCGCACGAGCCGTGGGTACGGGGGGAACCCCGGCTCTGTGCAGAAAGCCGATGACCAGTCGGCTCACCCCTTACTGCGCCGGCGCGGCCGAAAACGTCACACCCCCGCGCGAGGGATTCTTCCCCCTCCCGCCGAAAGGCCGGGTCACCGGGCGGGTGCGAGGTCAGAGGGCGCTGTACGTGGGGCTCGGCGACGGCGCGGGCGGGGTGGACGCCGGGGTGTCCTTCCCGCCGGGGGCCAGCCGGGGGGCGCCGTCGCCCTGGTCGTCGTCGCCCTGGTCGTCGCCCTGACCGCCCTGACCGTTGCCGTTGCCGTTGCCCTTGCCGTTCCCGGCGCCGTTCCCGTTGCCGTTGCCGTTGCCGTTGTTCTTGCCGCTGTTGCCGTTGCCGTTGCCCGCGCCCTTCTCCGTGCCGTCGGCGTCGCGGTCGCCTCCCTCGGTGCCGGAGCCGCTGCCGGAGCGGCTGCCGGAGCCGGAGCCGGAGCCGGAGAGGATGCCCCGGCAGTACTTCCACACGCGGGCCGCGCCGGAGCCGCCCGCCGCCTGCTCCAGGGCCCTTCTGCGGCCGGAGCCAAGTTCCCTGCCGTCGCGCACGGCACGGCAGGCCGACAGGGCGCCGCCCCGCCGGCCGCCCCCGCCGGAGCCGGCCTCGTCCGAGGCCCCGGCGCCCGGGGCGCCGTGCGGGTCCGCCGGTCCGGTGGCGCCGGCGGAGGCGCCGGGCGTGGGCTCACCGTGCGGTAAGCCGGTGGACGACGGCGACCCGAGCGGGCCGTCCGGCGTCCCGGCGACCGGGACCGAGGCGCCCGGACGGGGTGCGGTGCCGCCGAAGGGCCCGGGCAGGACGCCGCTCGTGGCCGCCACCGCGACTCCGCCGACCACGACGGCGGTCAGCGCGGCGGACAGCCCGAGCCGGACCGGGCGGTTCCAGCGGCGGCGCCTGCCGATTCCGCTCGGGCGGCCGATGCGGACCAGACCGGCGTCCGAGGAGGAGCCGTCGGCGTCGTCGCCGACGGCGGAAGAGCCGGCCGAGGCGTCGGCCCGGGCCGCGCGGAAGGCGGCCAGCGCGGCGCTCTCGCCCGGGAGCCCGGCACCTTCCGCGGCGGGTTCCACGCTCAGCGACCCGAGCGCCTTGGCGAGGCGTTCTGCCTGGTCACGGGTGGCGGCGTCGACATTTTCGAGGGATTGCCCGGTCAGCAGGAGCTCCGCTGTCTCGCGGTCCAGCCACCTGTACTGCTCGTCGGCCATCACATGTCCTTCTGCGTCCGCGCGCGCACCTGCGTCACAGTCGCGGACGTCACGGCGCGGCCGCTCGGTTCTCGCTGGGCGGGCAGCGCGTCGAGCACGCCCGCAGATTCCGGATCGGCGCCGATGAGTTCGGCGAGGCGCTTGAGGCCGCGGTGCGCCGCGGTGCGCACGGCGCCCGGACGCTTGCCCAGCGTCTCCGCGGCCGTCTTCGCGTCGAGGCCCACGACCACGCGCAGCACGACGGCCTCGGCCTGGTCCTGCGGCAGCCGGGCGATGAGGGAGAGGGTGCGGTCGGTGGCCAGCGCCTCGATGGCCTCACCCGCGGTGTCGGACTCGGCGGCCCGGCCGGTCAGCTCCGTCTCGTCGCCGCCGATGGCGGGACGGCGGCCGCGCATGCGGATGTGGTCCAGCGCGCGGTTGCGGGCGATGCGGGCGGCCCAGCCGCGGAAGCGGTCCGCGTCCCCCTCGAAGCGTCCCAGGTCGCGGGCGATCTGCAGCCATGCCTCGGAGGCGACGTCCTCGGCGTCCGGATCGCCGACCAGTGTCCGTACGTATCCGAGCAGCCGTGGGTGCACCGCCCGGTACACGGTCCGGAACGCGGTCTCGTTCCCGTCCTGTGCCGCAAGCACCGCGGCGGTCAGCTCCGCGTCGTCCCCCAGCACCCGTGTTCCTCAGTCGATGGTCGGCCGATGGTGGCGGCGATCCCCCTCCGCGCCCGGCGCGAAAGGCACGTTACGACCTGAAACCGCTCCTCGTCCACGTCCGGACGAGCTGCAACGGTCTTGTGATGCGGCGGGGTGTGACAGAAAACGCACCCGGGGCGCTGTAGGGAGTACGGGCCGCCGCGCGGCCCGTAGCGCGCGACGGCCGGGGCCTCTCCTGTGGGGGGTGGCGGCCCCGGCCGTTGTCGTGCGGCCCTCCCGCCAGGCCACCCGGCGGTCGGCCCGAGCCCCTCGAACCCTTCGCCGCCGAGCCGTTCGGGACTCCTCGGACCCTCGCTCATCCGGAGCCTCACCCCGGCGCCGCGACGTCCTCAGCCGCCGCCGTTGTCCTCAGCCGCCGCTGCCGTTGTCCTTACCCGGCTTGCCGTTGCCGTCGCCCGCGTCGGACGGCGCCCCCGCGGTGGCGGCGGAACCCGCGGTGGCGGCGGAACCCGGGCTCGCGGGGACGCCCGCGGTCGCGGGGGCGCCCCCGGTCGCGGCGGCGGCGGGAGTGGTGGCGGCGCCCGGGTCGCTCGGCCTGCCGGTGTCGGCGGCCCTGCCCGGGTTGCTCGCGGCCCCGGTCGGCGTGCTTCCCGCCAGCTGCCGGGTGCAGTACCCGGCGACCTTCTCCTCGCCGCCCGCGGCCTCGATCAGCCGCTGCCAGACCGTCGCCTCCAGTGCCTTGCCCCGGCCGTCGACCGACTCGTACGCCCGGCAGCGGGCCTCGGTGTCCCGCGCGGTCGCCGGACGGTCCGCGGCGGTGGAGGCGCCCGGTGTGCGGGAGCCGGCCGCGGACGAGGGGCCGGAGGACGCCGTCGGGGCGCCGGCCGACGGACCCGGCCGCCCGGTGCCGCGGTCGTCGTGCGACGACCCGGCGGTGCCGATGGCCGCGACGGCGACACCGCTGACGGTCAGCCCGGCCAGGAACAGCGCCAGGGTGGCCTTCAGCGAGCGGCGCGCCCGCCGGTGCTCGCGCGGGCGCCAGTCGTCCCGGCGCCGGGTCCGCGTCCGGTGCTCCCCGGCCTCCCGGGCGGCCCGGAAGGCCGCCACCGCCCGCTGCTCGCCCTCCGCGTCGACGGCGTTCCCGCGTATCGCCGCGGCGAGCAGCAGCTCCAGCGCCGCGCTCTCCGCCGCGTCCCCGGCTCCGGACACGGGGCCGGACACGGGACCGCCGGGGCGCACACGCCGACGGCCGGAGGTACTGCCGTCGCCCTGCCGTTCACCCATGTCCGTATCCATCCCTGTCAGACCCGTCGCGGGTGCGGCGCTCGACGCCGCCCGCACCGCCCGCGGCGTCCGTGCCGCCGCTGCCGTTCATGTCGACTCCCCCAGCGTCCGAGGGTCCCCATTTGTCACACCCGGGACGCCGAGCCGGCGGGCGAGCCCCTTCAGCCCCCGGTGCGCGGCGGTGCGCACGGCGCCGGGGCGCTTGCCGAGGACGCGGGCCGCGGCGGGGCCGTCCAGGCCGACGACGACCCTCAGCAGCACGGCCTCGGCCTGGTCGCGGGGCAGGCTGCGGACCAGTTCCAGGGCGCGCTCGGTGGAGAGCGCCTCCAGGGCCTGCTCATGGGTGTTCTGCCGGCCGGGCAGTTCCAGCACGTCCTGTTCGAGCGCCGAGGACCGGGGCCGCACCTTCTGCCGGCGCAGATGGTCCAGCGCCCGGTGCCGGCCTATGGTCGCCGTCCAGCCGCGGAAGCCCGCGCCGTCGCCCTTGAACCGCCCGAGGTCGCGCGCGATCTCCAGCCAGGCGTCGGAGGCCACGTCCTCGGCGTCGTCGCCGACGATCCCCCGGAGATAGCCGAGCAGTCCCGGCTGGACGAGTCGGTACGCGACGGCGAAGGCGGCTTCGTCGCCCTCCTTGGCCCGCGCCACGGCTTCGCCCAGCTCCCCGTCGTGCGCCTGCGCGCGGCGGGGTTCCCCTCCCTGGCCCAACACTGTCCTCGTTCGTACGGGTGCGAAACGGGCCCGTCGGAACCCGCGTCGTGCGCACGGCCGGCCGTGCGCACGCCTCCACGGTCCTCAGCGTCCTGGGTCACACAAGTGTCACAGTTCGTCAGAAGCCCCGGGTCTGTCGAGGCGGCGGTCCGTGCTCAGGCGGCGGCTCTGCGCGTGCGGCCGTGCAGCTTCAGGTAGAACAACAGGAGGGACTCCTCCGGGCTGCCCGTCTCGAACCGGTTGCGGACCTTGCCGAGCGGGTTCCACACCCGTCCGTCGGCCATCCGCACCCCGACCGGCTGCCCGGACCAGGCGCGCTGCCGGTCGTCGAAGTCCACCCAGCGCGCGCCCGCGCGGCGCACGAGCACCTCGCCGACGTACGCGCCGAGCCCGAGGAGCGTGTCGTGGGCCCGCTCCGGGTCGGCGCCGCCCTTGCGCAGTCCGTCGATCAGGAAGTCGACGACCCGCAGGCTGCGCTCGGAGTAGTCCAGCGGCAGCCGGCCGCGGGCGGTCACGCGTGCGACGAGAGACGCCGCACACGACCGCATCTCCTGCGCGCACGGAACGCGCTCGTCCACATCGGTCATGGAACCCCCACCTGGCTCGGCTCGCGGGAGGGGCTGCACCCCTCCCCCTGAACCAGCGGATCACCCGCGGTGAACATCACTGGTTCGCCGCGTGTCGATCGACACATGGCGGATCCACAGGCCGCGCACAACCTTTCCGCCGCTCGTGCGTCCCCCCGGGCTCAGCGGCCGCGCAGTGACGTTCGCCCCGCACGCTGCGCTGTGTGTAGGTGCCACCTGTCGTGACGGGTGGGGCAGTTGAGCTTCTCGAACCGGTTTCCTTCCAGGGGTGGGACAAGTGAGTCCTCGCGGGACACGTGCGTACAGGCCGCTGAGCATGAAACGACGGGCGTGGCTGACGCTCGGCGCGGTGCTCCTGGGTGGCGGGGGCGTGGTCACCTACGCCGTCGCCAGCCCCTCCGGCGACGGCGGGGCCGCGGGGCGGGCCAAGCGGCCGGTGAGCGTCCACGACCTGCCGCTGAGGGCCACCGCGGGCGGGGAACGGGAGCTGCCGCGCACGCGGACCGAGCAGTTCTCGATGCTCGGCGTCTCCTGGGCGGACGCCGGCAAGCGGCTGCAGGGCACGGCCCAGGTGCGCACCCGCTCCCTGGAGACCGGCGAGTGGAGCGCCTGGCAGGACCTGGAGACGGACGCCGACCCGCTGGAGGACCCGCGGGCGCGGGCCCGTGCGCGCGGCGCGTCCGAGCCGCTGTGGGTGGGCCCCTCCGACGGCGTGCAGGTGCGGGTCGTCCACCGGGACGGCTCCGCCGGCTCCGCCCTGCCCAAGGGGCTGGAGGTCAGCCTCGTCGACCCCGGGGTGGTGACGGACGCCGAGGCGAAGGCCACCGAGCCGGCCGCGTACGTGGCGGCCGGGACAGCCACCGACAGCGCCGCGCCCACCGACAGCGCCGCGCCGACGGACAGCGCCGCGCCCACCGACAGTGCCGCTCCGACGGACAGCGCCGCGCCGTCCGACTCCGCGTCGCCGTCCGCGTCCGCGAGCCCGTCGAGCACCGGGCCCACCACGCCGACCGCGCCGCCGTCCACCGTGCCCGAGCCGCCGGTCGTGCCGCGCGCCGACTGGGGCGCCGACGAGTCGCTCAGCCCCGACCCGTCGGAGTACAACGCCGACGTGAAGGCCGTCTTCGTCCACCACACCGACGGCGCCAACGACTACGCGTGCTCCGAGTCGCCGGCCATCGTGCGGGGCATCTACGCGTACCACACGCAGACCAACGGCTGGAACGACATCGGCTACAACTTCCTGGTCGACAAGTGCGGCACCGTCTTCGAGGGCCGCAAGGGAGGCGTCGACCTGCCGGTGCTCGGCGCGCACACCTACGGCTGGAACCGGGAGTCCGCGGGCATCGCGGTGCTCGGCGACTACACCACCACCGGCGCCACCGGCGCGGCCCTGGCCTCGATCGCCCGCGTAGCGGCCTGGAAGCTCGGCCAGTACGGCGCCGACCCCGCCACCACCGTGCAGCTGAAGGCGGGCGCGAGCCAGACCAACTACTCCGGCACGAGCTTCACCGCGGGCAGCTCGTACACCTTCAAGCGGATCTCCGGCCACCGCGACGGCTACAACACCCAGTGCCCCGGCGGCTCGCTGTACGCTCAGCTGCCGACCGTCCGCGCCTGGGCGTCCGGCCCGGTGCAGGGCCTGAAGGTCACCTCGCTGTCCGGCGCGGGCCTGTCCGGCTCGACGTACTACACCAAGGGCGCGGTGACCGCCCACTGGTCCACCACCACGCCGGGCTCGCTGATCTCCCGGTTCGAGCTGCTGGTCGACGGCAAGGCCGTCGCCTCCGTCGCCGGCACCGCCACCTCCGCGAGCGCCACGCTCCCGCTGGGCGGCCACACCGTCGCCGTGCGCGCCGTGCACCAGTCCGGCAAGGCCACCACCTCGGCCGCGCTGAACGTCGTGACGGAGACCACCGCGCCGACGTTCACCACGGCCCCGAAGATCTCGCTGCGCACCGGCACCGTCGACACGAGCGCCGTCCCGGTCACCCTCGGCTGGAAGGCCACCGACAACGCCGCGCTGAAGTCCGTGAAGCTGCTGTCGCCGACGGCCGTCACCTACGGCCCGACGACCACTGGCTCCAAGCGCACGGCCCCGTCCGGCACCGCCACGACGTGGCAGATGCGGGCGTACGACTACGCCGGGAACTACCGGACGTCCTCGTCCTCCTACACGCCGGTGATCCTCCAGGAGACCTCCGCGGTCAAGTCCGGCAGCTGGACGGCCCGTTCCTCCACCAGCTACCTCGGCGGCAAGTCGTACTCCAGCGGTTCCACGGGCGCGAGCCTGAGCTGGACGTTCACCGGCCGCTCCGCCTCCTGGGTGGTCTCCCGGGCGTCGAGCTCCGGTCAGGCGTACGTCTACGTCGACGGCGTCAAGTCCGCGACGGTGGACCTGCAGTCGTCGACCACGCTGTACCGCCAGGCGATCTGGACGAAGACCTGGTCCGGCAGCGCCCAGCACACGGTGAAGATCGTGGTCGTCGGCACGAGCGGCCGGCCCACGATCACCACGGACGGCCTGGTGTACGTCAAGTAACCGTCCGTCCGTTCCCTCGGGCCGGGCGCCCGCCCTTCGGGGCGGGCGCCCTTCGGGGCGGGCGCCCGGCCCGTCGTCACTCCTGACCGGCGGCGCCGGTCGCGTCCCGGCACAGCAGCCGCAGCGAGCCCTGGCCGGCGAAGCAGCGCCGGGCCTCGTCGATGGGGTCCCACAGCCGCCCGTCCGGCGTGCGGATCCAGTGGTCGCCGCCGGACGCCCACCACTCGGCGCCGGTCTGCCGCACGATCACCTCACCGGCGTACGCGCCGAAGCCGCGCAGCACCTGGTCCACGGCGGCGTACGGCGGCTGCTCCCGGCGTATCTCGTCGATCATCCGGTCCACCCGCCACAGGCTCTGCGCCGAGTAGTCGAGACGCACCCGCGCCCCTTCCCGCATGGTCGCCACCGCGTCCGCCGCCCACCGGGCCGGCTTCACCGCGGCCGAGGGCCTCGTGTCCTGCTGCGTCTCCCGCTGTGTCATCGTCGTCACATCACCAAGAGCGTGGTGGTGTCACGAATCGTCACGCCGATCAGCGTCCCGGGAGTGTGACGATCGGGCGTCCGGCTGCGCTCTGGTCAGTGATGAGCATGTACTTCCACCTCCGCGCGGTGCCGCCCCCGGCCCTGCGCAACAGCGCCGCATGGATGCGCCGGCTGTTCGAGGACGACTGGGACACCGTGCGCGAACGGATCGGCCGGCACCGCGAAGAGGTGCTGGACGGCACCTACCTCGACCACGACCTGCTCTACGCCGGCGCTCCCCCGCACCACGAGCCGAGCGGCCCGCGGGCCGACGCGGTGCTGGGCGGGCGGCCGGTCCTCCAGCCCGGGACGGGCAGACCGCCGTTCCTGCTGCTGACCGCGGCCCAGGTGGCGCGGGTGGCCGCGTTCCTCCGCTCGGCGGACTTCGAGGGCCTGTGGCAGCTCGCCCGCGACACCCTGCTGCCCGCCCACGGCGGACCCGCCGCCGAGGAGGAGCTGCACGCCGTCCTCGCCGTGGCGCACCGGGACCTGACGGCGTTCTACGGGCGCACCGCCCGCCACGGCGACGCGGTGGTGAAGTGCCTGCTGCTCTGAACGCCGGGCTCAGCGCTCAGCCACGCCCCCGCGCCCGCCGGGAGACCACCGCGCGCAGCACCCGGCGGCCCTCGACCGACGCCTCCAGGGCGCCCCGGAGGCCGCCCGCACCGTGCGCGGCGAGCAGTTCCAGGACCGCGATCTGGCGGCGCAGCTCGGCGGCGACCAGCGGCGACGCGCCGTCCGTGCGGCCCTCGCGGCAGGTGTCGACCGACGACGCCCCGTCGGCCACCGGGTCGAGCAGCCGGTGGATCCGGAGGGCGGCGACGGAACAGCCGTCGGCCCACTCCCGCACCGCGGCGGCGGACAGTTCGGCGGGGGCGGCGGCCAGCATCCGGCGGGCCAGCAGCACGGCCTCGGCCTCGCCGGTGCCGTCCGGGCCGGTCGCTCCGTCGCCGGTCGCGTCCTCGCCGGTCGCGTCCTCGCCGGTCGCGTCCTCGCCGGCCAGCTTGCCGCGTGCCTGCTCCAGACCCGCGGCCCAGTCGCCGTTGCCGGCGAGGCCGGCCCACAGCGGCCGCAGGGCCTCGTCGTCACCGCCGAGCAGCGGCAGGCACCGGTCCAAACAAGCCAGTCCGCTGGCAGCCAGTCCGCGTTCGTCGGCCTGAGCGATCAGTTCCACCAGGCTCATCCACGCCTCCCTCTGCGGGCCGCTGCAGAGTCCTCCGCAGGCCTCAGCAGGCGCCTTCCTGACGGAGCCCGCGCTTCCCCTTACTGCGTGCGACGGGCCGGGAGTGTCACAGCGGCACCACGCCGAGCCGGTCCAGCAGCCGGAAGAAGAGGTTTTCGGCCAAAGGGTCGGGGTCGGCGGTCAGCACCTCGAGGAGCGGTTCCTCGGCCACCTCGTGCCCGGCCTCGGCGGCCCAGGCGACGGCCCGTACGGCGGCGTCGCCGGGCTGGAGGAAGTAGTCCTCCACGGTGAGGCCGTCCTGGCCGTCGGCGAGGTGGCCGGCCATCGCGGCGCGCGCCAGGCACGTCGTCCACGCCCCGCTCCGGGGCGCCGCCGCCTCCACCACGACGCAGTCGCTGTCCATGACGTACCCGAACAGCGCGGGCGCCCCGGTCTCCCGGGCCAGGACGTTCATGTTCCCGATCTCGCCCTCGCCGTTCGGGTACTCCCACAGCTGCCAGCCGCCGGGCGCCGTCCCGCGCCGCACCATGCCCTCGGCCCCGGCCAGCGCGTCCAGCTCCGCGAGCGGCCGCTCGCTGCGGCCCACGACGAAGTACCCCCAGTAGCCCATGTCCCGTTCCCCCACGGCGTTGTCGACTTCGGCCCGGGCCCGAATACACCACATTCGTACGGTCGTTCGCAGCCGTATCCGGCAACCCGCACCCCGGGCGGGCGGACCCAGGGCGGGCGGACCCCCGTGGGCCGACCCCGGCGGGACGACCCCGGCGGGACGCCCCCGGCGGGCCGACCCCGGCGAGCCGACCCAGGGCGGGCCGACCCCGGCGAGCGAACCCCAGCGGGCGGACGCAGGGCGGGCGGACCCCCGTGGGCCGACCCCGGGCGGGACGCCCCCGGCGGGACGCCCCCGGCGGGACGCCCCCGGCGGGACGCCCCCGGCGGGCCGACCCCGGGCGGGTCAGCCCAGGCGGGACGCCCCCGGGCGGGTCAGCCCAGGCGGGACGCCCCCGGGCGGGTCAGCCCAGGCGGTCGGCCAGCGCCTTGAACCCCGCCCAGCTCTGCTTCGGCGGTCCCGGGTTCCACAGCTTCTGCGCCGTCGCCCGCAGCGGCATCCGGATCCCGGCCGCGACCTGGGCCTCGGTCTGCGAGTTCGCGAGGTCGCACCACACCGCGAAGGACCCGCCGAGGATCTGCCCGTCGTACTTCGCCGGCACCGCCTGCGTGCCGCGCAGGACGCGCGGGGTCCACGCCTCGTAGATGCGCTGCCCGGTCGGGTAGACGAAGGTGTTCGGCTGCCCGAGGACGTAGTAGAGGAACTCGTCGTTGTAGTTGACGACCTCGCGTCCCACGCTCAGGTACTCCAGCGGCTGCCGCGCGCCGTACTCCTTGCCGGTCCAGTACGCGACCCGGAGGTCCGCCGCCGGCCGCACGGACGAACCGCGGAAGAAGCCGTCGTTCCAGGCGCGCATCGTGCGGCCGTGGGCGCGGACGGTGTCGGCGCGGTCGTTGAGCCAGCCGGTCGTCAGGTCGGCGACCTTCGCGCCGGCGCCGTACCGCCGCCGGGCGGCGGCGGCCAGCTGCGGGTAGGCGGTCTCCGGGCTGGACGCCATCAGCGCCCGGTACTCGTCGCCGCCGAGGTGCCACTGGCCGCCCGGGAAGAGGTCGGCGTACTCGTCGAGCAGGTCGTCGACGATCCGGGCCGCGGCGGGCTCGGAGATGTCGACGGCCCCGCTCGCGGCCACGCCCTGCGCGTTGCGCAGCTGCAGCTCCGGGTGCGCGGCGAGCACCGCGCCGAGGTGTCCGGGCGAGTCGATCTCGGGCACGACGGTGATGTGCCGGCTCCGGGCCAGCGCCACGATCTTCCTGACCTGCGCCTTCGTCAGGTGCTCGCGGGAGACGACCTCCGGGTGCGTCCCTGACTCGATCCGGAACCCCTGGTCGTCGGAGAAGTGCAGCCCCAGCTGGTTGAACTTCAGGTCGCCCAGCTCCCGGACCCGGGCCTCGATCCAGCCGGCCGTGAAGTGCTTGCGGGCGATGTCCAGCATGAACCCGCGCACCGGCTTGGCGGGCTCGTCCCGCACCACGCCCTCGGGTGCCGTGGAGCCGCCGCGCACCTCCTGCTTGAGCGTGCGCGTGCCGTAGAAGACGCCCGCGTCCGCCGGGGCGCTGATGGTCACCCGCCCGCCGCGCACGGTCATGGTGTACGACTCCGGGTCCGCACCGCCGCCGCGGTTCAGCTCCAGGCGCACGTCGCCCGCGCGCGCGTCGCCCTTCTCGCCCGCGTACGTGAGCCCCAGCTCGGAGGCGATCAGCCGGCCCTCGTCCGCGAGGCCCGCATGGTTCACCACCACCCGCTTCCCGCGCGCCGGGCGCCAGCCCGGCCCGTGGGCCGCGGTGTGGGAGCGGACGGCGGGAATGGTGCGCGGGGCCTGCGAGAGCGGGTACGTGCGGCTCGGGCTCGGGACCCGGCCGCCGCTGCCGGAGACAGTGGACGCGCCCGCGCTCCCGGCGCCCGACGGCTGCTCCCCCGCCGCACCCGCCGGCCCGTCGTCGTCGCCGGATGCCCAGAGACCCAGGCCCGCCGCGAGCACGACCGTCCCGGCGAACGCGCCCGCGACGATCATCCGCCTGTGCTTGACTGTCCGCGCCGGTGGGCGCCGCCTGTGCTGACTCACAGCGCCAAACCTAAGTCCCTCCGGCGGCGGCATGCGTCCACAAGGCGTTCCTAAATTGACCCGTTCGGGTGAAATTCGGGCATCCGTCGGACACGTCACGCCCCCTCTCGATAACGTTGCGCCACTCCCCTCACAGATTCCCCTGCCGAAACACGTGACGCCCACACACCTTCCCGGCCGGACCGCCATACCGGCGCTGCCCGAGCAGACCCGCATCCCGTCGTCCGCGACCGCTGCCGCGACCGCGCTGGACGACTTCAACTCCGCGTCCGCGGACGAGGCACGGCGGCTCCTCCTCGCCTGTCTCCACAGCCCGCTCTGGGCCCGCCGCCTGACCGACCACCGGCCCTACCCGGACGCCGGGTCCCTGCTGGCGGCGGCCGACGAGGCGGCGTACGACCTGGCCCCCGACGATCTGGCGGCGGCCCTGGCGGCGGAGACGCCGGCCGCCCTCCCCGACGACACCTACTCCGCGGCACACACCGCGCTGAGCGCGGCGTACGCCGCCTACGAGGCCCGGTTCGGCCACACCTTCGTCATCTGCCTGGCCGGTCTCGGCCCGGACGAGACGCTGGATCACGTGTTGGAGGGCATCCGGTCACGGTTGGCGAACGATCCGGACGACGAACGGACCGTCGCGGCGGACGAGCTGCGGCGGCTGGCCGGGCAACGGCTGGCGCAGTCCCTGTGCGGCGCGCGGCGGTGACCGGCGCACGGCCCCGCCGCGCCGGCGTGACCTGCCACAACGGCACAGCTTGCGACACGCGACAGCACAGGTCGCACCACAAGCCGTCGGCGCTCACCCATCCGCGTGCCACTTCGATCACACCGGTAGACCCGGCGTAAGCGCCCCGGGAAACGGTGGCTACGATGCTGGGGGCCGGTGGACCGTACCCGGCCGGGCCCGACCGACAGCACAAGCCGGCGCGGCCCCAATCCCCGCTCCCGGAGGGAATTCCGTGCCGGCTGGAACGCTGTACCGCGGCCGGGAAGGAATGTGGTCCTGGGTGGCTCACCGAGTCACCGGCGTCCTCATCTTCTTCTTCCTGTTCGTTCACGTGCTGGACACCGCTCTCGTCCGTGTCTCCCCCGAGGACTACGACAAGGTCGTAGCCACGTACAAGACCCCGATCGTCGCCGCGCTGGAGTACGGCCTCGTCGCCGCCATCCTCTTCCACGCGCTCAACGGCCTGCGCGTCATCGCCGTCGACTTCTGGTCGAAGGGCCCGCGCTACCAGAAGCAGATGCTCTGGTCCGTCGTCGGCATCTGGGTCGTGCTGATGCTCGGGGCGGTCTACCCCGTCCTCGGCCACGCCGCTCGTGAACTGTTCGGGAGCTGAGACTCATGGCGACCACTGAATCCACCGCTTCGGGCATCGGCCCCGTCGAGGGCGGCTCCGTCTACGGCGTCGACAACCCGGCGCCGCTCATCGAGGCGCCGCGCAAGCGCACCAAGAAGACCCCGAAGTCCACCCGGGGCAACTTCGAGCTGGCCGCGTGGCTGTTCATGCGCCTGTCGGGCGTCGTCCTCGTCGTCCTGGTCCTGGGCCACCTGCTGATCCAGCTCGTGCTGGACGGCGGCGTCTCCAAGATCGGCTTCGCCTTCGTGGCCGGCCGCTGGGCCTCCCCGTTCTGGCAGGTCTGGGACCTGCTGATGCTGTGGCTGGCGATGCTGCACGGCGCCAACGGCCTGCGCACGGTCATCAACGACTACGCGGAGCGCGCGAACACCCGGCTGTGGCTGAAGGGCCTGCTCTACACCGCCACGGTGTTCACCATCCTGCTGGGCACGCTGGTGATCTTCACCTTCGACCCGAACATCCGCTAGGCACGGGGCTGCGAGAATCATGAAGATCCACAAGTACGACACCGTCATCGTCGGCGCGGGCGGCGCCGGCATGCGCGCCGCCATCGAGGCCACCAAGCGCAGCCGCACCGCCGTGCTCACCAAGCTCTACCCGACCCGCTCCCACACGGGCGCCGCGCAGGGCGGCATGGCCGCCGCGCTCGCCAACGTGGAGGAGGACAACTGGGAGTGGCACACCTTCGACACGGTCAAGGGCGGTGACTACCTGGTCGACCAGGACGCCGCCGAGATCCTGGCGAAGGAGGCCATCGACTCCGTCCTCGACCTGGAGAAGATGGGCCTGCCGTTCAACCGGACCCCGGACGGCACCATCGACCAGCGCCGCTTCGGCGGTCACTCCCGCAACCACGGCGAGGCCCCGGTCCGCCGGTCCTGCTACGCGGCCGACCGCACCGGCCACATGATCCTCCAGACGCTGTACCAGAACTGCGTCAAGGAGGGCGTGGAGTTCTTCAACGAGTTCTACGTCCTGGACCAGCTGATCACCGAGGTCGACGGCGTCAAGCGGTCGGCCGGCGTGGTCGCGTACGAGCTGGCGACCGGCGAGATCCACGTCTTCCAGGCCAAGGCCGTGATCTACGCCTCCGGCGGCTGCGGCAAGTTCTTCAAGGTGACGTCGAACGCGCACACGCTGACCGGCGACGGCCAGGCGGCCGTGTACCGGCGGGGCATCCCGCTGGAGGACATGGAGTTCTTCCAGTTCCACCCGACCGGCATCTGGCGCATGGGCATCCTGCTGACGGAGGGCGCCCGCGGTGAGGGCGGCATCCTGCGCAACAAGGACGGCGAGCGCTTCATGGAGAAGTACGCGCCGGTCATGAAGGACCTCGCCTCCCGCGACGTCGTCTCCCGCTCCATCTACACGGAGATCCGCGAGGGCCGCGGCTGCGGTCCCGAGGGCGACCACGTCTACCTCGACCTCACCCACCTGCCGCCGGAGCAGCTGGACGCGAAGCTGCCCGACATCACCGAGTTCGCGCGGACCTACCTCGGCATCGAGCCCTACACGGACCCGATCCCGATCCAGCCGACCGCGCACTACGCGATGGGCGGCATCCCGACGAACGTCGAGGGCGAGGTCCTGGCGGACAACACCACCGTCATCCCCGGCCTGTACGCGGCCGGCGAGGTCGCCTGCGTGTCGGTGCACGGCGCCAACCGCCTGGGCACCAACAGCCTGCTGGACATCAACGTCTTCGGGCGCCGGGCCGGCATCGCGGCGGCGAACTACAGTCAGCAGGCCGACCACGTCGAACTGCCGGAGAACCCGGCCGACTTCGTCGTCTCGCAGATCGAGCGGCTGCGCGAGTCCACGGGCACCGAGCGGGTGTCGGTGATCCGCCGCGAGCTGCAGGAGACCATGGACGCCAACGTCATGGTCTTCCGCACCGAGCAGACGATCAAGACGGCGGTCGAGAAGATCGCCGAGCTGCGCGAGCGCTACAAGAACGTGGCGATCCAGGACAAGGGCAAGCGGTTCAACACGGACCTCCTCGAGGCGATCGAGCTGGGCAACCTGCTCGACCTGGCCGAGGTCATGGCGGTGTCCGCGCTGGCCCGCAAGGAGTCCCGCGGCGGTCACTACCGCGAGGACTACCCCAACCGCGACGACGTCAACTTCATGCGCCACACCATGGCGTACCGCGAGGTCGGCGCCGACGGGTCGGAAACCGTCCGTCTCGACTACAAGCCGGTCGTCCAGACCCGCTACCAGCCGATGGAGCGTAAGTACTGATGGCAACCCCTGTTCTGGACAAGGTGGAGGCGGGCGCGGCCGCGTCGCCCTACATCACGGTCACCTTCCGGATCCGCCGGTTCAACCCGGAGATCTCGGCCGAGGCCACCTGGGAAGACTTCCAGCTGGAGATCGACCCCAAGGAGCGCGTCCTCGACGGTCTGCACAAGATCAAGTGGGAGCTGGACGGCACGCTGACCTTCCGCCGTTCCTGCGCCCACGGCATCTGCGGCTCGGACGCGATGCGGATCAACGGCAAGAACCGCCTGGCGTGCAAGACGCTGATCAAGGACATCAACCCCGAGAAGCCGATCACGGTCGAGCCCATAAAAGGCCTGACGGTCCAGAAGGACCTGGTCGTGGACATGGAGCCGTTCTTCCAGGCGTACCGGGACGTGATGCCCTTCCTGATCACGAAGGACACCAACGAGCCGACGCGCGAGCGTCTGCAGTCGGCGGAGGACCGCGAGCGCTTCGACGACACCACGAAGTGCATCCTGTGCGCCGCCTGCACCTCCTCGTGCCCGGTGTTCTGGAGCGACGGCCAGTACTTCGGCCCGGCCGCCATCGTCAACGCGCACCGCTTCATCTTCGACTCGCGTGACGAGGCCGGCGAGCAGCGCCTGGAGATCCTCAACGACCGCGACGGCGTCTGGCGCTGCCGCACGATCTTCAACTGCACGGACGCCTGCCCGCGTGGCATCGAGGTCACGAAGGCGATCGCGGAGGTCAAGCGAGCGCTGATCACGCGCCGCTACTGAGCCGCGTCCGCACCGTCCCCGCCACGGCGACACGGGCCCTGCCCCCGGTGACACACCGGGGGCAGGGCCTTTTCCGACGGCACCGCCCTTCGGTGCTTCCCGGCCGTGCTTCCCGGCCGTGTTTCGCGACGGTGTTTCGCGACGGCCTGCCGCGGTGGCGTGTCGGGGTCGTGTGTCGGGGTCGCGTGTCGGGGTGGCTTCCGCGGACAGCCCGAGGGGCCGCGCCCATGCGGTGGGAGCGGCCCCTCGGGCACGGAACGACGGCGATCAGCCGCGGAGCACGCGGCCCTGCGAGTCGGTGCGGTCGTTGCTGGTGAGGAACATGATGCCGTCGATCAGCGCCCAGACGCCCAGGCCACCGCAGGTGAAGAGCTGGGCGATCGCCACGCCGGTGTTGCCGACGTAGAAGCGTCCGGCACCGAAGCCGCCCAGGACGATCTGCAGGACGCCCGCGACGATCTTGGACTTCTCGGAGTAGGGGCGGCCCTGCGGGTCGTTGCCGTAGGGCGACTGGGGAGTGGGGACGGTCATGGCACTGCTCCTGGCATGTCAGTCGAGATGAGAGAACCGGATGGGATAGGTCCGGTTTTGACCCAGGAGGGATCACGTCACGACGTCACGATGCCCCCGCGCCGTTCTTCCCCCCGTGACCAGCGAGCTTAGAGAGGCAGGAGTACCGGAGGGGAGTAGTGGCGAAAATTCGTTCTTGTTCCGTGATCAAATTCCGTCATGGCCTGGACCAGGCTCAGACCACGTTGCGCGCCACCGTCCACGCCACCGCCACCGCGAGGACCAGCAGTTGGGCCCGGCGGCTCAGGGCCGGCTGCCAGCGGCGGCCGCGCAGACCCTCCAGCATCCAGCGGGCCAGCAGGGCGAGGGCGAAGGGCGAGGCGAGCAGGAGCGCCCTGTTGTCCAGCCAGGCCGCCGCGAAGTGACCGTGCATCAGGTCGTACGCCATACGGGTCCCCCCGCAGGCGGGGCAGAGCAGACCCGTGACGAGACGGAAGGGGCAGCGGGGCAGCAGGTGGCCGGGCTGGTGCGGATCCACGCCGTAGAGGTAGGCGGCACCGGCCGCGCCCGCGACGAGCACCGCGAGCGGCGCCGTCGCCGGCGCGCGCAGCGCGGATCGCGGGGCGGACGGCGTTTCAGCCACGCAGGACCCGTCCCTGGGCGTCGGTCTGCCCCTCGCTCACCAGCAGCATGATGCCGTCGATCAGCGCCCAGATGCCGAGGCCGCCGCAGGTGAACAGCTGCGCGAGGCCCATCCCGACATTGCCCACGTAGAACCGGCCGGCCCCGAAGGTGCCCAGGGTGAGCTGGAGGACACCGGCGATGATCTTCGACTTGTCGGAGTACGGGCGCCCGTAGGGGTCGTAGCCGTACGGGGCGTTCGGGTCGAACGGGGCGGCGCCGTAGGGCGGCTGACCGTAGGCGTACCCGCCCGGCTGGCCGTACCCGGACGCGCCGGGCTGGCCGTATCCGGCAGGACCGGGTCCGTAGGGGCCCTGGGGACCCGGTCCGTAGGGACCCTGTCCGTGCGGGCCCTGGGGGCCGGAGTCCTGCGGGCCCGGTGCGGGCGGCGTTTCACTCAAGGGAACTGCTCCTGTGGCGGGCGCGTCGTCCGGGGACGCGCGAAGATGCGATGACCTACCCGATCATCATGCCCGAGCGCCGCGCGGCACAGAAGCCGTGGTTAGGCTCTCTTACCGTGCCCGCGAAGAACGAAGGCCCCGAAGCGGGTCCGACGCCGTCCACCAAGTCCGAGCAGACCCGCACGCTCATCCTCGAGACCGCGATGCGGCTGTTCCGGGAACGCGGTTACGACCGGACGACGATGCGGGCCATCGCCCAGGAGGCCGGGGTCTCGGTCGGCAACGCGTACTACTACTTCGCGGGCAAGGAGCACCTGATCCAGGGCTTCTACGACCGGATCGCGGCCGAGCACCAGGTGGCGGTGCGGGAGGTGCTTCAGCGGGAGACCGACCTGGAGGCGCGGCTCGCCGGGGTGCTGAAGGCATGGCTGGACATCGCCACGCCGTACCACGAGTTCGCGGTGCAGTTCTTCAAGAACGCCGCCGATCCCGACAGCCCGCTCAGCCCCTTCTCCCCCGAGTCGGAGCACGCGCGCGTGGAGGCGGTCTCCGTCCACCGCGAGGTGCTGGCCGGCGCGACCAGGACCAAGGTGCCGGAGGACCTGCGGGACGTCCTGCCGGAGCTGATGTGGCTCTCCCAGATGGGGCTCGTCCTGTACTGGATCTTCGACCGGACGGAGGGCCGCGAGCGCAGTTACCGGCTGGCGGAGCGGGGCGCGCGGCTGACGGCCCGCGGGGTGTCGCTGTCCCGGTTCCGGGTGCTGCGGCCGCTGGTGCGGGAGGTGCACGAGCTGTTCACGGACTTCCTGCCGGGGATGACGAAGGCGATGCCGGATCCGGCGGTCAAGGGGCGGCAGCGCGAGTGATCACTTTCGGGTGAAGCGGTTCGAAGGGGACACCGCGGGTCGTGGCTGCCTACGATGATGTTCTCGACACCAGTCCCTAGGAGGCACGCGATGTCCGCTGCATCCGTCGAGCAGCCCTTCGACGACGACGAGCCGTTCTCGCTCACGGCCCTCGCCGACGAGATCATGGAGCGCCATCCGGGCTACCGCGTCGAGATCATCGGAGGCCACCTCCTCGTGACCCCATCCCCGGATGCCCCCCACGCCCGCGCGCTGACCGGCCTCATGATCCCCTTCATCGACGCCGGACTGCACGACGACGAAACCGAGGTCCTCCAGAACGTCGGGCTCTGGCTGCCGACCGGTGCCGAGGACTACGCCATCCCCGACCTCGTGGTCGTCGACGCCGACATCGACGACCACTACATCGAGAACAACGCGTACGACCCGGTCTGCTTCCGTCTCGTCCTGGAGGTCACCTCCGGAAACTGGAAGGACGACCTGAAGACGAAGGTCGCCGCCTACGCGGAGGCCGAGGTGCCGGTCTACGTCGTCGTCGACCGCAAACACCAGCGTCTTCACGTGCTCGCGGAACCCGTCGGGGGGGCGTACCAGTACCACCGCCCGCACGCCCCCGGGGAGCTCGTCACCCTGCCCGACTCCATCGGCGCCAAGGTCACCCTCGACGTCGACCAGATCCTCAAGGCCGGGCAGAAGAAAGCTAGTTGACCGCGTCCACCTCTCCCTCGGTCAGCTCCACGTCGTACACCAGCGGTCCCTCGGTCACCACCACGTGCCGCGCCCGCGTCCCGTGCGACGACGCCGTCACCGCCAGCAGGTACGCCCCCGGGCCCGGCACCGACACGATGTAGGAGCCGTCCGCCAGGGACGTCACGCGGTCCAGCTGACGGCCGCCCTTCGACATCAGCGTCACCGAGGCCTCCTCCACCGGCTCGCCGTCCGCCGTGCGGACGAAGCCGTGGATCACCGAGGCGGGGCCCGGCTCGGCCGGCGCTTCGGCGTCCTCCTCCTTGGGCTCCACCGCCAGGTGCGGCAGCCGCTTCTCCAGCCAGCCCGGCAGCCACCAGTTGGACGTGCCCACCAGGTGCATCACGGCCGGCACCAGCGCCGTACGCAGCACGAAGGCGTCGAGCGCCACCGCTGCGGCCAGGCCCACGCCCGCCATCGCCGCGCCCGAGTTGCCGCTGAGGACGAACGCCAGGAACACGCAGACCATGATCAGTGCGGCGGAGTTGATCACACGGCTGGTCTCGGCCAGGCCGACACGGACCGCCCGCGCGTTGTCGCGGGTTTGCACCCACTCCTCGTGCATCCGGCTCACCAGGAACACCTGGTAGTCCATGGACAGGCCGAACAGCAGCGACAGCATGATGACCGGCAGGAAGGCGTTGATCGGGCCCTCCTTGCCGAGGCCGAACAGGTCCAGGCCCCAGCCCCACTGGTAGACCGCGACCAGGACACCGAAGGAGGACGCCGCGGCGATCAGGTTCATCAGCGCGGCCGTCAGCGGCACCACCAGGGAACGGAAGGCGATCAGGAGCAGCAGGAAGCCCAGGCCGATGATCGTCGCGATGAAGAGGGGCAGGCGGTCGCCGGTCACCGACGCGAAGTCCTTCGAGACGGCCGTCACACCGCCCACGTGCGCCTGTGCGCCCGACCTCGGGATCACGTCGTCGCGCAGGGTGTCGATCAGCCGGTCGGTCTCCTTCGACTGCGGTGACGTGGTCGGCATGACCTGGATCACCGTCACGCCCTTCGCGGGCGGCAGCGCGGCGACCCGGGCGACCCCGGCCGTGTCCCCGATGTCCTCGACCAGCGTGGCGGTGTCGCCGCTGACGGCGACCACCTGGAGCGGGCCGTTGAAGCCGGGCCCGAAGCCCTCGGCGAGCAGGTCGTACGCCTTCCTGGTGGTGCTGGACGCTTCGTCGTTGCCCTGGTCGGTGGCGCCGAGGCGGAGCGACAGCACGGGGACGGCGAGGACGGCCATCACGACCAGCGCGAGCACCGCGATGCCGACGGGGCGCTTCTCGACGTTCGCCGACCAGCGGGCGGCGAGTCCGCTCGCCTTCTCCGGTTCGACGGTGCCCTCGGCGGCGAGCCGGCGGCGCTGGCGGCGGCTGAGGACCCGCGGGCCGAGGAAGCCGAGCAGGGCCGGGAGCAGGGTGGTGGCCGCCAGCACGCTCAGCACCACCGTCAGCGAGGTGCCGACGACCACGCCGTCCAGGAACCGCAGGCGCGTCACCAGCATGCCCGCCAGCGCGATGCACACCGTGCCGCCCGCGAACAGCACCGCGCGGCCGGAGGTGTTGAGGGCCGTGACCGCGGCGTCCTCGGGATCCATGCCGCGCAGGATGCCGCGGCGGTGCCGGGTGACGATGAACAGGGCGTAGTCGATGCCGACGCCGAGGCCGATCAGGGAGGCGAGCAGCGGGGCGATGTCGGGGATCTCGAACGTGTGGCTGAGGAGCTGGGTGGAGAACAGGCCCGTGCCGACGCCGAACACCGCGATCGCGATCGGCAGCAGCATCGCCACCAGCGAACCGAAGGCCAGGAACAGCACCACGGCCGCCGCGACGATGCCGACCATCTCCGACAGGCCCTGCGGCGGCTCCTGCACGCGCCAGATCGCCTGGCCCCCCAACTCGACCTGGAGGCCGTCGCGCCGGGCCTCCTGCGCGGTGTCGACCACGTCCTGGACGAGTTCCTTGGGCACCTCGTTCGCACGCTTGGCGAAGGTCACCTGGGCGTAGGCGATCTTCCCGTCGCGGCTGATCTGCGCGGCGCCCCGGGGCCCGGTGTAGGGGCCGGTCACCGCGCCGACGCCGGGCATCTTCGCGATCTCGTCGAGGGCGGGCTGGATCCGGGACCGTACCGCCGGGTCCTTCACCGTGCCCTCGTCGACCTTCCACACCACCATGTCGGTGTCGCCGGCCGTGTCCGGGAACGCCTTCTGCATCAGGTCGAACGCGCTCTTGGAGTCCGTGTCCGGGAGGGAGAAGACGTTCGCGTAGTCCGTGCCCGCCGTCGAGGCCGAGAAGCCCAGCCCGAACAGCGTTCCCACCCACAGCAACAGGACCACCAGCCGGTGCCGGTAGCACCAGCGTGCCAATGCCGCCAACTTCAACAGCTCCTCAGTCGCTCGGTCCGTCCCCCAGGGTCAGGGCAACAGCATCGGCGCCGCCACGCGCGCGTGGGCGCCGGCCCGCTCGACTCTCAAGGAACTCCAAAGAGGTATCACGCCCCGCCTCCGGCGCCCCGCCCGATACTGGTGGGCATGACGACGGTTCCCGGCACGGTACTGGTGGTGGAGGACGAGCCGAGCATCGCGGACGTCCTCGCCATCGCCCTGCGCTACCACCGCTTCGAGGTGCTGACGGCGGGCAGCGTCCGCGAGGCGCTCGCGCTCGTCGAACGCGCCGGCTCCCCGGCCCGGCCGGGGACGCGCGGAGCGGCCCCGATCGACGCCGCCCTGCTCGACGTCATGCTCCCGGACGGCGACGGCCGCGCCCTGGGCCGCCGGCTGCGCGCCGAGCGGCCCGAGCTGGCGCTGGTGTTCCTCACCGCGCGCGACGCGCCCGCCGACATCGTCGGCGCGCTCGGCTTCGGCGACGACTACATCACCAAGCCGTTCAACATCGACGAGGTGGTCGCCCGGATCACCGCGGTGCTGCGACGCACCCGGCCCGCCGACGTGCTGCCGCAGCGGCCGCCGCTCCGGTACGGCGACCTGGAGCTGGACGAGACGACGTACAGCGTCCACCGCGCGGGACGCACCGTCGAGCTCACCCCCACCGAGTACGCGCTGCTGCGCTTCCTGGTGCGCAACGGGGGCCGGACCGTCTCCAAGGAGCAACTGCTGCGTCACGTCTGGCAGTACGAGCACGCCCCGACCGAGTCGACGGTCGTGGAGACCTACATCAGCTATCTGCGGCGCAAGCTGGACACCCTGGGGGCGCCGGTGATCACCACCCGGCGCGGGGTGGGATACGGACTGGCGTGAGGGTCCCGCGTCCGCGCTGCAGACGGGGCCTGCACTCGCTGCGCGCCAAGCTGACCCTGGCGAACGTGGCGCTGCTCGCGCTCGGCATCGTCGCGGCGACCGCGGTCAGCCTGATGGGCATGCGGTACTACCTGCTCGACCAGGTCGACACCGAGCTGACCAAGACCCGTGACTCGCTGGGCGGTTCGCAGCTGACGCTGCGGAAGATCGACTCCCTGAGCGTGCTGGGGTTCGTCCGCGAGCGGCTGGCGCCGGAGCACACCGACGAGCGGCCGACGCCGGACTCGATCTTCGCGGCGGTCGACGGGCACGGGGAGCCGCTGAGCGTCATGGGGTTCAGGCCGACCGGGGTGCAGCGGGCTCTCGCCGAGGCCGTCCGCGACCCGCGCGGCCTGGCACGGGGTGCCGGGCCGCGCTCGGTGACCGTGCACGGCGCCTCCTACCGCGTCACCGCCACCCCCCTCGCCGACGGCAGGTTCGTGCTGATGGCCAGCTCCACGGAGGCCCTGCACCGGGGCATCGCCAAGGCCCTGAAGCTCGATCTGGCCATCGGCAGCCTGCTGTTGATGCTGCTGGCCTGGCTGACGATGGTGTCGGTGAGCCGCCGGATGCGGCCGCTGGAGGACATGGTGGAGACGTCTTCGGCGATCGCCGAGGGCGACCTGACCCGGCGGGTCCCCTCCAGCCACCATCCGACGCAGGAGGTGGAACAGCTGCGGCTCGCCCTGAACTCGATGCTGCACCAGGTCGAGTCGGCGTACCGGACGCGCGAGGACAGCGCGGCCCAGCTGCGCCGCTTCGTCGCGGACGCCTCGCACGAGCTGCGCACCCCGCTTTCCGCGATCCGCGGCTACCTCCAGCTGTACGACAAGGGCATGCTGAGCGATCCCGTGGAGCGGCGGCGGGCCTGGGACCGGGTGCTGGCGGAGACCGACCGCATGGGGCGGCTGGTCGACGAGCTGCTCACGCTGGCCCGGCTGGACCAGCGGCCCGAACTGCGGTTCCGCAACGTCGACGTCACCCGGCTGGTGCGGGAGGCGGCCGAGGACCTGCGGGTGCAGCAGCCGGAGCGGCCCATCACGGTCGGCGCCGACGGCTCCCTGCTGGTGCGCGCCGACGAGTCGGGGCTGCGCCAGGTGCTCGGCAACCTGGTGGGCAACGTCCGCACGCACACGCCCGCCGACGTGCCGGTGCGGCTGGGGGTGGAGCGCACGGACGGGCTGGTACGGCTGTGTGTCGCGGACGAGGGCCCGGGGCTGGCGGAGGAGGACGCGGCCCGCGTCTTCGACCGGTTCTTCCGCGCCGGAGGGGGCGCGGGCAGCGGGCTGGGCATGGCGATCGTGCAGGGCGTGGTCCAGGCGCACGGCGGCGAGGTGACGGTGTCCACGGCACCGGGCGCGGGCCTGGCGGTGACGGTCACCCTGCCGGCCCAGGCGACGGCCCGGTCGTAGGGCCAGGGCCGCACGGCTCGTCACGGAGCAGGGCCTCGGACGCCGCCGCGTCATCACGGAGCAGGGCCTCGGACGCCGCCGCGTCATCACGGAACAGGGCCCCAGACGCCGCCGCGCAGGCTGCGGGACAGGGCCTCAGACGCCGCCGCGCAGGCTGCGGGACAGGCCCAGCGCCGCTGTTCTCACGGCCGGGGCCAGTTGGGCGGGGCGAAAGCGGGAGCGGGGGACGGCGACCGACAGGGCGGCCACGGCCGTGCCGCCGGCGAACACCGGTGCCGCGATGCAGCTCACGCCGAGGGCGGCCTCCTGCTCCTCGTAGGCCAGGCCGGAGACCTGGATCTTCTCCAGCGTCATGCGCAGCCGCGCCGGGTCGGTGATCGAGTACGGGGTGAGGCTCGGCAGCGGGCCGGCGAAGACCTCGTCGGCGAGTTCGGCGCCGGAGAAGGCGAGCAGGGCCTTGCCCACTCCGGTGCAGGTCAGCGGGAGGCTGCCGCCGATGCGGGAGGGCAGTTGCAGGGCCTCGTGGCCGTGGATGCGCTCCAGGTAGACCACCTCCAGGCCCTCCCGGACGCCGAGGTGGACGGTCTCGCGGGTGGCCTCGAAGAGGTCCTGCAGGAACGGCAGCGCCGCCTCCCGCAGATCACGCCGGTGCGGGACCAGCGAGCCGAGTTCGAACAGCTTCGCGCCGAGCCGGTAGTGGGCGCCCGAGCGCTCCAGCCAGCCGAGGGCGACCAGGTCCGCCGCTAGCCGGTGGACCGTCGGCTTGGGCAGGCCCGACCGTTCGGCGAGTTCCGTCAGACGGTACGGACCACCCGTCGGAGGGAAACATTCCAAGATCAGAGCAGCCTTCTCCAGCATGCTGCCGCCCATGTTTTTCCGTGACACGGAACAAAGTTTGTCCCGATGGCGCCGCGCTGTCTATACCGGTCCCCATACGAACGGGGCGCCGAGCCCCACCCGGTCCACCACTCCCCTCCTGGAGGTAGCCCGTGCCGACCGCCCCCGACAGCGTCCGGGCGGACGCCGCGCCACCGGACGTGGCCAAGGCCGCCGACGCGCTCGCCGAGGCCGCGCGTACCGGCGCCGCCTGCCCGCCCGTGCGCACCCTCTTCGCCGACGGCGACATCGACGCCGCCTACGCCGTGCAGCGGCTGAACCTGCGCCGCGGCCAGGCAGCAGGCCGCCGCGTCGTGGGCCGCAAGATCGGCCTGACCTCTCCGGCCGTGCAGGCTCAGCTCGGCGTGGACCGGCCCGACTTCGGCGCCCTGTTCGCGGACATGGCCGTGCCGGACGGCGGTGAGGTGCCCGCCGGGCGGCTGCTGCAGCCCAAGGTGGAGGCGGAGGTCGCGCTCGTGCTCGGGCGTGACCTGCCGCACCGGGAGTGCACCGTCGTCGACGTGCTGCGCGCCGTGGACTTCGCGCTGCCGGCCCTGGAGATCGTCGACAGCCGTATCCAGGACTGGGACATCTCCATCGTCGACACCGTCGCCGACAACGCCTCCTGCGGGCTGTACGTCCTCGGCGGCACCCCGGTCCCGCTGACCGCGGTCGACCTGCGCGCGCTGCGGATGACCTTGACCCGCAACGGCGAACCGGTCTCGGAGGGCACCGGCGCCGACTGCCTCGGCGGCCCCCTCAACGCGGCCGTCTGGCTGGCCTCCGCCCTGGCCGCCATGGGCGACCCGCTGCGGGCGGGCGATCTGGTGCTGACCGGGGCCCTGGGCCCGATGGTCCCCGCCGCGCCGGGTGACGTGTTCGAGACCCGCATCCCCGGCCTGGGTTCCGCCCGGGTCGGGTTCGCCGCGGCAGGAGCAGCAGACGCCGCAGCAGGAGCAGAAGGAGACAACAAGTGAGCAGCGAGACGAACGCCCGCACCAAGGTCGCCGTCATCGGATCGGGCAACATCGGCACCGACCTCTTGATCAAGGTGCTGCGGCTGTCCGACAGCCTGGAGATCGCGGCCATGGCCGGGATCGACCCCGACTCCGACGGACTGGCCCGCGCCCGCCGACTGAAGGTGGCCACCACCCACGAGGGCGTCGACGGCCTGGTGGCGATGGACGAGTTCGCCGATGTGGAGATCGTCTTCGACGCCACCTCCGCCGGCGCCCACAAGCGCCACGACGAGGTGCTGCGCCCCCTGGGCCGCACCCTCGTCGACCTCACCCCGGCCGCCATCGGCCCCTACGTGGTGCCCCCGGTCAACGGCGACGCCCACCTGGACGCGCCGAACGTCAACATGGTCACCTGCGGCGGGCAGGCCACGATCCCGATCGTGGCCGCGGTCTCCGCCGTCACCCCCGTCCACTACGGGGAGATCGTCGCCTCCATCGCCTCCCGCTCCGCGGGTCCCGGCACCCGGGCGAACATCGACGAGTTCACCGAGACCACGTCCTCCGCCGTCGAGCGGGTCGGCGGCGCCGCCCGCGGCAAGGCGATCATCGTCCTCAACCCGGCCGAGCCGCCGCTGATCATGCGCGACACCGTGCACTGCCTCGTCTCCGAGTGCGACACCGAGGCCGTCACGGCCTCCGTCGAGGAGATGGTCGGCCGCGTGCAGGCGTACGTGCCCGGCTACCGCCTCAAGCAGAAGGTGCAGTTCGACCGGGTCACGGCCGACGACCCGCTGCGCGCCCTGCTGCCCGCCGGGGCGCGCGGTGCGGGCGCCGAGGCGCTGAAGGTCTCGGTCTTCCTCGAGGTCGAGGGCGCCGCCCACTACCTCCCGGCCTACGCCGGAAATCTCGACATCATGACCTCGGCCGCGCTGCGCACCGCGGAGCGCATGGCCGCCCACCGCTCCACCGAGGGGGCCGCACGATGACCACGACCCAGCCCGACCAGACCACCGGCGCCGGCACGTCCGTCCCGCCCGCCCTGTACGTGCAGGACGTGACCCTGCGGGACGGCATGCACGCCGTGCGCCACCGCTACACCGTCGAGCAGGCGTCGACCATCGCCGCCGCGCTGGACGCGGCCGGCGTCTCCGCGATCGAGATCGCCCACGGCGACGGCCTGGCCGGCTCCAGCATCAACTACGGCGTCGGCGCCCACACCGACTGGGAGTGGATCGAGGCCGTCGTGGGCGCCGTGCGGCAGGCGGTGCCCACCACCCTGCTGCTGCCCGGCATCGGCACCCTGCACGACCTGCGGCAGGCGCACGCCCTCGGCATCCGCTCGGTGCGGGTCGCCACCCACTGCACCGAGGCCGACATCGCGGCCCAGCACATCGCCGCCGCCCGCGAGCTGGGCATGGACGTCGCCGGGTTCCTGATGATGTCCCACATGGCCGAGCCCGCCGAACTGGCCCGCCAGGCCAAGCTGATGGAGTCCTACGGCGCCAACTGCGTCTACGTCACCGACTCCGGCGGCCGGCTGACCATGGACGGCGTGCGCGACCGTTTCCGCGCCTACCGCGACGTCCTCGACCCGGCCACCGAACTCGGCATCCACGCCCACCACAACCTGGCCCTGGGCGTGGCCAACACCGTCGTCGCCGTGGAGAGCGGCGCCGTGCGCGTCGACGCCTCCCTCGCCGGGCAGGGCGCGGGCGCGGGCAACTGCCCGCTGGAGGCGTTCATCGCCGTCGCCGACCTGTCGGGCTGGAAGCACGGCTGCGACCTGTTCCCGCTGATGGACGCCGCCGACGACCTCGTACGGCCGCTGCAGGACCGGGAGGTCCGGGTGGACCGCGAGACGCTGAGCCTCGGCTACGCGGGCGTGTACTCCAGCTTCCTGCGGCACGCGGAGACCGCCGCCGCCCGGTACGGCCTGGACACCCGCTCGATCCTGGTCGAGGCGGGCCGGCGGGGCATGGTCGGCGGCCAGGAGGACATGATCACGGACATCGCCCTGGACCTGGTCGCAGCCGCACAGAACTGACCCCGACCACCAGTCACCACCGCCCCGGTCCGGGGACACCGGTCCCGGCATGGCTGCCGATCCCGACCGGACGTGCCAGCCCGACCCGGGCCGACGGTCCCGACCCGGGCCGACGGTCCCGACCCGGGCTGACGATTCCGGCGGGGCTGCCGATTCCGACCGGACCTGCCAGCCCGGCTCCCGGCCGCCGATCCCCGGCAGGCATACCGATCCCCGCTTGGGCCGGCGGTCCCCATCCGGCCTGGAGATCCCGGCCAGGACCACCGGCCGCAACAAGGCCACCCATCCCGCCGGCCGGCCAGTCCGACTCCGGCTGCCGCCCCCGACCGGACCTGCCAGGCCAGCCCGGGCCGACGGTCCCGGCCGGACCTGCCAGCCCGGCACCCGGCCGCCGATCCCCGGCAGGCATACCGATCCCGGCTAGAGCCGACGGTCCCCATCCGGCCTGGAGATCCCGGCCAGGGCCACCGGCCGCAACAAGGCCACCCATCCCGCCGGCCGGCCAGTCCGACTCCGGCTGCCGCCCCCGACCGGACCTGCCAGGCCAGCCCGGGCCGACGGTCCCGGCCGGACCTGCCAGCCCGGCTCCCGGCCGCCGATCCCCGGCAGGCATACCGGTCCCGGCTTGGGCCGACGGTCCCCATCCGGCCTGGAGATCCCGGCCAGGACCACCGGCCGCAACAAGGCCACCCATCCCGCCGGCCGGCCAGTCCGACTCCAGCTGCCGCACCCGGGCGGGCCTGCCTGGGCTGCCGCCCCCGGCTTCGGGCGCTGATCCCGGCGGGGGTCGGCCGGTCCGGCTCGGGGTGCCGGGCCGGGCCGGAGCCTGCCGGCGGCCGGGACGCGGTGGTTTCCGGTGTGCTGTCTCAGGCTCGGGTCGAGGCCAGTTGGATCACCGTGATGTCGGAGGGGGCCGCCACCCGGGTGGGCGGCCCCCAGGCGCCCGCGCCGCGGGTGACGTACAGCTGGGTGTCGCCGTAGCGCTCCAGACCGGCCACGGTCGGGTTCGCCGCGGCCGCCAGGAAGTTGCCCGGCCAGAGCTGGCCGCCGTGCGTGTGGCCGGACAGCTGCAGGTCGACGCCGTGCCGGACGGCCTCGTGGATCTGCACCGGCTGGTGGGCCAGCAGCACGCACGCGCGGGACGGGTCCCGGTCCCCGAGCGCCTTGCCGAAGTCGGGACCCTGGCCCTCCCTCTCGCCCAGGAGGTCGTTGACGCCGGCCAGGTCGAACCACGGCAGTTCGGTACGGGCGTTCTCCAGGGGGTGCAGCCCCAGCCGCCGCACCTCCTCGACCCACTGCTCGGCGCCGGAGAAGTATTCGTGGTTGCCGGTGACGAAGTAGGCGGGCGCCGTCAGCTGCCGCAGCGGGGCCGCCGCCGGGCCCAGGTCGCGCACGCTGCCGTCGACCAGGTCGCCGACGACGGCGACGAGATCGGGCCGGGTCGCGTTGACCGTGTCGACGACCTTCTGGGCGAAGCCGCGGCCCAGCACCGGCCCCAGGTGGATGTCGCTGACGACCGCGATGCGGTAACCGTGCGCCGCGCGCGGGAGCTTGGCCAGCGGGACGGTGACCCGTTTCACCCGCGGTCCGCGCAGGACGCCGTACGTGCCGTAGCCGACGGTCCCGGCGGCGGCCGTGGCGGCGGCGCCCGCGACGACGCGGGAGACGAAGAGGCGGCGGGAGGGGCCGGCCGCCTCCGCCACGGGCTCGGGTTCACCGGGTTCGAGTCCCCCGGACGCCTGCCCGGCCGGCACGGCCCCCGCGGGCACCGGCTCGGCCTGCGGCACGGCCGCCGCGGTACGCGCCCGCCGGGCGGGGAGACGGCGCAGCAGGGGTCGTACGGCCTCGCCCGCGACGACGGCCAGCAGCAGGTAGAGCGACAGCGCCAGCCACAGGAAGCCCGGCCAGGCCAGCGTGCGCTGGAGCCAGAAGGGCGCCCCGGCGCGCTCGGCGACGAGCGCGCCGACCGCCAGCAGCCAGCCGCCGGCGATCAGCGCGGCGCCCGCCCGGCGCGCGGGCCCCGGGCCGCGCGTGGTGTCGCGGAACAGCCGGCGCCACAGGTACCAGTTGCCCGTCACCAGGACGCCGAGGACGAGCAGCGCGAAGACGATGCCGATGACCACCGTGCCGTGACCCCCGTTGCCGGTCGTGTCCGTCCCCGCGGGCCGGTGCGCGCGGATCGGTTCGTGCGGGTTGCTGCGTGCGGGTTGCGGGTCGGTGCGTACGGGTTACGAGGTGCGGCGCAATGCGCGCAGTCCGCGCAACCCGATGCCCCCGATGACCGTCCCCAATACGAAGGAGACGACGGCCAGCGTCAGGTGCACCCAGAAGAACGCCGTCGGGTGGCCGTCGTCGAAGGCCTGCCCGCTGCTGTCCTTGATCAGGTTTTTGACGAAAGTGACCCAGATGACCCAGCTCCACACCCCGAAGGCGAGCAGGAACCAGGAGGCCGGGCGGCTGAGCTTCATGCGTTCAGTATCGCCGTACCGGTTCCGGTCCGGTGCGTGGGGTGGTGGGACTTCACGGCGGACGGCCGGTACCTTCTCGGTCGTGCCCGCACCCATGAAGACCGTCCGGCGTTCCCTGCTGGCCGCCTCCGCCGTCCTGTCGTCCCTCGCGCTGACCGCGCCCGCCGCCCTGGCGGCGCCCAGCCCCTCCCCGAGCCCGTCGGCCACTCCCCCGGCGAGCATGTCGAGCATGGGCGGCGCCCGGCTCGGGCGGCCCGGCACCCAGGCCGACCTGGGCAGCGACGCCCCGGTGCTGCCCAAGGGGCTGACCGCGCGCTCGTGGATCGTCGCGGACGCCGAGTCCGGCGAGGTGCTCGCCGCGCACAACGCGCACTGGCGGCTGCCCCCGGCGAGCACGATGAAGATGCTGTTCGCGGACACGGTGCTGCCGAGGTTCCCGAAGACGATGAAGCACACGGTGGTCCCCACCGACCTGGCGGGCGTCGGGGCCGGTTCCAGCATGGTCGGGATAAAGGAGGGCGAGACCTACACCGTCCGGGACCTGTGGCTCGGGGTCTTCCTGCGCTCCGGCAACGACGCCGTGCACGTGCTGGCGGCGATGAACGACGGCGTGGACAACACCGTCGAGGAGATGAACCAGCACGCCGAGGAGTTGCAGGCCCTCGACACGCACGTGGTGACGCCGGACGGCTACGACGCGCCGGGGCAGGTCTCCTCCGCCTACGACCTGACGCTGTTCGCCCGCTCCGGGCTGCAGAAGAAGGACTTCCGCGAGTACTGCTCGACCGTGCGCGCGCAGTTCCCGGGCGAGACGACGAAGAACAAGAAGGGCAAGCAGGTCCGCGGGTCCTTCGAGATCCAGAACACCAACCGGCTGCTGACCGGCGACTCGGACGTCTCCGTCTACCAGGGCATCGCCGGCGTCAAGAACGGCAACACCACGAACGCCGGCGCCACCTTCACCGGCGTCGCCGAGCGCGGCGGGAAGGTGCTGCTCGTCACCGTCATGCACCCGGAGAAGGAGGAGCACAACGAGGTCTACAAGGAGACCTCCCAGCTGTTCGACTGGGGCTTCAAGGCGGTCGGGAAGGTGCGGCCGGTCGGTGAGCTGGTGCCGCCGAGGAGCGCCGCGCAGTCCAGCGCGCAGCCGGGCGCCAACGCCACGGCAGGCCGGACGGGCGGGGCCGGCGCGGTGCCGGCGACGCCGGCCGTGCACGCCTCGGCCGGGGGCCGCTCCGGCGGCATGGGGACGGCCCTGGCGATCACCGGCGGGCTGCTGGTGCTGCTCGCGGGGGCCGCGTTCCTGGTCAACCGCCGTTGGCCGCTGCCGGATCTGGTGCGTCGCCGTCCGCGTCCGTGACCTCGGCGACCTCGGCGTCCTCGGTGTCCTCGGTGTCCTCGGTGTCCTCGGCGACCTCGGCGTCCTCGCTCCGCGTCGCCGTCCACGCGGCGCTGAACAGGACCAGCTTCGAGGTGAAGTTGATCCACAGCAGCAGGGCGACCGGCGTGCCGAAGGCGCCGTACACGCTCTTGGCCGCCACGCCCTGCAGGTAGCCGCTCATCAGCGCCTTCAGCACCTCGAAGCCGACCGCGCCGATCAGCGCGGCCACCAGCAGGCGGCGGCGCGGTGGTTCGACGCCGGGCAGCAGGGTCAGGACGTACAGCAGGAGTAGGAAGTCGGCGAGCACCGCGACGGCGAACGCGGCGGCGTACAGCAGGACACCGCCCCAGCCGCCCTCCTGGATGCCGAGCTGCCGGGTGAGCCGGCCGACCATCGCGGAGGCGACGGCGGAGGCGGCGAGCGTGACCAGGACGGCGCCGCCGAGGCCGAGGAGGATGCCCAGGTCCTTGGCCTTGCGCAGGAGGGCGTTCTCCTCCTCGTCCGGCAGTTCCCACACCGCCCGCAGGCAGTCGCGTGTCGCGCCCGCCCAGCCGATGCCGGTGAACAGCAGGAGGGCGCCCGCGATGAGTCCGATGGTGCCGGCGTTGCGGACCAGACCCTCGATGTCGAGCTGGTCGGAGATGCCGGGCACCTGCTCGGCGAGCTTGTTCTGGATCTCCTTCTGCCGGCTCGCGCTGAGCGTGGCGGCGGCGACGGCGGCGGCCACGGTGAGCAGCGGGAACAGCGCGACGAAGCTGGTGAAGGTCATCGCGGCGGCCAGCCGGGTCCACTTCACCCGGTCCAGGCGCCGGTACGACCGCCACGCGTGCGTGGTCGTCAGCCGTGCCGTCAACGGCCCGACGCCGGGGAGTGTCTTCAGCCGGTCCATGTCCCGACTCTGCCCTCGGCGGAGAAGACCAATGTTCGGGTGCCCCAGAAGCGCAGCACGGTGGCGAGCGCCATGCCGATTCCGGCGCCCGAGACGGTGTCCGCCCGCTGCGAGGTGAGGCCGAGTCCGTAGTGGCTGACGGCGAGGCAGAGCAGCTGGACGAGGGCGCCGGCGGCGTTCACCGCGAAGAAGACGGCGCACGGGCGCGGGCTGCGGGGTCGGCGGTCCCGGTAGGTGCCGAGCGCGTTGCCCGCGTACGCCACCGCGCAGCCCGCGACGAACGACAGCGCCTTGGCGGTGATCGGGCCGAGGCCCGCGGGGCCGCGCAGGCAGCTGAACACGGCGAGGTCGACGGCGTAGGCGAGGAGGCCCACGGCGGCGAACCCGGCGAGTTCGTGTCGCCACGCGCGCGTGCCCGCCGCGGGGCGGCCGCGCGGGAACGGGCGGGCGCTCACCAGTTGGCCACCGCCAGGCCGTACATCGCCAGCCACACCACGCCGATGAGGGTAAGCGCGCGGTCGCGCAGCACGACCTCCTCCGGTTCGCCGGCCGTGCCGCGGTCGGCGAAGACGGCGTACCGCAGGATCGCGAGGATGAAGGCCACCATGGACAGCTGGCGCCAGGGCAGCACGCTGGTGTGCGGGACGCCGCCCTCCTCCAGGGCCCACAGGCAGTAGCCGAGGACGGCGACGCCGGCCGCGAGCTGCCATACGAAGCGCAGGTAGCCGGTGGTGTATTCGGTGAGCAGCGCGCGTGTGGCGCCCGCCTTCCCGGCCATCTGGACGGCCTCGGAGTACCGCTTGGCCGACACCATGAACAGCGCGCCGAAGCCGGTGGTGATGAGGAACCAGCGGGAGAGCGGGATGCCGAGCGCGAGTCCGCCGACCATCGCCCGCATCAGGAATCCGGTCGTGACGACCACCAGGTCGACGACCAGGACGTGCTTGAGGCTGACGCAGTACGCCAGCTGCATGCCGAGGTAGGCCGTCAGCAGCGCCGCGACGGCCGGCGAGACCAGCAGGGCCGCGACGGCCGGCGCGAGCACGCCGAGGGCGCCGCCCACGGCGTACGCGACGGGCACCGGGACCTGTCCGGCGGCGACCGGGCGGCGGCGTTTGGTGGGGTGGGCGCGGTCGGCCGCCACGTCGCGGGCGTCGTTGATCAGGTAGACGGCCGCCGCGCAGGCGGTGAACAGCGCGAAGACGAAAGCGAGTTCAGTGGCGGCGTGCCACGAGAACAGCCGGCCGGCGGCGGCCGGAGCGGCGACGACCAGGACGTTCTTGACCCACTGCTTGGGGCGCGCGGTCCTCAGCAGTCCGCCGAGCAGGGTGCCTTTCGGGGGTGGCTCGGGCCGGCGGTGGGGCGTGCGCTGTCCGTGCAGCGCCGTGCCGCGGGTGCGCGCGCCGCCCGTGAGGGGCGCCGTCTCAGTCATGAGCGCCTCCCCGCATCCAGCGCGCTCCGACGCAGGCCGTGAGCGCCCCGAGGAGGGCGCCCGCCGCCACGTCCGAGGGGTAGTGCACGCCCACCACCAGGCGGGAGAGACACACCGCGGCGGCCAGCGGCGGGATCACGTACGCCCCGAGCGCGCCGTAGGCGACGGCGGCGGCCACCGCGGAGCTCGCGTGCGAGCTGGGGAAGGAGTGCCGGCCGGCGGTGCGCACCAGCGGTCGGACGTGCGCCGGGCGTGGGCGGCGCACCACCCTCTTCACCCCCATGCTGACGGCGTGCGCGCCCGCGGTGAGCGCCGTGCCGCGCAACCAGGCGCCGCGTCGCGCGCCGTCCACGGCGGCTCCCGTGAGGCCCGCCGCGAGCCAGACCGCGCCGTGCTCGCCGGCCCACGACAGGGCGCGCGCGGTGGCTGCCACGCGCGGGTCGCCGCCACGGGCGCGGAACGCCGAGAGCATCCGGTGGTCCATGCCGTGGGACGCGTCGGACGCGTCCGGTGCGTCCGATGCGTCCGGTGCGCCGGGTGCCTCCAGTGCGTCGGGTGCGTCCGGTGCCTCCCGTGCGTCGGGTGCGTCGCTCGTTTCGGGACCGTCGCGGCGGCCGAGGTCGCCGTGCTCGTCCAGGTGGTGAAGGCGGTCCAAGTGGTCCAGGTGGTCCATGGGAACTCACTGTTCACGCCGACCCCGCCGGAACTCCGGCAATATTGAGCGACATCCCATTAATCACCCATTTCGGGGAGAGAATCCATGTTTCTGAACTAATAGGTCACACCGGGGCGATACGGTCACCGGCATGTCTGTCGAGACCGTTCCCGTCACCGGCTGGGGCCGCACCGCGCCCACCGCGGCCCGTCTGATCCGCCCACGGACGTACGAGGAGGCCGCGGCCGCCGTCCGGGAGTGCGGGGCCCGCGGGGGCATCGCCAGAGGTCTGGGACGGGCCTACGGGGACGCGGCGCAGAACGCCGGCGGCGCCGTCCTCGACATGACGGCCCTGGACCGGATCCACGCCATCGACGCCGACGGCGGGACCTTGCTGTGCGACGCGGGCGTCTCCCTGCACCGCCTGATGGAGGTGCTGCTGCCGCTCGGCTGGTTCGTGCCGGTGACGCCCGGCACCCGGTACGTGACCGTCGGCGGCGCGATCGGCGCGGACATCCACGGCAAGAACCACCACGTGTCGGGCTCCTTCGCACGGCACGTGCTGTCCTTCGAGCTCCTCACCGCCGACGGCACGATCCGCACGGTGGGCCGCGGCACCCCGCTGTTCGACGCGACCGCCGGCGGCATGGGCCTGACCGGCGTGATCCTGACCGCGACCGTCCGCCTGCTGCCCGTGCAGACGTCCCTGATGGCGGTCGACACCGAGCGCGCGGCGGACCTCGACGACCTGATGGCCCGGCTGACCGCCACCGACCACCGCTACCGCTACTCCGTCGCGTGGATCGACCTGCTCGCGCGCGGCGCGGCGACCGGCCGCGCGGTCCTCACCCGCGGCGATCACGCGCCGCTGGACGCGCTGCCCGCACGCGCGCGCAGCGCCCCGCTCGCCTTCCGCACCCCGCGCTTCCCGGCGGCGCCCGCCTTCCTGCCGGAGGGGCTGCTCAGCCGTACGACCGTGGGCCTGTTCAACGAGCTGTGGTACCGCAAGGCGCCCCGCGCGCGCACCGGCGAACTGCAGCGGATGTCCACCTTCTTCCACCCCCTCGACGGGGTCCCCCACTGGAACCGGATCTACGGCCGCGGCGGCTTCGTGCAGTACCAGTTCGTCGTCGGCCACGGGCGGGAGGACGCCCTGCGCTCCGTCGTGCGGCGCATCTCCGAGCGCCGCTGCCCGTCCTTCCTGGCCGTCCTCAAGCGGTTCGGCGAGGCCGACCCGGGCTGGCTGTCCTTCCCGGTGCCCGGCTGGACGCTCGCTTTGGACGTCCCGGCGAACCTGCCCGGGCTGGGCGGGTTCCTCGACGAGCTGGACGAGGAGGTGGCCGCGGCCGGCGGGCGCGTCTACCTCGCCAAGGACTCCCGGCTGCGGCCCGAACTGCTCGCCGCGATGTATCCGCGCCTCGACGACTTCCGGGCCCTGCGCGCGGAGCTGGACCCGCGCGGGGTGTTCACCTCCGACCTCTCCCGCCGCCTCACCCTCTAGGAGTCGCTGTCGTGAAGGACGCCTTCGGCATCCCCCAGTCCCTGCTGGTCCTCGGCGGCACGTCCGACATCGGGCTCGCCACCGCACGCCGCATGATCGCGCGCCGCACCCGCACCGTGTGGCTGGCCGGACGCCCGTCGCCCGCGCTGGAACGGTCCGCGGACGCCCTGCGCGCGCTGGGCGCGGACGTGCGCACCGTCGCCTTCGACGCGCTCGACCCCGACTCCCACGAGAGCGTGCTCGGCAAGGTCTTCGCCGAGGGCGACATCGACATGGTGCTGCTCGCCTTCGGGATCCTCGGCGACCAGGCGCACGACGAGCGCGACCCGTCCGCCGCGGTGCGCGTGGCGCAGACCAACTACACCGGCGCGGTGTCGGCGGGCCTGATCAGCGCACGCGCCCTGCAGGCGCAGGGCCACGGTTCGCTGGTGGTGCTGTCCTCCGTCGCCGGGGAACGGGCCCGCCGCGCCAACTTCATCTACGGCTCCAGCAAGGCGGGCCTGGACGCCTTCGCGCAGGGCCTGGGCGACGCGCTGCACGGCACCGGCGTGCACGTGATGGTCGTACGTCCCGGCTTCGTACGGTCGAAGATGACCGCGGGCCGCGCCGAGGCGCCGCTCGCGACCACGCCGCAGGCGGTCGCCGCGGCCGTCGAACTGGGGCTGCGGCGGCGCTCGGAGACGGTGTGGGTGCCGGGGACCTTGCGCGTGCTGATGTCGGCACTGCGGCACGTGCCGCGGGCGGTGTTCCGGCGGCTGCCGGTATAGACGCGGCAGAACCGGCGGAGGCGACAGCCTCGGCGGACGCGGCGGACGCGGCTACCGGGTGGGCAGCGGGCCGTGCTCCACGTGCCCCGCCTGCGGGGGCACCACCGCGCCCTTGAAGGCGTACTCGCGCAGCTTGCGCCACACACCGTCCGCGCCCTGTTCGTACAGCGCGAACCCGGTGCAGGACCAGGCGGCCTCGTAGTCGGCGAGTTCCTCGAAGGCGCGGTCCATCGACGCGTCGTCGATGCCGTGCGCGACGGTGACGTGCGGGTGGTAGGGGAACTGGAGTTCCCGCGCCACGGGGCCGGAGGCGTCGCGGACCTGCTTCTGCAGCCAGGCGCACGCCTCGGCGCCCTCGGCGACCCGCACGTAGACCACCGGCGACAGGGGCCGGAAGGTGCCGGTGCCGGACAGCCGCATGGGGAAGGGCCGGCCGGCCGCGGCGACCTCGGTCAGGTGCGCCTCTATGGCGGGCAGCGCCGCGCTGTCGACCTCCGTCGGCGGCAGCAGCGTGACGTGGGTGGGGATGCCGTGCGCCGCGGCGTCGCCGAAGCCCGCGCGCAGCTGTTGGAGCAGGCTGCCGTGAGGCTCCGGGACCGCGATCGACACACCGATCGTTACGGTCCCCACGTCGTCTCCTGTCGTCGTGACGGGTTGGTGTCTGAAGCCGTCCGGTTATCGACTGTACGGCCACGGCCGGGATGCGGGCAGGCGCAACCGGAGTGATGTGCGGCGCTCTGGCACGTGCCGCGTCCGCGCGGTGGTGCGCGTCAGTGCTTGGCGGGCAGGAAGCCCACCCGGTCGTACGCCCGGGCGAGCGTCTCCGCGGCGACCGTGCGCGCCTTGTCCGCGCCCTTGGCCAGGATCGAGTCCAGCGTCTCGGGGTCGTCCAGGTACTGCTGGGTGCGCTCCCGGAACGGCGTCACGAACTCGACCATGACCTCGGCGAGGTCCGTCTTGAGCGCACCGTAGCCCTTGCCCTCGTACTTCTCCTCCAGTTCGGTGATTTCCGTCCCGGTGAGCGTCGAGTAGATGGTGAGCAGGTTGCTGACGCCGGGCTTGTTCTCGGTGTCGTAGCGCACCACGGTGTCGGTGTCGGTGACGGCGCTCTTGACCTTCTTGGCGGTGGCCCGCGGCTCGTCCAGAAGGTTGATCAGACCCTTCGGCGTGGACGCCGACTTGCTCATCTTGATCGACGGGTCCTGAAGGTCGTAGATCTTCGCCGTCTCCCTGAGGATGTACGGCTTGGGGATGGTGAAGGTGTCGCCGAAGCGGCCGTTGAAGCGCTCGGCGAGGTCGCGGGTCAGCTCGATGTGCTGGCGCTGGTCCTCACCGACCGGCACCTCGTGGGCCTGGTACAGCAGGATGTCCGCGACCTGGAGGATCGGGTACGTGAACAGTCCGACGGACGCGCGCTCGGCGCCGTGCCGGGCGGACTTGTCCTTGAACTGGGTCATGCGGGAGGCCTCGCCGAAGCCGGTGAGGCAGTTCATGACCCAGGCGAGCTGGGCGTGCTCGGGGACATGGCTCTGGACGAACAGGGTGCAGCGGTCCGGGTCGAGGCCGGCGGCCAGCAGCTGCGCGGTGGCCAGGCGCGTGTTGGCGCGCAGCTCGGCCGGGTCCTGCGGAACGGTGATCGCGTGCAGGTCGACGACCATGTAGAACGCGTCGTGGGTCTCCTGCAGGTCCACCCACTGGCGGACGGCGCCGAGGTAGTTGCCGAGGTGGAAGGAGCCTGCGGTGGGCTGGATTCCGGAGAGCACGCGGGGTCGGTCTTGGGCCATGCTCACCATTCTCTCAGGTACCGGGGGCTGATCCGGAACCGGCCGGAAACAGGTGCGATCCGGTTTCTTCCCGGGAGTGTGACGACGCGGTACGGCGACGGCGGTACGTGCGACGGCGGTACGACGACGGCGGTACGTACGACGGCGGTACGTACGACGGCGGTACGTACGACGGCGGCCCGGCATCGGCCGGACCGCCGTCGTGAGAGTGGGCGCGATCGCGCCGGGGCGTCAGCCGAGGTCGATCTCCGGGTACAGCGGGAAACCGGCCACGAGGTCGGTGGCGCGGCGGGAGATCTCGTCGGCGACCTTCGCGTCGAGGACGTGGGCGGCCTTGGACGGGGCGCCGGACTTGGTGGTGCCGGGCTCGGTCGTGGTCAGGACCCGGTCGATGAGGCCGGCGACCTCGTCCATCTCGGCGGTGCCCAGGCCGCGCGTGGTCAGGGCCGGGGTGCCGACGCGGATGCCGGAGGTGTACCAGGCGCCGTTGGGGTCGGCCGGGATGGCGTTGCGGTTGGTGACGATGCCGGAGTCGAGCAGCGCGGCCTCGGCCTGGCGGCCGGTGAGGCCGTAGGAGGTGGCGACGTCGATCAGGTTGAGGTGGTTGTCGGTGCCGCCGGTGACGAGGGTGGCGCCGCGGCGCGTCAGGCCCTCGGCGAGGGCGCGGGAGTTGTCGACGATGCGCTGGGCGTAGTCCTGGAAGGCGGGCTGCCGGGCCTCGGCGAGGGCGACCGCCTTCGCGGCCATGACGTGCGGGAGCGGGCCGCCCAGCACCATCGGGCAGCCGCGGTCGACCTGGTCCTTGAGGGAGTCGTCGCACAGCACCATGCCGCCGCGCGGGCCGCGCAGCGACTTGTGCGTGGTGGTGGTGACGATCTGGGCGTGCGGGACCGGGTCGAAGTCGCCGGTGAGGACCTTGCCGGCGACGAGGCCGGCGAAGTGGGCCATGTCGACCATGAGCGTGGCGCCGACCTCGTCGGCGATCTCGCGCATGATCCGGAAGTTCACCAGGCGCGGGTAGGCGGAGTAGCCGGCGACGATGATCAGCGGCTCGAACTCGCGGGCCTGCGCGCGCAGGGCGTCGTAGTCGATGAGGCCGGTCGCCGGGTCGGTGCCGTAGGAGCGCTGGTCGAACATCTTGCCGGAGATGTTCGGGCGGAAGCCGTGGGTGAGGTGGCCGCCTGCGTCCAGGGACATGCCGAGCATGCGCTGGTTGCCGAAGGCCCGGCGCAGCTCGGCCCAGTCGGCCTCGGAGAGGTCGTTGATCTGGCGGACGCCGGTCTTCTGAAGGAACGGGACCTCGACCCGGTCGGCGAGGACGGCCCAGAAGGCGACCAGGTTGGCGTCGATGCCGGAGTGCGGCTGGACGTAGGCGTGGCGGGCGCCGAACAGTTCGCGGGCGTGCTCGGCGGCCAGCGACTCCACCGTGTCGACGTTGCGGCAGCCGGCGTAGAAGCGGCGGCCGACGGTGCCCTCGGCGTACTTGTCGCTGAACCAGTTGCCCATCGCCAGCAGGGTGGCCGGGGAGGCGTAGTTCTCGGAGGCGATCAGCTTGAGCATCTCGCGCTGGTCGGCGACCTCCTGGCCGATGGCGTCGGCCACCCGAGGCTCCACGGCGCGGATCACGTCGAGGGCGGCGCGGAAGGCGGTGGACTCGGTGGAGAGGGACGCAGAGTTGTCTGGCATGAGGACCTCCGGACGTGGCGTTCGGCGTTCACGGTACGGCCCAGGCGCACGGCACACATGTTCTGCTCGGGCCGCTTCCCGATGGTCGGTCCCATCCTCGGACCCTGCCATGGGGGTCCAGCGCGCCAGTCACGGCCCGCTCGTCAGCCTACCGGGCGGGCCGGACGGCCCAGGCGTGGCGTCCAGCATGCGAGCGACGATGGAAGGGGATCCCCCTCGTCCTCCGGGAGCCGCCGTGACCACCGCGCGAGACCTGATCGCCGCCGCCGACGCGCACAGCGCGCACAACTACCACCCGCTGCCCGTGGTGGTCGCCACCGCCGAGGGTGCCTGGGTGACGGACGTGGCGGGGCGGCGGTATCTCGACCTGCTGGCCGGCTACTCCGCGCTCAACTTCGGTCACCGCCACCCGCGGCTGGTCCGGGCGGCGAAGGCGCAGCTGGACCGGGTGACGCTGACGTCGCGGGCGTTCCACCACGACCGGTTCGCGGCCTTCTGCGAGCGGCTCGCCGAGCTGTGCGGGATGGAGATGGTGCTGCCGATGAACACCGGCGCGGAGGCGGTGGAGACCGCGGTGAAGACGGCCCGCAAGTGGGGCTACCGGGTCAAGGGCGTGCCCGCGGAGATGGCGAAGATCGTGGTCGTGGGGAACAACTTCCACGGCCGTACGACGACGCTGATCAGCTTCTCCACCGACCCGGAGGCGCGGGCGGACTACGGGCCGTACACGCCGGGCTTCGAGATCGTGCCGTTCGGGGACCTGACCGCGATGCGGGCCGCGCTGACCGAGAACACGGTGGCCGTGCTGCTGGAGCCGGTGCAGGGCGAGGCGGGGGTGATCGTGCCGCCGGCCGGTTATCTGCCGGGGGTGCGGGAGCTGACCCGGGAGCGGAACGTGCTGTTCGTCGCCGACGAGATCCAGTCGGGGCTGGGGCGCACGGGACGGACGTTCGCCTGCGAGCACGAGGGCGTCGTACCGGACGTGTACGTGCTCGGCAAGGCGCTGGGCGGCGGGGTGGTGCCGGTGTCGGCGGTGGTGTCGTCGGCCGCGGTGCTCGGGGTGTTCCGGCCCGGGGAGCACGGGTCGACGTTCGGCGGGAACCCGCTGGCGTGCGCGGTGGCGCTGGAGGTGATCGCGATGCTGCGCACGGGCGAGTTCCAGGCGCGGGCGGCGGAGCTGGGCGGACGTCTGCTGCGCGAGCTGGGCACGCTCAAGGGCACGGGCCGGGTGACGGCGGTGCGGGGGCGCGGGCTGTGGGCGGGCGTCGACGTCGCCCCGGCCTGCGGGACCGGCCGCGAGGTGTCCGAGCGCCTCCTGCGGCGGGGAGTGCTGGTGAAGGACACCCACGGCGCGACGGTCCGGATCGCGCCGCCGCTGGTGATCGCCGAGGAGGACCTGGAGTGGGCGCTCGGCCGGGTCCGGGAGGTGCTGGGGCCGTAGGGACCCGGTGATCGCGATCAGAGGGTCAGAGGATGACGTGCGGCAGGAAGCGGGCGTACTCGTCGGTGACCGGGCCGGAGGACTCGCGGATGCCGAGGCCCGCCGCCTCGTCCTCGACGACCCACGCGCCCAGCACCACGCGGTTGCCGTCGAAGGACGGCAGCGGCGCCAGCTCCTGGTAGCAGCAGGCCTCCTCGCGGATCACCGGGTCGGCGCCGGGTTCGTGCAGCGTGATGCCGGCTCCCTCGCGGCCCAGCAGCGGCTTGGCGGCCCAGCCCGTGGTGCGGGCCGGCCCGCGCGGGCCGTCGAGGTGGGCGGCCAGCAGGTTGGGGTGGTCCGGGTACAGCTCCCACAGGATCGCCAGCAGCGCCTTGTTGCTCAGGAGCATCTTCCAGGCGGGCTCGATCCACAGGGTGGAGCCGGTGCCGCCGCCGTTGTCGAGGGTGTCCAGGACATGGCCGCCGAAGCGGTCGGTGGTGAGCCACTCCCAGGGGTAGAGCTTGAAGCAACTGCGGATGAAGCGGAGCCGGTTGTCGACGAAGCGGCCGGTCAGCGAGTCGAAGCCGATCTCCTCCATGGAGATCCAGTCGGTCTCGAGGCCGGCCTGCTCGGCGGTCTCCTTCAGGTAGGCGACCGTCATCAGGTCCTCGCCGAGCTCGTCGGCCGAGGAGTGCGCGAAGTGCAGCGGGCTGCCGGGCGGCAGCAGCGGCGCCTGCTTCCGCCAGGCGGCGACGAGGCGTTCGTGCAGCGAGTTCCACTGGTCGGCACCGGGGAAGCGGTCCCGCATCCAGAACCACTGGGGTGAGGCCGCCTCCACCAGTGAGGTGGGGGTGTCGGCGTTGTACTCCAGCAGCTTGGCGGGGCCGGTGCCGTCGTAGCGCAGGTCGAACCGGGCGTAGACGGAGGGGAGTTCGGCGCGGCGGTGCCAGGACTCGGCGACCGCCCGGGCGATCCGCGGGTCGGTGATGCCGAGGTCGGCGAAGCGTCCGGCGGTGACGATGTGGCCGGCCGCGGCGAGGCACATGCGGTGCAGTTCCTCGACGGTCTCCTCCAGGGCCTCGACCTCGGGGAGCGTGAAGGAGTAGTAGGCGCTCTCGTCCCAGTAGGGGCGCAGGGAGCCGTCGGGGTGGCGGGTCAGCGGGTAGACGAGCCCCTGCTCCTCGACCGTGCGCTGCCAGTCGGGGCGCGGGGTGATCGGGTGTCTTTCCACGGGTGTTCAGCCGCCCGAGCTGCCCTTGCCGCTGCCGAAGCCGCTGCGGTCGACGCCGCCGTGGCTGCCGCCGCTCGAACTGCCGCCGCCCTTGCCCGGCTTGGTGAAGGAGCCGCCTTCGACCCAGCCGCCCTTCTTCTTCCCGCCGTAGTACCAGACGCCGTCGGCCGGGGACTTGGTGGACTTGCAGTTCTTGTCGGCGACGACCTTGTAGCCCTTGGCGAGGGTGTAACTGTCGCGGTCGACGCAGCGCTTGTCGGGGTCGGAGGAACAGGCGGTGAGGGCCGCCGCGAGCAGTCCCATGCCGCCGAGCACGACCGTGCCCGAACGGAGTTGTCTTCGTGCGTCCGCCATGATGCGTCCCCCTGGTGTTTCCCTGATGTCCGGCGGACAGCCTAGAGACCGGCCGGCCGGGGCGCGAGGGCGGGGTCGTGCCCTGTTACGCGAGGACGGGACCGTGCCCTGTCTACGGCAGCACCCGGCACAGCGCCTCCAGCGCCCCGGTCCACCCGTGCTCCGGCGGTGTGCCGTAGCCGACGACGAGCGCGTCCAGGGGCTCCGCGACCGCGTCGGCGTGGCGGAAGCGGGACAGGCCCTGCAGGGCGAGGCCCTGCCAGGCGGCGGCCTGCACCACCGGCCGCTCGGTGCCGGGCGGGAGGCGCAGGACGGCGTGCAGGCCGGCCGCGATGCCGGTGACCCGCACGTCGGGGGCGCGGGCGGCGAGGGCCGCGACCAGGGCGTCCCGGCGGCGCCGGTAGCGCAGCCGGGCGGAGCGGACGTGACGGTCGTAGGCGCCGGAGGTGAGGAAGTCCGCCAGGGTGAGCTGGTCCAGCACGCCGCAGGTGTCGGTGGCGCCCTTCGCCGACGCCGCCTCCTCGGCGAGGCCGGGCGGCAGCGCCATCCACGCCAGCCGCAGGCCGGGGGCGAGGGACTTGCTGGCGGTGCCGAGGTAGACGACGCGGTCGGGGTCCAGACCCTGGAGGGCACCGACGGGCTGACGGTCGTAGCGGAACTCGCCGTCGTAGTCGTCCTCCAGGACCAGGCCGCCGGTGCGCCGCGCCCAGTCCAGGACGGCGGCCCGCCGGTCCCGGTGCAGGGGCACGCCCATCGGGAACTGGTGGGCGGGGGTGAGCAGGACGGCGGCGGCGTCCGTCGACGCCGTGGAATCGGTGCCCAGTTCGTCGAACGGCAGCGGTGCGGTGCGCAGTCCGGCCGCTTCGAGCACGCTCCAGCTCGGCGGCAGGCCGTACGACTCCACGGCGACCGTCCGCGCCCCGCGCGCCCGCAGCACCGTGCCGAGGATGCGCAGGGCGTGCACGAACCCGGAGCACACCAGGACCCGGTCGGGGTCGGTGCGCACGCCGCGCGCCCGGGCGAGGTAGCCGGCGAGGGCGGTGCGCAGTTCGGCGCGGCCGCGCGGGTCGCCGTAGCCGAGGGCGTGGTACGGGACCGCGTTCAGCACCCGGCGGGCGGACCTGAGCCACTCCGCGCGCGGGAACGCGGACAGATCGGGGCTGCCGGCGCGCAGGTCGAAGGCGGGGCGGTCGCGGTCACCGGTGTGCGGGCGCGGCGCCGGGCCGCCCCGCCCGCTCTCCCGCTGCCGTGCGGGCGTGGACGGCACCCCGGGGGCGACCCGGGTGCCCGAGCCCTGCCGGGCGGTCAGCCAGCCCTCGGCCACCAGGTCGGCGTACGCGCCGGCGACCGTGTTGCGGGCGATGCCCAGGTCGGCGGCGAGCGCGCGGGAGGACGGCAGGCGGGTGCCGGGGGCCAGCCGGCCGGTGCGGACGGCCTCGCGCAGGGCGTCGGTGAGGCCCTTGCGCGGCTGCGGGCCGGCCGGTTCCAGATGCAGGTCGACACCCGGAACGGCCCAAGGTTTCGCCATGGAAGTGGACCATACTCCTGGGCTGCCCGGCTCCTAGGGTCGAGGCATGACCACGAAGGAAACCACCGCCCGGTACGCCCCCGAGCACACCCCCCGCCTGCGCTGGGCGCAGCACGCGCCCGAGGTCTACAAGGCGATGGTCCGGCTGGACGCGGCCGCCCGGCAGGGCCTGGACCCGGCGCTGTACGAGCTGGTGAAGATCCGCGCCTCCCAGATCAACCACTGCGCGTTCTGCCTCGACATGCACACCAGGGACGCGCTCGCCGCGGGCGAGAGCGTGGAGCGGATCGTGCAGCTCAGCGCATGGGAGGAGTCGCGGCACTTCTACACGGAGAAGGAGCTGGCCGCGATCGGGCTGACCGAGGCGATCACCGTCCTCACTGGGGGCACCTCCCGGACGAAGTCTGGGGGAGGTTTCGTGCCGGACGAGGTGTACGACCGCGCGGCCGAGCACTTCGAGGAGGCCGAACTGGCGCAGCTGATCGCCGCGATCACGGTGATCAACGCCTGGAACCGGTTCGGGGTGACCACCCGCATGGTGCCGGGTCACTACCGGCCGGGGCAGCACAAGTGAGCCGCACGAGACTCCTGGACCGGGAGGTCGGCAAGGCGCTGTCCGCGCTCAGCGCCGCCGCGAAGAACGGCCTCGGCGACCCCGCGCTCGCCGAGCTGGTGGTGATCCGGGCCTCGCAGATCAACCACTGCGCGTTCTGCCTCGACATGCATCTGGCCATCGCCCGCAAGCACGGCGTGAGCGAGCGGCAGCTCGGTCTGCTGAGCGCCTGGGAGGAGGCCGGGGACGACGTCTTCGACGCACGCGAGCGGGCCGCGCTGGCGCTGACCGAGGCGGTGACCGTGCCGACCGGGGGCGCCTCCCAGGGAGCTTTCGTGCCGGACGAGGTGTACGAAGAGGCCGCGGGGCACTTCGACGACGTACGCCTCGCCCACCTGATCGCCCTGATCGTCGCCATCAACAACTGGAACCGGGTGATGGTCGGCCGCCGCATCGAGCCCGGGGGGTACACACCGTGAACAAGACCGACGTCTTCCGGGCCCTGCACCGCCGCCGGGATCCCGCGGACCCGCTCGTGCTGCCCGGCCCCTGGGACGCGGCGAGCGCCCGGGCGTGCGCCGGGGCGGGGTTCCCGGCGCTCGCGATCCCCAGCGCCGGGGTCGCGGCCTCGCTCGGGTACGAGGACGGGCGGACCCCGGCCGACGAGATGTTCGCGGCGGTGGCCCGGATCGTGCGGGCCGTGGACGTGCCGGTGTCGGCGGACGTCGAGGGCGGGTACGGGCTGGCGCCGAAGGAACTGGTGGAACGGCTGCTGGCGGCCGGGGCGGTCGGCTGCAACCTGGAGGACTCCGCGGACGGCGTGCTGAAGGACCCGCGGCAGCACGCCGAGTGGCTGGCCGAGGTGCGGTACGCGGCCGGCGGCGAGCTGTTCGTCAACGCCCGCGTGGACACCTTCCTGCGGGGCGAGAACGATCCCGAACGGGCCATCGAGCGGGCCGCGTCGTACGTCGCCGCGGGCGCCGACTGCGTGTATCCCATCGCCGCGCCGGTGAAGGCGCTGCCGCTGCTGCGGTCCGGGATCCAGGGCCCGGTCAACGTGCTGGCGCGGCTGGACGGCGAGGGCCCCTCGCCCGCCGAACTCGGTGAACTCGGGGCCACCCGCGTCACGTTCGGTCCGGGGCTGCAGCGCCGGGCGGCGGCTGCCGTCGGGGAGATCGCCGCTCGGCTCGCCGGCTGAGGGCGCCGCGTCCGGGCGGCCCGTCCGGGCGGCCCGTCCGGGCGGAGCGTGCGGACGGACGGGGGCGGAGCGTGCGGACGGACGGGGGCGAACCGCACGCCGAGGGCGTGACGCGCGTCATGGAGGCGAAGCCGCCTTCGTGCACGCACGGATGAGGGCTGCCGCCAGGGCGCAGGGCGGGCTGCCGCCCGGTCAGTCCAGCGCCGGGTCGGCGTCGCAGGTGGTGTACGGCGGGCAGAACCATTCCAACGCCGTGGTGAGCGCCTTCAGTTCGTCGTCGCGGCCGTCGGATTCGGGGCCGTAGGAGGCGATGGCGTAGATGTTGCCGTCCGGGGCGAAGAAACGCTCGTCCACGACGTGCCAGGTGCCGATGTCGGGCTCGCCCTTGATCCTGTCGGCCAGGTACTCCAGGCGCGAGCCCCGGAACTCGCCGTCGTCGAGGGTCTTCAGGTCCAGTTCCTCGAAACCCGCGGGCTTCCGGGTCTCGGCGGAGAGGTACAGCCGGAAGGATGCGGCCGGGGAGGACTCCTGCACCTGGTAGACCTGCAGCCGGTGCTCGCGGTCCGGGCTGCGGTAGTTGACCACGGCGATGCCGTACTGGGAGGGCACGGTGCTGCGCGTCCACCCTTCGGGGACGGCGACCCTGAAGCCCTCCTCGTCGTCGTGGGACTCGTAGCCGGCGGGAGGCGCGGTGGCCGACGGGGAGGCGGACGCCGCGGACGCGGACGCCGTGGAGGCGGGCGGTCCGGACGACGTCTGTTCGGAGGGCGCGGGACCGGCGGAGGTGCCCGCCGCGGCCCGGCCGTGGCCCGGGTCGTCGTTCTTGCCGACCACCAGGGTCAGTACGAGGCTCACGACGACGCCGACGGCGGCGGCACCGACGACCACGGACCACACGAGCCGCCGCGAGGACCGGCCGGCCGGCGCCTCCGACGACAGCTCCACGGGCGCCGGCCAGCCGAGGCCACCGCCGGCACCGGCACCGGCACCGGCACCGGCTTCACCGTACGGCCAGGCGGCGCCGCCGGTACCGGGCCCGTAGGCCGGCCAACTGCCCGCGCCGGCTGCCGGCGCCCCGGGCACAGCGCCGCCGCCGTCCACCACGGTTCCCCCGGCGCCCGGCCCGTGCCACCCGCTCGCCGGGCCGCCCCCGGGCCAGCCGCTCGCCCGCGCCTCACCGTCGCCCGTCAGGCCGGTGGCTTCGGCTGATCCGGTGGCTCCGGCGGCTCCGGTCGGCGCGCCGGTTCCCCCGGCCGTGCCCGGGCCGTCCGCGGTACCCGCGCCGTCCGCCGCCGGGCCCGGGGCGAACTCCGGCCGGGCCGGCGGCGGCGCCGTCGGCTGTGCCGCCGGAGGGCCTCCCGGAGCGGCGTCCTCCCAGCGTTGGGTGTCCTCGTTCCAGTACCGTCCCCCGCTCATGGTGTTCCTCTCACATCCCCAGCAGGCCGGCCACGGCGCCGGCCGAGGCCAGGACGCTCAACAGCGCCTGGGAGTCGGAGAGGAGGGCGCGCAGACGCTCCCGTCGGGTGGGGTCCGCCTGCCCGGTGCGGGCGAGCTGGTCCTCGGTGTCGGCGAGCGCCTCGTCCAGCGCGGCCGTCCGGGCGGTGCCGCGCACCCGCTCCAGATCGGCGCGCAGCTCGCGCACCGCCTTCAGCAGCGCCTCGGCGTCCTCGTCGCGCACCGCGCCCGGCCCGTGCCGGTGGTGGCTCTCGGCGTGCGCGTGGCTGCCGACGGCGAAAGTGCTGTGCGAGACGTCGCCGAAGTTGACGGTGGGTTCCTCACTGGCCATTGCTGTCGGCTCCCTTCTGCGGCGCGGTGCCGCCCGAGACGGTGGATGCGGTGGATGCGGTGGATGCGGTGGCGTGGCTGCCGACGGCGAAGGTGGAGTTGTCCACCCGGCCGATGTTCACGTCCCCGTTGCTGATGTTCACGATCTTCTGGGCGAACTCGCCGGTCTCGTAACCGCATTCGGCCAGCGCGGCCCGTACGCCGTTCGCCACCCGGTCCTGCAGGCTGCGCAGGTAGCGGGCGACGTCCATGTCCTGGAAGAGGGAGCCGGCCGGGGCCGAACCCAGCTCGCGCACCGACAATTCGGGCCCGTCGGGCAGGGCGCCCGCGTAGCCGCCGGTCAGCAGCCGCCACACGTAGGCCAGGCCGCGGCCGAGCTGGGCCAGCGAACGGCCGGCGGACGCGGGCACCAGGACGATCGCCCCGGCGGCCTTGCCGAGTGCGGTGTTGTTGCGGAACCGGTGTGCCGCACGGTCGGCGTCCTTGAAGTCCTGGCGGACCGGGTTCAGCACGTGCGGGGCGACCTCCAGCATGAGCATCCGGCCCTGGGTGTGGATGCGCACGAAGACGGTGACGACCAGCTCCTCCTCCCAGCCGCCGACCCGGATGCGCAGGAAGTGCCGCCGCTTCTCCGCGCCCTCCTCGACCGCGCGCGCCCGGTGCTCCTCGAAGGCGGCCGCGGTGTACGGCGCCTGGTCGCGGCTGAGCAGGCCCTCGACGGGCAGGAACACGCACTCGTCGATCTCCAGCCGGCGCAGCCGGTCCCGGACGCCGGGGCCGGCGTGCGCCGACGGCACGCGGAGCTGTTCGAGCAGTGGCCGGATCTTCTCCAGGACGGTGCGGTTGCTGAGCGGCTGCTGGTGCTTGGTCAGCTCGTCGCGCTTGAGTTCCACGGCGAGCACCCAGGTCTCGTGCGCCGTTCCCGCCCCGCAGAACGGGCGCGCCTCGTGGTACATGACCAGCGGCGCGTGCTGTTCGAGCCGGATGCGCTGCTTCAGCCGCTGGAAGCGCGGGTTGTCGGACTGCTCGGCGGGGTCGCCGGCGGCGTCCGGGAAGCGCTGCGGGGAGAGTTCGGTGGCCAGCGCGCGGCCGAACTGATTGCGCTGGGCATGCGCGCACCATGCGATGAGCGCGAACACGCCGAGGGCGAGCCAGGCCTGCCAGGGCTTCGCCAGGCCCTGGAGGGCGTCGGCGCTGGGGACGAGGACGTCGGTGGCGCTCCCGGAGCCGGAGGAGCCGTAGTAGCCGTCGTACGACGAACCGTTGGAGGAGGAGTCGTCCGAACCGGCGCCGCCGAACGCCTGGTAGACCGTCAGGCCCAGCAGCGCCGCGAACGCGATACGGCCCCACCAGCGGACGAGGAACGCGGCGGCCAGCCGGTACAGGGGCGGCTGTGCGGCACGGCCCCTGATCCAGGGGGCGACGGCGAGGGCCAGGCTGGACCACAGGAAGAAGAGCAGCAGCCCGCCGCTGAGCGCCCCGCCGACCGCCCACAGGCCGATGACCGCTCCCGCCCACAGCAGTTCCTGGCGGCGGGCGCGCAGGGCGTGGGCCAGGACACGGGCGGCGTCGAAGCCGAGTGACGGCGCGACGATCCGCTGTTCGTTGAGGTGGAGCTGCTCGATGACCCGGTCGCGGTAACCGGAGTCCAGGTAGGCGCCCGCGCACAGCAGCCGGGTCGCCTCGCTGGCGTGCGGCGGGGTGGGCGGTGCCGGCGGCGCTCCCGCGGGCGTCGTCGGCTGCGGTTGCTGCGGCACGTAGGCGGTGCTCACGCCAATCCCCCGATGCGTGGAAAGACCGTTCTCAGACGTCCGGCTGACAGGCCATCAGCATAGGGGGACGGGAAGGTCCCGCGACACCGGATTCCCCGCGGACCGCCCCTCGCGGGTGCCGCTGCGGGCAGCGGCGGCGGAAACGGGCGCGGGCCCCGTCCGGACAGAACCGGAACGGGGCCCGTGCGGGCTGCGCGGCTCGCGCCGCGCGGGGTGTGCGGGCTCCTGGCGGGGAGCGCCGGGGCCGCGGAGCCGTCAGACCAGGCCGAGCGAGCGGACCGCCTCGCGCTCCTCCTCGAGCTCCTTGACGGAGGCGTCGATGCGGGTGCGGGAGAACTCGTTGATCTCCAGGCCCTGGACGATCTCGTACTTGCCGTCCTTGCAGGTGACCGGGAAGGAGGAGATGAGGCCCTCCGGGACGCCGTAGGAGCCGTCCGACGGGATGCCCATGGAGGTCCAGTCGCCCTCGGCGGTGCCGTTGACCCAGGTGTGGATGTGGTCGATGGCGGCGTTGGCGGCGGAGGCGGCGGACGAGGCGCCACGGGCCTCGATGATCGCGGCGCCGCGCTTGGCGACGGTCGGGATGAAGTCCTCGGCCAGCCACTTCTCGTCGTTCACGGCCTCGGCGGCGTTCTTGCCGGCGACCGTGGCGTGGAAGATGTCCGGGTACTGGGTGGCGGAGTGGTTGCCCCAGATGGTCAGGCGCTTGATGTCGGCGACCGTGGTGCCCGTCTTCTTCGCGAGCTGGGTGAGCGCGCGGTTGTGGTCGAGGCGGGTCATGGCGGTGAAGCGCTCGGCGGGTACGTCCGGCGCGGCGGCCTGGGCGATCAGCGCGTTGGTGTTGGCCGGGTTGCCGACGACGAGGACCCGGATGTCGTCCGCGGCGTTGTCGTTGATGGCCTTGCCCTGCGGCTTGAAGATGCCGCCGTTGGCCTGCAGCAGGTCACCGCGCTCCATGCCCTTGGTGCGCGGGCGGGCGCCGACGAGGAGGGCGACGTTGGCGCCGTCGAAGGCCACGTTCGGGTCGTCGGTGATGTCGATGCCCTGCAGGAGCGGGAACGCGCAGTCGTCCAGCTCCATGGCCGTGCCCTCGGCGGCCTTCAGCGCCGGGGTGATCTCCAGCAGGCGGAGCTTGACCGGCACGTCCGCGCCGAGCAGCTGGCCGGAGGCGATGCGGAAGAGCAGGGCGTAACCGATCTGGCCGGCCGCGCCGGTGACGGTGACGTTCACGGGAGTGCGGGTCATGGCGTTCTCCGTATGACAGCTGGCGGTGGGCGTCCTTGCCCGGGGGTGCGGACGTGCGGATGATCGATCTCTTGGTATCAAGAGATCCACCGGTCAGGCTATCGCGCATCCGGGATGCCGGACGTCCGGGGTTGTGTGGCCCGTCCCACAGAGTGACGCCGCCGCAACACGGGACGCCGCCGGCCGCGGCCCGGGAAGGCGGCGCGAGCCGGGTCGGCGGCGCGCGACATGGGACGGCGGCCGCCCGTCCGGGAGAGGAGGGACGGAGACGGCCGCCTGGTGGGGGTCCCGACTGTGCCGGACTCCCGTGGGGGTACGGTTCGCGTGCCCGGGACGCGGACGCCTAATCCCTGCGCCGGGATTTTCTTTCGCGGACGTCCCCCGCCCGGCTCACTTCGTGCAGCCCTGCTGCCCGGACGCCAGCGTCGCGCACGCCGTCGCGTCGCCCGGGTCCCGCACGCCCACCATCGGCGTGTACGCGATCGTGTCGCCCGCCGTGGTGATGCTGTCGGTCTGCCGGGCCTTGCCCGCCGACACCCGGACCTGGTCGCCCTGGACGCCCTGGGTGATGCGGCCCCAGGCGGCGTCGCACGTCTCGCTGTAGCGGACCTCGACGGTGGTCGTGCCGACGGTCGCGGTCTTGGCGGTGGTCACCGCGGTGGCGTCCTTGGTGCAGCCCATGCTCTCCGCGTCCTTGCCGGTGCAGGAGTCGCCGCTGCACTTCACGCCGGGCGGCAGCTCGGTGGCGACGTCGGCGGAGGGCGACGGGGACTTCTTCCCGCCCTCGTCGGCCTTGCCCCCGCCGTCGGCCAGGAAGAACACGCCCGCGATCACGACCAGCACACCGACGGCGCCCGCGAGGACCATCGTCAGCCGCCGCTTGCCGCCGCCCCCGCCGGCGGACCCGCCGCCGCGCCGCGGTCCCTGCGCGGGGTCGGCGTACGGGCTCGGGGTGCCCGGTGTCCGGCCGGCACCGCCGGGGGCCGGCGTCCCGGCACCCGGACGGCGGCCGCCGGACGCGGCCGGGCCGCGGTAGCCGGCCATGTTCCACGAGTTGGTGCCCTGTCCGCCGGAGGACGGCCCGGCGCCCGCGGCGCCGCCCCCGAGCCGCGGGCCCGTCCCGTCGTCCGCCGGGTCCGGCGCCGGACGCGGCGGCACCGTCGGGGCGACGCCCGCCGGTCCGGCGACGCCGGGTGTCGGCGCCGCTCCGCCGCTCCTGCGGGACTGCTTGCCCCTGGCGTTCGCCGGGGGCGTGGCCAGTTCGCTGAGCGCGGCGCGCGCCTGCGAGATCCGGATCGCCTCCATGGTCATGTCGTGGCGCATCTCCGAACGGCTCCAGGCACGCTCGGCGAGCTCCCACATCGTCGTCAGGTGGATCGGGTTGGTGCCGGTGACCTCGGCCAGCGCGACGATGGCGCCCTTGGGCGCGAGCAGCCGGCCGTTCAGGTAACGCTCCCAGGACGTCTTGCTGTAGCCGGTACGGTCGGCCACGGACGCGATGCTCAGTCCACTGCGGTCCACGAGCCGCCGCAACTGGCTCGCGAACTCCCTGATCTGCGGATCCAGGTCCTCCGGCAAGGCCTTCCAACGAGGCATTGCTTCCCCCCTCTTCCCCCGGGTGTGGTGCTGTTCTCCGCCCCCGCGCGTGGTGCCCTCCGCCGAGACCCCTCCGGCTGCCCACAGGGATGCGCCGACTCAGGATCTCAGTTCCCGGGGTGGGGGCGCACGGGCGCGTCGGGGCCGGGCGTGCACCGTCGCACGCCGGCCGGGACCCGGTCCAGTCTCCCACCGACCGCCGTCAGTCACGCCGGTCGGGCCGGTCACGCCGATCGCGCGGTCATGCCGGTCGCGCCCGTCACGCCGGTCACGCCGGTCGGGCAGGCGTCGGCGCTGTCTTCGGCGCTGTCGTCGGTTGCCCGGTCGGTGCGAGGGACGGCGCCGGGCGGTGTGCGGTTCCCTCGTCCGTGGCGAAGCGCGGACACCGTAGCGAAACGGTCACCTCCGTGCCACAGCGCGCGGACAGCCGTTGAACAGGCGGTTCACCGCGGGAGAGGGTTGATCCGGGCGGCGGCCCGTCCTTGCTCGGGGGAGGGGACGGGCCGACGCCGCGCGGGGCCGACGCCGCGTGGAGCGCCCCCGGGCGGGCCGTTCCGCTAACCGCTGACCGTGAAGTGCAGGGTGTCCTTCAGGAACGGGATCTGCAGCCAGGGGTTCGGCTGGACCATCAGCGCCAGCAGCACGATCGCCAGCCCGAGGGCCCCGTAGGTGACGATGTCCGTGAAGCGGGAGCGCACGGCGAGCATGCCGACGTCGGGCAGCAGCCAGCGCAGCACACCGCCGGCGACCAGCGCGACGCCGATCAGCAGCGTGCCGTACCGGAAGGCGTCGAGAGCGGTCAGCAACAGGCCGAACGCGACCAGGCCCAGCACGGTGAGGACCGGCCACTGCCGGGCGGGCGCCGGGGCGTCGCCCGGCGCGGCCCGGCCGCCGCCCTCGGGGCGGGCGGTGTCCCTGGTGAACAGCGGGAAGCGGCGGGTGACGCGGCGCGGCCTGCCCTCGGCGTCCGGCGCGCTGACCGCGTCCCGCACCTGGAGGTCGTCGGAGTCCTCAGCCTGCACGGCGCTCCGCCGCCTCGACCACGTTGACGAGCAGCTGGGCCCGGGTCATCGGACCGACGCCGCCGGGGTTGGGGGAGATCCAGCCGGCCACCTCGGCCACGTCCGGGTGCACGTCGCCCACGATCTTGCCCTCGGCGCTGCGGGAGACACCCACGTCGAGGACGGCGGCGCCCGGCTTGACGTCCTCCGGACGGATCAGATGGGCGGAGCCCGCTGCCGCGACGATGATGTCGGCACGCCGCAGGTGCGCCGGCAGGTCGCGGGTGCCCGTGTGGCACTGGGTCACCGTCGCGTTCTCGGAGCGGCGGGTGAGCAGCAGCGGCATCGGCCGGCCGATGGTGACACCGCGGCCGACGACCACCACCTCGGCGCCCTTGATCTCCACGCCGTAGCGGCGCAGCAGGGTGAGCACGCCGTTGGGGGTGCAGGGCAGCGGGGCCGGCTCGTTCAGGACCAGGCGGCCGAGGTTCATCGGGTGCAGGCCGTCGGCGTCCTTGTCGGGGTCCATCAGCTCCAGGATGCGGTTCTCGTCGATGCCCTTGGGCAGCGGCAGCTGGACGATGTAACCGGTGCAGGCCGGGTCCTCGTTCAGCTCGCGCACGACCGCCTCGATCTCCTGCTGCGTCGCCGTGGCCGGCAGCTCGCGCTGGATGGAGGCGATGCCGACCTGGGCACAGTCGCGGTGCTTGCCGGCGACGTACTTCTGGCTGCCGGGGTCGTCCCCGACCAGGATGGTGCCGAGGCCGGGCGTGATGCCCTTCTCCTTCAGCGCCGCCACGCGGGCGGTCAGATCGGACTTGATCGCGGCTGCGGTGGCCTTGCCATCGAGAATCTGGGCGGTCATGGCCCCATCCTCGCGGATGACGGCCCCCCGGTTCCAATCCGGGTCCCTCCGGACGGCACGGTGCCGCTCCCCCGGTGTCCGGCCATGATCAGCGATGTTGCACTTGCACAACACCTGCGGAATGCGGCTGGACAAGTAAGTCACCGGTAAAGAACGATGGCGGAACAGTGCCGCGGGCAGCTCATCGGGGGGACGCACCGCAGACTCGGATTCTTTTCGGATCTTCCTCCGTACGGCGCCGCGCGTCGTCCCCGCACCTGGAGCAACGGAGGAAACCCCGCCATGAGTTTCGGCGATCCCCACAACCCCTACGGCCCGCCCCCGGGCCAGCAGCCGGGCTACCCCCAGGGGCAGCAGCCGGGGTATCCCCAGGGTCAGCAGCCGGGTTACCCCCAGGGCCAGCCGGGTTACGGCTACCCGCAGCAGCAGCCTCCCGGCTACGGTTACCCCGCCGCTCCCGCGCCGCAGCCCTACGGCGGCGCCCCGATGATGACGACGATGCCGGGCACCGTGAGCGCGGCCCGCATCCTGCTCTGGGTCATCGTCGCCCTGCAGCTGCTGGGCGTGGCCCTGTTCGCCTTCAGCGCCGCAACCATCCAGGCCGCCAAGAACGGCTCCCTCGACAACGAGGCGGCCTTCGAGCAGCTCAAGAACTACTCGACCGGCGCACTGTGGGGCTTCACGGTGTTCGCGCTGGCCTGGGGCGTGTTCGCACTCCTGCTGGCGGTGAAGTTCAACACCGGCGGCAACGGCGTGCGCGTCGCGGCGATGATCTTCGGCATCATCACCGCGGTCCTCGGCATCTACCCGTTCATCATCGTCGGCCTCATCCACACGGTGCTCGGCATCCTGATCGCCGTGTTCGTCGGCAACGCCAACGGCAACGCCTGGTTCAACCGAGCGCGTTACTGAGCCGGCGGGGCCGCTCGCGCCGAGCCGTCCAGGCCGTCCAGGCCGTCCGCGCCGCTGACACACGAGGGCCGTGTCCCACCCCGCGGGGAGGGACACGGCCCTGCCGCGTCACACGGACGCCGCGATCGACGGACGCCCTGATCGACGGACGTCGCGGTCGGGCGACGCCGCGGTCAGCGGCTGCCGCGGTCAGCGGCTGCCGCGACCGGGCGACGTCGCGATCAGTGGAAGAAGTGCCGGGTACCGGTGAAGTACATCGTGATGCCCGCCTTCTCCGCGGCCTCGACGACCAGTTCGTCGCGGACCGAGCCGCCGGGCTGGACGACCGCCCGGACACCGGCCTCAGCGAGGATCTCCAGACCGTCGGGGAAGGGGAAGAACGCGTCCGAGGCAGCGTAGGCGCCGCGCGCCCGCTCCGCGCCGGCCCGATCCACCGCGAGCTTCGCGGAGTCCACGCGGTTGACCTGCCCCATGCCGACGCCGACCGAGGCGCCGTCCTTGGCGAGCAGGATGGCGTTGGACTTCACGGCCCGGCACGCCTTCCAGGCGAAGGCCAGCTCGGCGAGCTCCGCCTCGGACAGCGCCTCGCCGGTCGCGAGCGTCCAGCCCGCGGGGTCGTCGCCGTCGGCCTGGAGGCGGTCGGTGACCTGCACCAGGACGCCGCCGTCGACGGGCTTGACCTCGACCGGGTTCGCCGGGGCGCCGGGCGCCCTCAGCACGCGGATGTTCTTCTTCCTGGCGAGGGCCTCCAGCGCGCCGTCCTCGTAGTCGGGCGCGACGATGACCTCGGTGAAGATCTCCGCGACCTGCTCCGCCATCTCCTTGCTGACCGGACGGTTGACGGCGATGACACCGCCGAACGCCGACAGCGGGTCGCAGGCGTGCGCCTTGCGGTGCGCCTCGGCGACGTCCGCGCCGATCGCGATGCCGCACGGGTTGGCGTGCTTGATGATCGCGACGCAGGGCTCGGCGTGGTCGTACGCGGCACGGCGGGCGGCGTCCGTGTCCGTGTAGTTGTTGTACGACATCTCCTTGCCGTGCAGCTGCTCGGCCTCGGCGAGGCCGGCCTGCGTGCCGTCGACGTAGAGGGCGGCGGGCTGGTGCGGGTTCTCGCCGTAGCGCAGGGCGTTCTTGCGCTCCCAGGTGGCGCCGAGGAAGTCGGGGAACTGCGACTCGTCGACGGGCGCGTAGGAGGAGGCGAACCAGCTCGCGACGGCGACGTCGTAGGCGGCGGTGTGCTGGAAGGCCTCGGCGGCGAGCCGCTTGCGGGTGGCGAGGTCGAAGCCGCCCTCCTTGACGGCGGCCAGGACGTCGGCGTACCGGGCGGGGCTGGTGACGACCGCGACCGAGGGGTGGTTCTTGGCGGCGGCGCGGACCATCGACGGGCCGCCGATGTCGATCTGCTCGACGCACTCGTCGGGCGTGGCGCCGGAGGCGACGGTCTCCCGGAACGGGTAGAGGTTGACGACGACGAGGTCGAACGGCTCGACACCCAGCTCGGCGAGCTGCTCCCGGTGGCTGTCCAGGCGCAGGTCGGCGAGGATGCCCGCGTGGACCTTCGGGTGCAGGGTCTTGACCCGGCCGTCCAGGCACTCGGGGAAGCCGGTGAGCTCCTCGACCTTGGTGACGGGGACGCCGGCGGCGGCGATCTTCGCGGCGGTGGAACCGGTGGAGACGAGCTCCACGCCCGCCTCGTTCAGGCCGCGGGCGAGCTCCTCGAGCCCGGTCTTGTCGTAGACGCTGACGAGCGCCCGGCGAATCGGCCGCTTGTTGCTCTCGGCGGTCACTGGATAACTACCTTTCGTCCCTCGATGCGATAGCCGTTGCGGGCGAGGCGCCCCACGACCTCGACGAGCAGCCTTCGCTCGACTTCCTTGATGCGCTCGTGCAGAGCGCTCTCGTCGTCCTCGTCCCGGACCTCCACCACGCCCTGGGCGATGATCGGTCCGGTGTCGACGCCGTCGTCGACGAAGTGGACGGTGCAGCCGGTGACCTTGGCGCCGTACGCGAGGGCGTCCCGCACACCGTGGGCCCCGGGGAAACTGGGCAGGAGCGCGGGGTGCGTGTTGACGAACCGGCCGCCGAATCGGGCCAGGAACTCCTTGCCCACGATCTTCATGAAGCCCGCCGAGACCACGAGGTCGGGCCGGTACGCGGAGACGGCCTCGGCCAGGGCGGCGTCCCACGCCTCACGGGTGTCGTGGTCCTTGACCCGGCACACGAAGGTGGGCAGTCCGGCGCGCTCGGCGCGGGCGAGGCCCTCGATGCCCTCCCGGTCCGCGCCGACGGCCACGATCTCGGCTCCGTACGCCTCGGCGCCGGTGGTCGCGATGGCGTCGAGGAGCGCCTGCAGGTTCGTACCGGATCCGGAGACCAGCACGACGAGGCGCTTGGCCACGGGCTTGGCGGCCACGGCGGGGCCCTTTCTCGGGGAGGCGTTTGTATGGTCGTACGAATGCTTCGCGCCCCCGGATACGGGGAAGTCTACGAAGCGGCCGACCGTCAGCAACGATACCGGCACACCGGACGGCCCCCGTGGGACGGGGGCGTGGCCGGAAGGTAGCGTCTGCGGGGAGCGGGCTCGGGAACGCGGCAGGCGTGCGGAGCGTTTCCGGGATGACAGCTCAGGCCGGGCCGGTCCGCCGGACCCACCACAGCCACCGTACTCGCCAAGGGGAAGACGCTCACTTGATGCCGGACCGCAGTCTGCGACTCCTCGCCCTCCCCCCGCTTCCGGCGCAGGAAGGGGAGCACAGCCGCGTGCTGCTGCGGGAGCGGCCCGCCTCGCCTCCCGACGCGCCCTCGGGCGGGACGAGGGGTGACGGGCGTGAGGGGGGCGCGCGGGAGGACAACCCGTTCGCGCCGCCGCCGGAGGGCGCTCCGGACCGGCCCTGGCAGCCGCGCGGCCCGGTGGGACGGGACTCCGGGGGCCGTGGAGGGTCCGGCGGTTCCGGGGGCTCGGGGGACTCGGGGGACTCCGACGGCACGTCCGGCGAGGGCGGGCATTCGCCCTGGGGCAGCCAGTGGAGCGACCGCCAGCCCGGCCGCTCCTCCGGCGGCTTCGGTGAACGCCCCGGCGCTCAGCGCGGCGACAGCGAGGGCCCGGCCCCCAAAAGCCCCGGCCCCGGCGCGAACATGCGCTGGGACCCCACCGACCCGGTCCAGCGCCGTGCCCGGTACGCGCTGCTGGGCGGCATGTGGGCGTTCTTCTTCTCCCTGTTCGGCTGGCCGTACGTGGCCCTGCTGCTCGGCGCGCTCTCCGTGTACTGGGGCATCAGCGCGCTGCGTGCCAAGCCGCGCGCCGGCGCCGGCCCGGAGGCGGCCGGCCGCCCGCAGACGACGGCGGCGGTGAGTGGCCTGGTCACGGCGTCCCTGGCCATCGTCCTGGTCGCCGCGAACTTCGCCGCGCACCTGGTCTACAGCGACTACTACACCTGCCGGAGCGACGCCCTCACCAGCGAGGCGAAGCAGTCCTGCAACCAGCACCTGCCGAAGGAACTGCGCGGAGTGCTGGACGCGAACAGCTGACCCACGGCGGCCCGGCTCGGGTCACGGCGGCTCGGGTCACGGCGGCTCGGGTCACGGCGGCTCGGGCGGCTGCTGCGGTTCATGCGGCTCGCCCGGCTCCTGCGGGCCGGGCGCCTGTGCCCGGGGGTTCGGGGGCAGGGCGTCCCAGGGCCGGAAGCCGGCGTCGTCCAAGCCGGGGAAGGTGTACGCCTCGGTGTCGTCGGCGCCGGGGACGCCGGCCGGCGGCGGGACGGCGGGCCTGCTGGACGGACGGCGCGCGAATGAGGGCAGCCGCATCCGCAGCCGCGGGCGGCGGCGGGCAGGCTGCACGGATGCGGGCGCGGGTTCCGGTGCGGGCGCGGGTGCGGGTTCCGCTGCGGGTGCGGGTTCCGCTGCGGGTGCGGGCGCGGGTCCGGGCGCGGGTTCTGGTGCGGGGCCGGGTACCGGTGCGAGGCCGGGTCCGGGTGTGGGTGCGGCGTCGTGGTGGCGGGGTCGTCGGGCCAGCGCCGTCGGGAGCGCCGTGACCGCCGTCCACAGCAGGGCCGCACCGCCCGTCTGCCACCACACCGGACCGAACCGGGCGAGCGCCGCCACGCCGAGCGGCCCGCCCGCCAGGGCCGCGAGCACCGCCATCGCGCCCCCGCACATCAGCGCCGCCAGCGCGGCCGTTCCGGCGGTCCACCGACGCGAGCGGACGGCGTCCCCGTCCGCGGCCCGCCCCACGAGCCACCCCACCGTCACCCCGGCCGCCGCCGGCACCAACCCCGCCGCCGCCCAGTTCGCCGGGCCCCCGGCCCCCGGTTCCGGCACCGCCGCCAGGAGCGGGAACGACGGCGACGAGGACACCGGCGCCGACGAGAGGGGCGCGACGACATGGCCGGCGTTCAGGAAGAAACCGGGGCCGAGCGCGTACGCCGCCGCCCAGACCGTCGCGTTCGGCAGCAGCGCCACGCACAGCAGCAGCACCGCGAACCGGCCGGACCAGTCCTCCGTCAGCCGCAGCAGGGACGCCTCCGCCACCCCGCCGTGCCGGACCAGGGAGACCGCCAGCAACAGTGCCCCGCCGCCGACGAGCACCGCCGCCCCGCCCGCCCCGGCCCGTGCGGCCACGACCAGGCGGTCCCGGGCATCGGCCCCCCGCAGGAACCGTCGCACCGACGCCGGCAGGGCGACCGGCACGCCGTGCACCGCCCCGTACGGACGGCCGTACGCCGTCCACACGCCCGCCCCGGCCGCCGCCGCGGCGACCAGCGGCAGGCTCACCGCGGTCGCTGCCCACGAGGGCCGCAGCTCACCGCCCGACGCGTACAGCGCGGCGGCCGCGGCGACGGCGAGGTAGCCGACGACGACGCCCGTCCAGGCCGTGCGGCCCGGCACGAGCGGTTCACCGATCTCACCCGCGTCCGTCGCGTCCCGGGCCGCCCGGTGCACCAGCCACACGGGAAGCGCGAGGAGCAGCAGCGGGGTGACGCCGACCGGCGCCGGGACACCGGAGAGGGTGTCGGTGCGGACCAGTTCCGCGCCGTGCGCGAGCAGCCACAGCGCGGCGGCGACGTGCAACACGCCGCGGGGCCCGGTGTCCGGGTACGGCGAGCTGATCCACAGCACGGTCACCAGCATGGCGAACGCCCCGAGCCCGAGCCCGGCGGCGACCGCACCGCCCACGAGGCCGACGGCCGGCCGGGGCTCTCGGCGGTTCCTCCGGGCCGGCCGCGGCGGTGACGGCGATCGGCGAGGGTTCATCCGGGTCACGCCCGCCATGCTCCCAACGACACGCTCTTTCCCGTCGTAACCGCTGAACCTCGGATGTGTCGCCCAATATACGGTTATGTACTTTTCCGTACGAAGGGGCGCGCAGTGACGCGGAGCCACCGGCCCGGCCGGCAGACCGACCTGACGCCCGCTCAGGCATTCGACGCGTTGTACGCGTTCTGCGCCCCCGCCCTCGTACGGCAGGCCTACCTCCTCACCGGGCGGCGCGAGGCGGCGCGCGAGGCGGTCGAGCGGGCCTTCCACCTCGCCTGGCAACGCTGGCCCGAGGTGGCCCGCGACCCGGATCCCGCGGGCTGGGTGCGGGCGGCGGCACATGAGTGCGCGCTCTCCCCCTGGGACCGCCTCCGCCCGCGCCACCGGCACCCCGAACCGCCGCCGGCCGACCCCGCCCACCGCGCGCTGCTCCAGGCGTTGCGGGACCTCCCGCCGCCCCACCGCCGCACCCTCGTGCTGTACGACGGCGTCGGCCTGGACCTGCCGGAGACCGCGGCGGAGACGGAGGCGAGCACCCCGGCGACGGCACACCGGCTGCTGTACGCGCGCGAGGCGGTCGCCGCGCGCCTGCCGGAGCTGGCGGCCCCCGGAGTACTGCACCGGCGGCTGACCGAGGTGGCCTCCGCGGAACGGCTGCGGGCCACCGCCCCGACGTCCGTGCGCACGAACTGCGAGCGCCGGGCGCGTTTCTGGACCCGGGCGGCGATGGCCTTCACCGCCTCGCTGATCGCGACCACGGCGCTGACCCTGCGCACCGCGCCGACGCACTACGAGCCCCCGGTCCCGCCCGGGGAGACCGTGCAGGGGCTGCCGCCGCGGGTCGCGCCGGGGCCGCTGTCGCAGCGCGAGGCGCGGCTGCGGGCCAAGCTGCGCTCCCAGGTCGTCCGGGGCCCGGACCGACTGCTGCCCGTGCCGCGCTGACGCCCGCCGGTGACGCGCCGCGGTGTCGGCCCCCGGTGACGCGCCGCGGTGACGCATCCCCGGTGACGACGGTGGCCCCCGGTGACGGCGGTAAGCCCCGGTGACGACGGTGGGCCCGCCCCCGGGAAGGGGGCGGGCCCACGAGCCGTACGGACGGCGGTACTGCCGGATTCAGCCGGATTCAGCCGGATTCAGCCGGATTCAGCCGGATTCAGCCGGCCAGGATCTCGCGCGCCAGCTTCGCCGTCTCGGTCGGCGTCTTGCCGACCTTGACGCCGGCGGCCTCGAGGGCCTCCTTCTTCGCCTGCGCGGTGCCGGAGGAACCGGAGACGATGGCGCCGGCGTGGCCCATCGTCTTGCCCTCGGGCGCGGTGAAGCCCGCGACGTAGCCGACGACCGGCTTGGTCACGTTCTCCTTGATGAAGGCCGCGGCCCGCTCCTCGGCGTCGCCGCCGATCTCGCCGATCATGACGATCAGGTCGGTGTCGGGGTCGTCCTGGAAGGCGGCCAGGGCGTCGATGTGGGTGGTGCCGATGATCGGGTCACCACCGATGCCGACGGCCGTGGAGAAGCCGATGTCGCGCAGCTCGTACATCATCTGGTATGTCAGCGTGCCCGACTTCGACACCAGGCCGATGCGGCCCGGCTTGGTGATGTCGCCCGGGATGATGCCGACGTTGGACTGGCCCGGGGTGATGATGCCGGGGCAGTTCGGGCCGATGATGCGGGTCTTGTTGCCCTTCTTGCCGGCGTACGCCCAGAAGGCGGCCGTGTCGTGCACGGCGATGCCCTCGGTGATCACGACGGCCAGCGGGATCTCGGCGTCGATGGCCTCGTCGACCGCGTCCTTGGTGAACTTCTCCGGCACGAAGATGACGGAGACGTTGGCGCCGGTCTTCTCGATGGCCTCCTTGACGGTGCCGAACACCGGTACCTCGGTGCCGTCGAAGTCCACGGTCTGACCCGCCTTGCGCGGGTTCACGCCGCCCACGACGTGAGTGCCGTCACCGATCATGAGCTTGGTGTGCTTCATGCCGGTGGCGCCGGTCATGCCCTGGACGATGACCTTGCTGTCCTTGTTGAGCCAGATAGCCATGGTGTGTTGTGTCCTCGTCCTGAGTGCTTACTTGGCGGCGTGGGCCAGCTCGGCGGCCTTGTCGGCCGCGCCGTCCATGGTGTCGACGCGCTGGACCAGCGGGTGGTCGGCGTCGGTGAGGATCTGTCGGCCCAGGTCGGCGTTGTTGCCGTCGAGGCGGACGACGAGCGGCTTGGTGACCTCCTCGCCCCGGTCCTCCAGGAGCTTCAGCGCCTGGACGATGCCGTTGGCGACCTCGTCACAGGCGGTGATGCCGCCGAAGACGTTGACGAAGACGGACTTGACGTCCGGGTCGCCGAGGATGATCTCCAGGCCGTTCGCCATGACCTGGGCGGAGGCGCCGCCGCCGATGTCGAGGAAGTTGGCGGGCTTGACGCCGCCGTGCTTCTCACCGGCGTACGCGACGACGTCCAGGGTGCTCATGACGAGACCGGCGCCGTTGCCGATGATGCCGACCTCGCCGTCGAGCTTGACGTAGTTGAGGTTCTTCGCCTTGGCCGCGGCCTCCAGGGGGTTGGCCGCCGCCTTGTCGTGGAGTTCCTCGAAGTCGGGGTGACGGAACTCGGCGTTGTCGTCCAGCGACACCTTGCCGTCGAGGGCGATGACCTCACCGGAGGCCACCTTCGCCAGCGGGTTCACCTCGACCAGGAGGGCGTCCTCCTTGATGAAGGTGTCCCACAGCTTGACGAGGACGTTCGCGACCTTGTCCGCGACCTCGGCCGGGAACTTGGCGGCCGCGACGATCTCACGGGCCTTGGCCTCGTCCACACCGTCGATGGCGTCGATCGCGACCTTGGCGACGGCCTCCGGACGGGTGGCCGCCACCTCCTCGATCTCCATGCCGCCCTCGACGGAGGCGATGGACAGGAAGGTGCGGTTGGCACGGTCGAGGAGGAAGGAGACGTAGTACTCCTCGAGGATCTCCGGAGCGGTCTCGGCGATCATCACCTTGTGGACCGTGTGGCCCTTGATGTCCATGCCGAGGATGTCCGTCGCGCGGGCGACGGCCTCGTCCGGGGTGGCGGCGAGCTTCACGCCACCGGCCTTGCCGCGGCCGCCGACCTTCACCTGGGCCTTGACGACGGACTTGCCACCGAGGCGCTCAGTGGCTGCGCGGGCCGCCTCAGGCGTGTCGATGACTTCACCGGCCAGCACCGGTACATCGTGCTTGGCGAAGAGGTCCCTCGCCTGGTACTCGAACAGGTCCACGCGCTTCCGTCCCTATCAGTGATCTCGCGGTTCGTTGGATGCGTGGGCGTGCCGCGAAGGGCAACGTGACGTCCGCCGTCTGTCACAAGGGAGGCGCACACGGTGTCCGAGCGCGCGGCATGTCCGTCTCGCAGGTTATCGCCGCTGGCGGAGGGTCTCTAAATCGCGGGTCACACCTGAGCGGTGATACCTGTCACATGATGCCACGCTCACTGGCACGGCGTGCCGACGGTGAGGCGGGCGGGAGGAGAGCCCGCGGAGACCGCGAGGAGACGGGGAAGGGCCTCACCGGGCTGGGGTTGACCCGGTGAGGCCCCCTGAACAACCCCGGAGGTGCGCGAAGAGGCCACCTGCGGGGTTCCGGGCGGACGGTCCCCACCCCGATGGGGTCCGCCCGGCCCGTTCCGCGGAGGTCCGGCCGGACGAATCCGACGGCTTTCGGCCGTCCGGGTCCTTCGGCTCCGCGAGTCGAGCGCCCGCCGCGTGACGGCGCGCGGGGTGCCGCGTGACGGCGTGCGGTACGTCGGGGCGGTCAGATGCGACGGGTGCTGCTCTGATGCCCGGTGGAAAGAGAAATCGTCGTGTCGGCGACCTCATGGAGGTCGGTCCGGGCCGCGGCGAGCGTCTCCTCCACCTCCGGGGCGAATACGGAGAGCGGGCCGAAGAGGTGGTCGACCTCGCTCTGGGGGTGCCGCGCGGGGCTCACGCCCGGCACGACGGGACCATCCGGCCCATCGGGGGCGTGCGACAGGTCGGGAACGTGCGGCAGGTGCGGCACGTCCGGCAGGGATTCGGGGGCGGCGGCGACCGTTCGGACGGCGACCGTGGGCCGGGCCTGCGCGGCACGGGCGGTCCTGGCGGCACGGGCGGCCCTGGCACCGCGGATGGCCTCGGCGACCCTCCAGCCCGTGGCCATCCTGACGTCGGCGGCTGCGACGAGGGAAGGGCGGATGTTCTTGTTCATGAGCGCGTCGGATCCTTCGGATCTCGGGTAGCGCTCCCTGGCGCATCGGGACGCCCCTCACCGGAGTGGTGCACCGGAGTGTGCACCGGAGTGGTGTGCGGCGGTCCTGGGCGTTCCCGGGCCTGGGAGGCTGGGTGACATTTCCGGGGCCGGTGCCGGTCGTGGTCCGGGGAGCCGGGAGGACCAGCGGAGCCGGCGGCTTGCGTCCGGAGCCCGACAGGGAGTCCGGACGGACGGGCAGACCTGTTCCGCCCCCGCGCGGCAGGTCCGTGGCGGGGGAAGGCACTGTCGCCTAAGCGGGGGAAACCGGAATGTCCCGGTGCCTGTCCCGGGCCTGGGTCGTGGTGGAGCGCGCGATGGCGCCGGGCACGAGCCGCAGGGGGGCGCGGTCGTTCAGGGCCAGGGCCGAGGCGTCCCTGTGACGCGAGGTGCCGCTGTCGAAGGCGGCGCGGTCGCCCGAGGCGGCGGCCGGGTCGCCGGCGGGCGCCCGGTGCGCGGGGGCGTACCCGGTAACGGCGGCCCGCTGTTCCCCGCCTCGCGTCACGGCACCGGCCGCGTCGCCGAGCCGCGGTCCGTACACCGCGCCGCTCGACACGATGCTCGACGCGTTACTCGACACGTTCGTCCCGGGCCGCCGCTCGCCGGACGGATCCTCGGCGGAGTGCTCCGCCCCCCGTTGCGGTGCCGAGGTGACCGGTACCGGCACCGTCTGCCCCGGAAGCGTGGGCAGGCCGGGCGAGCCGGGCACACCGGGGGCGGACGGCAGACCGGGGATCTCGGGCAGGGACGGGGAATCGGGCACCGACGGGGAGGGCAGCGACGACAGCGGCGGTATCCGCTCCGTCACCTCACCCAGCGCGGCGGCCACGGTCCCCGCCACGTCACCGACCGGCTGCACGATCCGCTTGTCCACGGACCGCAGGACCTGATCGGTCAGCGGCCGCAGGACGTCGTCGGCGGCCCGGGAGGCCGAGGGCTCCCGCGGAGCGAAGACGCCGGAGTCGACGGAGACGCCGGAATCACCGGAGTCGCCGGGAGTGGCCGCCGCAGCCGGCGGCAGGGCCTCGGCCGCCAAGGCCGCCGGGACCGCCGGCCCCAGAGCTGCCGGTGCCGCCAATACCACCGGAGACGCCGGAGGCGCCGTCGAGGAGCCGCTCTCCGCCGCCTGTGCCGGGGCTCCGCAGAGGAACCCGAGCGCGAGCAGTCCGCCCACCAGCAGCACCGCGCGCAGCACAAGCCGTCCGGCCGCCGAGCGCATCGCGCGCGGGGCGGCACCGGACGGAGCGGCCGGCGTGCTCATGGGAACGGTTCCTCCCGTGCTGCGGAACGGACCGGGCGAGTCGGCGAGCGAAGGCAGGGCGCGCTGACGAGCGGCTGGTGCCGGGTCACGAGCCCGACGCGGCGCGGTGCGGTACGAGGCGCGGAATGCGACCCACCGCTGACGCGGCGTCGGATGACCGGGCGTCGATCCTCGCACGGCTCTCCCGAGGTTGCGCAAGCCCCCTGTTACCGATGGGTAGTCATGTCCGGTTTTGCTGGGCGCACGCGCCGCGCCGCGCTCACGCGCCGCCCGTCACACGGTTTCCGGTATCGGAAGCGGCCGCTTCTCGATCGCCGCCGCCATCACCTCCGGGAACAGGTCGGGGGTGCAGGCGAACGCCGGCGCCCCCAGCGCGGCGAGCGCGGCCGCGTGCTCCCTGTCGTAGGCGGGTGCTCCCTCGTCGGACAACGCGAGCAGCGCCACGAACTGCACCCCCGACGCCTTCATCGCCGCCACCCGCTTGAGCATCTCGTCCCGGATACCTCCCTCGTAGAGATCGCTGATCAGCACGACCACCGTGTCCGCCGGCCGGGTGATCTGCGACTGGCAGTAGGCCAGCGCGCGGTTGATGTCCGTGCCACCGCCGAGCTGGGTGCCGAACAGTACGTCCACCGGGTCGTCGAGCTGGTCGGTGAGGTCGACGACCGCCGTGTCGAAGACGACGAGCCGGGTGTTGATGGACCGCATGGAGGCGAGCACCGCCCCGAACACGGACGCGTAGACCACCGACGCCGCCATCGACCCCGACTGGTCGATGCACAGCACGACGTCCTTCTTCACGGACTGCGACGCCCGCCCGTACCCGATGAGCCGCTCCGGCACGACCGTCCGGTGTTCCGGCAGGTAGTTCTTCAGGTTGGCGGCGATCGTGCGGTTCCAGTCGATGTCGTGGTGGCGCGGCCGGTTGACGCGGGCACTGCGGTCCAGGGCGCCGGTGAGGGTGGCCCGGGTGCGGCTGGCGAGCCGCTTCTCCAGGTCCTCCACGACCCGGCGCACGACGGCCCGCGCCGTCTCCTTCGTCGTCTCCGGCATCGCCTTGTTGAGGGAGAGCAGGGTGCCGACGAGGTGCACGTCGGCTTCCACCGCCTCCAGCATCTCCGGTTCCAGCAGCAGCGTGGACAGGCCGAGCCGGTCGATGGCGTCGCGCTGCATGACCTGGACGACGGACGAGGGGAAGTAGGTCCGGATGTCGCCGAGCCACCGTGCCACGGACGGCGCCGACGCCCCCAGCCCCGCCGAACGGTCCCGCCCGGCTCTCGCCTGCCCGTCTCCCTTGCCGTAGAGGGCGGTCAGCGCCGCGTCCATCGCGGCGTCCTGCCCCGACAGAGCGCACCCGGTGCCGTCGGCCGCGTCGCCCCCGAGCACCAGGCGCCAGCGCCTGAGCCGCTCCCGCGCCGGGTCCGCCGCCGCCCGAGCCGACACCGTCTGTGTCGTCGCGGTCTGTGCCGTCGCGGTCTGCGGCTGCGCCGTCCGTGCCTTCGCGGTCCGTGCCTTCGCAGTCTGCGGCGTCGCTGTCTGCGGCGTCATCGGTGGGCTCCCGGGCGAGGCCGCTCCCACAGCGGGATCACCAGGACGGCCGCTCTCGGACCGGCGTGCGCCCGCAGCGCCCGGGGCGTTCCCCCGTCCGGTCCGGCGCCCGCCGTCTCCGCCCCCGCCCTGAGCCTGCTCGTCACGTCGACGGTCATGCCGTCACCCCCACAAGATCGTTGTCGTCGGCGGCCTCGGCCGCTCCGTCCAGTCCCAGCAGCAGCTGCACCACCGGCAGCACCGCGTCCGCGCGCCCCGGGTCGAGTTCGGCCGCGAAGCCGGGTATGCCCGGGCCGCCCGCGGCCGGGCCGCCCCGGTGTGCGGGCCCGCGCCGGACCAGTTCGCCCAGCGTGCGGCGGACGCCCGGCTCGTAGGCGGAGAACGTGCGCCGCAGCAGAGGCAGCACATCCGTGAACGCCTCCGTCGGCACCCCCGTCAGCCAGGCGTCCACCAGGCCGAGCAGCCGCTCGTCGTGCACGAGCAGCATCCCGCCGCCCGAGCCGCCGCCGACGAACCCCTCGATCCAGGCGGCCGCGTCCCCGGGCGGCGTCCCCGGCGACAGCACGAGCCCCATGAGCCGCGCCGCCTCCTCCTGCGCCAGCTCTCCGTCGTCCAGCAGCAGCCGCACCGCCCGCCCCCGGACGACGCCGGGCACGGTGTCCCGCAGTCCCAGCACCCGCAGCACCGTGTGCCAGCGTCCACCGAGGTCGGGGTGGCCCGGCACGGGGACGTCGCCCAGCAGCCCCACCGCCCCGTGCACCGCGTCCACGTGGCCCCGCATCTGCTCCGCCGCCTCCGCGTCCAGGGCGGCGCAGGCCGACGGCAGCCCTACGAAGACACGCTCGGCGAGACCCGCGGCGACCTCGGCGAGCGCGCCGGTGTGCGTGCCGCGCACGTCGCCGTACCGCAGGGAGCGCACCAGGGCCGGCAGGGCCTGGGCCAGGTGCCCGACGTCCGCGTCCAGCGCCGCCCGGTCGGCGAGCACCCGCATCACCACGGGGAGCGCGTCCGGCAGCCCGGCCAGCAGGCATTCCTCGGCGAGACCGGTGACCTCGGCGAGCGACTGCGCGGCCACGGCGTCGGCCTCCGCCCTGGCGGTCGCGGCGGCGAGCACGGTCGTGCCCCACACGCCCGCCTCGGCCACCCGCACGGACAACTCGGGCTCCCAGCACAGCCGCCACGTCTCCCGGAACGTGCCCGTGCTGCCCCGTGAGGCCCGCGGCTCGCCCCACGCGATGCCCAGCAGCCTCAGCCGGTGCAGCAGCCTGCTGCGCTCGGCGTCGGTCTCCTTGCGCAGGTCCAGCTCCAGCTCCCGTTCGGCCGCCTCCGGCTTCAGCCGCAGCCGGCGCTGGATCCGGACGAGGTCCCGCTGCAACGGCACCGCGGGCGCCGCCTGCGGTACCTCCCCCAGCACGTCCCCGACGACCAGCCGGTCGTGCACCGGCGCCAGCGGCACGTCGGAGCCCTCGCACATCACCGCCCGCACGGCGTCGGTCGTCTCGCCGAGCCCCGGCAGCGGGCGGCCCCGCATCGCGGCGAGCGTCTCCGCCAGCCGCACCGCCTCGATGACATGGGCCGAGGAGACCAGGCGGTCCTCCTCCCGCAGCAGTCCGGCCACCTTCGTCATCCATCGCTCGACCGGCCGGTCCGGCGCGCCGAACAGGTGGCCGTACCAGCCCGGCGACTCGATGCCCGCGCCGTACCCGCTGGCCCGGGACAGCCGCCGATGCGTCCACGGCACCCACGTCATGTCCGTCTTGACCTTGGGCAGCCCCTTCAGCAGCGCCCGGTCGGCGGAGACCGCCGTCCCGCGGCGCAGCGCGGGCACGTGCCAGGCCCCGCAGACCACGGCCACGCCGTCGCCGAACTCGCGCCGTGCCGCTCGCACCTGGAGCCGCATGTACGCCTCCCGCACGAGGTCCCGGTCGTGCCCTCCGCTGCCGTACGCCTCCCGCAGCGCGCCCATGGCCTCCTCGAGCACGGCGAACGGCGCGAAGGCGTCCTTCTCGCCCGCCGCTCCCCGGTGCTCGACGACGTCCTCCCACCAGCGCTCGGGGTCGTCGTAGCCGGCGGCGTCGGCGAGCACGGCGAGGGGGTCGACCCGGATGTCGACGCCCAGGCCGGACTCCTCGGCCCGCCCGCCGTCCGGGCCCTCGCCGTCGCCCGGCCGGTTCCCCGCCGGGTTCCCGGACACGCCGGCCCGTCCGTCCGCGGAGACGTCCTGCCCCGCGGGGCCGTCCTCCCCCGGGGAGCCGTCCTCGCCCGGGCCCGCCGCCTCGCCGGCTGCGTCGTCCGCGGCCCCGCCGGGTTGCGCACCCGCCGGTTCCTGGCTCCCCCAAGCCAGGGTGTGGGTGGCCGGCAGGTCGATGAAACGGGCCGGCACCCGGTGCTCCAGCGCCCAGCGGATCGCGACCCACTCCGGGGAGAACTCGGCCAGCGGCCAGAACGCCGAGCGGCCCGGTTCGTCCACGGCGTGGGCGAGGAGGGCGACCGGCGGCCGCATGTCCTCGTCGGCGGCGAGCGGGATCAGCGCACTGGCCTCGGGCGGGCCCTCGATCAGAACCGCCTCCGGCCGGGCCGCGTCCAGCGCCGCCCGCACGGCCCGCGCCGAGCCCGGCCCGTGGTGCCGGACACCCAGCAGCCACGGCCCCGGCCCGGGCACCGCCGCCGCGGTCTCGTCAACGCCTGTCACAGCCTCCCCCTCGCTCCGCCGTCCCGCCCGGGCCCGCGCCGGACCGGCCCCTCCCGGCCCGGGTGGCCGCCGGGCCACGCGAACCGTCTCCGCCCGGCCTCCACCTGACCCCTCCCGCCCGGCCGCCGCCCGGCCGCTCCCGTCCGGCTCCCTTCACGCGCTGACCTCCCGGCAGGCGCGGTAGAAGTCCGTCCAGCCGTCACGCTCGCGGACCACGGCCTCCAGGTACTCCTGCCAGACGACCCGGTCGGCCGCCGGATCGCGGACCACGGCGCCGAGGATGCCCGCGGCGACGTCGGCGGCCCGCAGCACGCCGTCGCCGAAGTGGGCGGCCAGGGCGAGACCGCCCGTGACGACCGAGATCGCCTCCGCCGTGGACAACGTGCCGCTGGGCGACTTCACCTTGGTGCGCCCGTCGGACGTGACCCCGTCGCGCAGCTCGCGGAAGACGGTGACGACGCGGCGGATCTCGTCGACGCCGTCCGGCACGGCGGGCAGGTCGAGGGAGCGGCCGATCTGGTCGACGCGGCGCGAGACGATGTCGACCTCGGCCTCGACGCTCTCCGGCAGCGGCAGCACCACCGTGTTGAACCGGCGGCGCAGCGCGCTGGAGAGGTCGTTGACGCCGCGGTCGCGGTCGTTGGCCGTGGCGATCAGGTTGAAGCCGCGGACCGCCTGCACCTCCTGCCCCAGCTCCGGTATCGGCAGGGTCTTCTCCGACAGGATCGTGATGAGCGTGTCCTGGACATCGGCCGGGATGCGGGTCAGCTCCTCGACGCGGGCCGTCATCCCCTCCGCCATGGCCCGCATGACCGGGCTGGGCACGAGCGCGTCCCGGCTCGGGCCGTGCGCCAGCAGCTGCGCGTAGTTCCAGCCGTACCGGATCGCCTCCTCCGGCGTGCCCGCGGTGCCCTGCACCAGCAGCGTCGAGTCGCCGCTGACCGCCGCGGCCAGGTGCTCGGACACCCAGGTCTTCGCGGTGCCGGGCACCCCGAGCAGGAGCAGGGCGCGGTCGGTGGCGAGCGTGGTGACCGCGACCTCGACGATGCGGCGCGGGCCCACGTACTTCGGTGTGATCACCGTGCCGTCGGGCAGGGTGCCGCCGAGCAGGTAGGTGGCCACCGCCCACGGCGACAGCTTCCAGCGGGCCGGGCGCGGGCGGTCGTCGTGCGCGGCCAGCGCCGCGAGCTCGCCGGCGAAGGCGTCCTCGGCGTGCGGCCGCAGAGCCTCCGCTCCGTGCGCGGTCGGCTGCGTGCCCGCGCCCGCGGCGGCAGGGGTGCCGGTGCCCGGATTCGCGGGCGCGGACCCGTTCCCGTTCGGTTCGACGGACATCGGTTCTGCGGACACAGTCATGGCTGAGGCCCCCTCCAGCTCGGCCGGTTCGGATCTGCCACCAACCGTGCACCATGCCACTGACAATGCGTTCTGACCTGCGGAAACGCGCTCGCGAGGCCGATTGTCAGTGGTGGGTTCTACCTTCGATGTCATGACTCAGCAGGGGGTGCGCTGGAGCGCGGACCAGGTGCTGGCGCTGGCGCCTGACGCCGCGTCACGCAAAGCGGGAAGCAAACTCGCGACGGCCGGACCGTGGTCGGAGGCGGGCAGTTCCGGTGAGGGGACGGTGTGGGGACTGTGCAAGGGCAGCGGCAGCACGCCGTACCGGACGGTCGTGGACATCGCGGACGCGTCCGGTCCGGCGTACAAGTGCAGTTGTCCGAGCCGTAAGTTCCCGTGCAAGCACGCGCTCGGACTGCTGCTGCTCTGGGCCGGCGACGAGGGGGCGGTGCCGCCGGGAGCGGCGCCGGAATGGGCCGAGCAGTGGAGGGAGGGCAGACGCAGGCGGGCGGCGGAGAAGCGGACGGCGGATGACTCGGGGTCGCCGCCCGGTGACCCGGAGGCGGCGCGGCGCCGGGCGGAGCGCCGGGCCGAGCGGATCACCGCGGGCGCGACCGAGCTGGAGCAGCGTCTGGCCGACTTGCTGCGCGGCGGCCTGGCAGGTGCGGAGCAGGCGGGCTACGGGCTGTGGGAGGAGACGGCGGCCCGCATGGTCGATGCCCAGGCGCCCGGACTGGCGGCCCGGGTGCGGGAGCTGGGGACCATCCCGCCGTCCGGGCCCGGCTGGCCGGTGCGGCTGCTGGAGGAGTGCGCGCTGCTGCACCTCCTCGACCAGGGCTGGCTGCACCGCGAGCGGTTGCCGGCCGGCCTGGCGACGTCGGTCGGCGCCCGCGTCGGCCTGCCCGCCTCGCCGGACGGGCCGCCGGTCCGGGACCGCTGGCTCGTGCTCGCCCAGTACGACACGGCGGACTCCCGCCTGACGACCCGGCGAATATGGCTGTACGGCGCGGATTCGGACCGCACAGCGCTGCTGCTGTCGTACGGCGCCGGGGGCCGGGCTCCGGAGCTGGCGCTGCCCGTGGGGCTGGCCCTGGATGCGGAGGTGTCCGCGTATCCGGGCGCGGGGCAGCCGCGGGTGGCCCTGGGCGAGCAGTTCGCGCCGCCCGCCCCGGCGGACATCAGACCGCCGGGGGTGACGACGGCCGAGGCAGCCGCCCGGTACGGCGAGGCGCTGCGGGACGATCCCTGGCTGGATTCCGTCCCGGTCACCCTCGACCGGGTCGTGCCGGCCCTGGACGGCGACGCATGGCAGTTGGCGGACGCCGACGAGGACACGGCAGTGCCGCTCACCCCGGCCGCCCGTGCCCGCCCCGGCCTGTGGCGCCTCGTCGCCCTCTCGGGCGGTGCCCCCGTCAAGGTCTTCGGAGAGTTCGGTCACCGGGGCTTCGCTCCGCTGGCGGCCTGGCCGGAGGGGGCGGGGGAGGCGGTACCGCTGTGCTGAGCCGCCCACTCACCACGCCGAGCCACCGACCCACCGCGCTGAGCCAGCGATCCATCACGTCGAGCCACCGACCCACCGCGTCGACCCACCGAATCGACACGTCCGGCCACCGACTCACCACGCCGAGCCATCAACACACCAGGCAGAGCCGCCCACCCGCCGCGCCGAGCTACCCACCCGCCGCCCCGAGGTGCCCGCCCGCCGCCCCGAGTGGCGGCCCACTCACCGTGCGGTGCGGTCTTGCCGCGCGACGCGCCCTGAGCGACTCACCCGTTCGTACCCGTTCACACCTGATACGCGCATATGTCACGTTTCCCTGGACACCCGAAGTGGACGACCTGTCGACCGCTCCCGGGCACCGGCAGAGAGGAACCGCATGAGCAGCAATCCCGCCCCCGTGGACGCCCCCGCGCAGAGCGCCTGGGAGGAACTGGTGACGGCGGCGCTGCTCGGGACGGAACGGCGGACGCCGCCGGGCGGCGCGCCGGGGCGGGACGCCCCCGTGGCACTGCTGGACACAGCGGCCACGGAGACGGTGCGGCGACGGGCCGGGCTGCGACCGGCCCGGGCGGCCGAGCGGCTGCGGCCGGCGCCCGAGGACCGGCGCCCGGCGCTGCCCGCCCCGGCCGCGCGCAGGCTCGCGATGCTGCTGGCCGACCGCCCCGGCACGGGCGGCGGTGGCCGCCGGGGCACCACGCCGGACCTGATGGAGCTGCTGCCCCAGTGGCTCGCGGCGGCCAACGACCGCGGTTTCGCGGCACCCTCGCCCATGCTGCCCGCGCTGCTGGACGCGGCCAGGGGGCGTACGGATCTGCGTCCGGCGGTGCTGGCCTTCGCCGGGCCCCGGGCCGTGTGGCTCGCCCGGATGAACCCGGACTGGCGGTTCGCGCTGCGCGCCGCCCCGGGCGGGGGGACGGCGCTGCCGGACCTCGACGACACCGACGAGGTGCGGCGCCTGTGGCAGCAGGGGCTGTTCGCCGAGCGGGTCGCCCTGCTGGCCGCCCTGCGCGCCCGGGAGCCCGCCGCCGCCCGGGAACTGCTCGCGACGACCTGGCCGACGGAGCGGGCCGAGGACCGCCTCATGTTCCTCGACTCGCTGCGGTCCGAGCTCGGCGCGCAGGACGAACCCTTCCTGGAACAGGCGCTGTCCGACCGCAGCCGCAACGTCCGGGCGACGGCCGCCGAGCTGCTCTCCGCGCTGCCGGATTCGGCGCTCGCCGCCCGCATGGCGGCGCGGGCCGAGGCCTGCGTGGCCATCGACCGCACCGGGGACACGCCGACGATCGTCGTCGAAGCGCCGCACGAGTGCGGCACCGCCATGGAGCGCGACGGTGTCGTGGCCAAGGCCCCCGCGGGGCGGGGCGAGCGGTCGTGGTGGCTGGGCCAGTTGGTGGAGGCGGCACCGCTGGGCACGTGGACCCTGCGGCTCGGCGGCCGTACGCCGCAGGAGATCGTGGCGTTGCCGGTGGCGGACGACTGGCAGGGGGAGCTGCACGCCGCATGGTGCCGGGCGGCCGTGCGGCAGCGGAACGCCGGGTGGGCGCGGGCGCTGCTGGGCTCCCCGTCCGCCCCGGAGGCGGGCGGCCCTGGAGCGGTGTCGCTGGCCGAGCGCGCCAAGCTGCTCGGCACGCTGGGCGCCGCCGAGCGGGCCGACTGGGTGGCCGGGTTCATCTCCGCGCACGGGCTGTCCGAGGCGTTCCAGTTGCTCGGGGTGTGCGCGGTGCCATGGGCCGCACCGCTCGGGCGGGCGGTGGTCGACGCCCTCAACATCGCGCGGGACGCAGGGAGTTACCCATGGAGTTTCAGTGGAGTGATGGGACTGGCCGAGCGCTGTCTCGATCCCTCGGAGGCGAGCCGCCTCGACGCCCTGCTGGCGGTGCCGGACGAGCCGGAGGACGCGTCGCCCGGAGCGGGCGGGTACTGGGCGGAGGCGTTCCAGCGGCTGGTCACGACGTTGAGACTGCGGGCGGCGATGACCGGGGAGCTGGATGCCGGGAAGGCCGGCTGAGCCTCCGCCCGCGCCGCCGCCTGCCGCCCCTCCGGGTCGGCACGCCCCGCCTGGTGCCGCGCCCCCGCGCCTCGTTCCGGCCCGCACGGCCTCGCCTTCGCCCTCGCCGGCCGGACGGGCTGTGGGCCCTCCGTCAGCCGGACGGGCCCCGCACCACCCGCCGGCCGGACAGATCACAGACCACCCACCGGCCGGACGGGCCACGGAACGCCCATCGGCCGGACCGGCCGCGGGTCGCCGACCGGCACCGGAAACGGCGGGCGCCGGTCACGTCGCCGGAGGTCCTAGGCCTCCGCGGGCTGCCGGACGTTCGCCCGTACCCAGTCCACGATCGACTGCGTGGTCGCGCCGGGCGTGAAGATCTCCGCGACGCCCTTCTCCTTCAGCGGCGGGATGTCCGCCTCGGGGATGATCCCGCCGCCGAAGACCAGGATGTCCTCCGCGTCCCGCTCCTTGAGCAGGTCGATCACCGCGGCGAAGAGCGTGTTGTGCGCACCGGAGAGGATGGACAGCCCGATCGCGTCGGCGTCCTCCTGGATCGCGGTGTCGACGATCTGCTCGGGGGTCTGGTGGAGCCCGGTGTAGATGACCTCCATACCGGCGTCGCGCAGTGCCCGCGCGATCACCTTGGCTCCCCGATCGTGGCCGTCGAGCCCCGGCTTGGCCACCACCACGCGGATCGGACCGGCTGCCACACCCATCACTGCCTCCATGAAGCGACTACATCCATCCGTACCGACAAGTACCGCACACTTCGCGCACGCCGCGCACCTCACTCGCCCGACCCACCCGACGCGCACGCCGCGTACGCGACATGTCACGCACGGCGCACGTTCCGCCGCGCACCGCTGGGGTCGTGCCGTCACGGCACGGACGCCCCGCGCCACACCGCCCGGGGAAGTGAACGAACGTTATCGCCAGCATCCCGCACCCGGCAGTTTCACGGCGCACAGCGAGGGGGAAATCACACAGTGAGACACGTTCACCGCGCACCGCTCCGGCGGACAGCGCACCAGGAGCCGCAACGAGGTCGCCGCACCGCCACGCCGCAGACCACGCGCCGGGGTGGTGCGGCGCTTCGATCAGGACACGAAAGGCACGCAGGGCAGGTCAGGCACGACAGCGGGGAGCCTCGCCGGCACACCGGCACGGGATCCCGGCACGTCGGTGGCGTCACGGACGCGACAGGCTCCATCCACGTCATGTGCGCCGCACGCCGCGTCCGCCCCGCGTCGTCCGCTCGCGCCCCGTCGAGCGCCTCTGCCACGGCATACCACGAGTGCACACGGGGGACAGCGCCGTTCTCCTGCGTGCCGACAGGAGGTCGGCCATGAAGGTCACCGGGGTACTGCCTTTCCTCCCGTTCTGCCAGCGGCTGCTGCCCGGCAGGCTGGCGGGTCTCTCCCTGACCCTCCTGAAGGCGACGGCCCTGGAGCTGGCGATCCTGGCGGGACACCTCCTGCTGTACCCCTCGGGCATCATCCAGGAGCGCAGGAGCCCGGCGGCCCCGCTCCCCTCGACGGACGGCGCCACGCAGCTGCCGACCGAGACCGGCCCCCCGGTCGTCCTCCTGCACGGCTTCATAGACAACCGCTCGGTCTTCGTCCTGTTGCGCCGCAGCCTCGCCCAGCACGGCAGGCAGCGGATCGAGTCGCTCAACTACTCGCCGCTGACCTGCGACGTCCGCACCGCCGCCGAGCTGCTCGGCCGCCACATAGAGGAGATCTGCGAGCGCACCGGCAGCAGGCAGGTCGACGTCGTCGGGCACAGCCTCGGCGGACTGATCGCGCGGTACTACGTGCAGTGCCTCGGCGGCGACGCGCGGGTCCGGACGCTGGTCACGCTCGGCACCCCGCACTCCGGCACCCGAGTGGCGCCGCTGGCGAACGCTCACCCGATCGTGCGCCAGATGCGCCCCGGGTCCCCGGTGGTGGAGGAGCTGTCCCGGCCGGCGCCGGGCTGCCGTACGCAGTTCGTCAGCTTCTGGAGCGACCTGGACCACCTGATGGTTCCGCTGGAGAGCGCCTGCATCGACCACCCGGACCTGCTGGCGCAGAACGTACGGGTGAGCGGGATCGGGCACCTCGCCCTGCCGGTGCACCCGGCCGTCGCGACGGGGATACGGCGGGCGCTCGATGCCCCGGGCGAAGGAGCGGAAGCCGCCGCCCGCACCGGCGGCCTCACCGTGGCCTGACCGCCCGACCGCCGACCCGGCAGCCGACCCGGGAGTCGACCCGGGAGTCGACCCGGGAGTCGACCCGGGAGTCGACCCAACAGTCGAACAGTCTTCGAACATAGGGCCAAGGCCGTGTCCGCGCTCCCCCGAAACACGTCCGAATGCCCTTTTCCTTCGCGCACAAAACCTGTTGAAGATTGTCGCGCCCGCATACCGCCGGGTACAGTCGCCGCACTGCTCTGGCAGCCCCTGTTGTCGAGGCGAAAGAGAAGTTGGTGAACGACCGTCACCCGTCGGGGATCATGACCACCCCGACCCCGGCTTCCGACGCCGCCTCCGCGCACTACGCGCCGTACGGCACCCAGGAAGCCCAGTACGGCGACCTCACCGGCTATGGCGGCCACGACGCCGCGGGCTTCGCCCCGACCGGCCACGACGCCACGACTTTCGCCGCGGATCCCCTCTTCGGCAGCCTCCCGGGCCAGGACACCGGTCCCTACGACGCCACGGCCTGGACGACGGGCGTCCAGCACACCGGGGTCTACGACGCCTACGCGGCCCAGCACCACGCCGCCTACGACACCGGCGTGTACGACGCGACCGCCTGGGGCGCCGACCAGCAGAGGCTCTCCACCGTCCCGCCGCAGGCCACCGGGGCCGACGTCTCGGGACAGTGGGACGCGAACGCCTGGCTGCAGCCCGACGCCTCGGGCGGCCCGTCCGACCAGACCCAGCACTGGGAATGGGGCACACAGACCTTCGAGACCGGCGCGTACGACGCCACGCAGTGGAACTCCGACGGCACACCGGCCGGCGACGGACCCGCGGCCGACGGCTACGAGCCCGAGCCCTTCGACCAGCAGGCGACCGCGGTGTTCGAACCGGCCGGGCCGGACGCGTACGACGACCCCACCACGGACGACGGCGAACCGGAGATGGCCGCCACCGGCGAACTGCCCGCCGTCGGCCCACTCCTCGACGACCAGCTCCTCGACGATCAGCTCCTCGACGATCAGCTCCTCGACGATCAGGAAGAGGTCGTTCCGGCTCCCGGCTCACGCGCGGCCGCGCGCAACGGGGCGCGTTCCCGCCGCCGCCCGCCCGCCAAGCGCTCCGCCCTGCTGACGATCGCCGTGCCCTCGGCGTGCGTGATGGGCGTGGCCGGCATCGCCGCCGCCTCCGTCGGCACCCTGGGCAGCGACAAGGACACCTCCACGACGGCTTCGGACGCGCACGCCGTGAAGCCGTCCACCGCCAACAACAAGCTGGACACCCAGCTCCAGGTCCTCTCCGCCGGCGCCGACGACTTCGCCGACCGGGCCAGCCGCACGCAGGAACGTATCGACCTCAAGGCGCAGCAGGAGGCCGAGAAGAGGAAGGCGGCCGCCGAGGCCGCCCTCAAGGAGCGGCTGCGCCCCAAGTACGCCCTGCCGGTCGCGCAGCACGGCCTCAGCGCCTACTTCGGTCAGGCCGGCATCAACTGGATGTCCGTGCACACCGGCATCGACTTCCCGGTCTCGTACGGCACGACGGTGATGGCCGCCACCGACGGCACCGTCCGCACGCAGTGGAACAGCGCCTACGGCAACATGATGATCGTGACGGCGAAGGACGGCACGGAGACGTGGTACTGCCACCTCTCCAGCTACCGCGTCGCCTCCGGTACGACGGTCAAGGCGGGCGACCCGATCGCGTACTCCGGGAACTCGGGCAACTCCACCGGCCCGCACCTGCACTTCGAGGTGCGGCCGGGCGGAGGGTCGGCCATAGACCCGCTCGCCTGGCTGCGCAGCCACGGCCTCGACCCGAACTGACCCCCCGCGAACCACCCGCCCCGTGAGCCCCCGCCTTCCCGACGGGGGCTTTCCGGCTTCCAGCCACCGGCCACCGGCCACCGGCTAGAGCTTCTCCACCGGTGCGTACCGCAGCAGCAGCCGCTTCGGCTTGGTGTCGCCGAAGTCGATCGTCGCCTCGGCGTTCGCGCCCGTGCCCTTGACGCCCACGACCGTGCCGAGTCCGAACTGGTCGTGCGTCACCCGGTCCCCGACGGCCAGCGAGACCACCGGCTTCTCGGACGTCCGGCGGGTGGCGAACCCGGACGCACCCGACGCCGAGGAACGCGATCGGGAGGACGACAGGGAGGCCGCCACCCCCGAAGCCGGGCCGGAGGGCGCCGGAGACATGGCGCCCGTGCGCTTCCAGTCGACGTGGTGCGGCGGAATCTCCTCCAGGAAGCGGGAGGGCGGGTTGTAAGACGGCTGTCCCCAGGCACTGCGCATCGACGAGCGCGTCAGGTAGAGCCGTTCACGCGCGCGCGTGATGCCGACGTACGCCAGGCGCCGCTCCTCCTCCAGCTCCTTGGTCTGGCCGAGGGCGCGCATGTGCGGGAAGACGCCGTCCTCCATGCCGGTGAGGAAGACCACCGGGAACTCCAGGCCCTTGGCGGTGTGCAGCGTCATCAGGGTGATGACGCCGTCGCCGTCCTCCTCGTCGGGGATCTGGTCGGAGTCGGCGACCAGGGCGACCTGTTCGAGGAAGTCGGCCAGGGTGCCGGCCTCGCCCTCGCCGCGCTCCTGCTCGAATTCCAGCGCCACTGCCGCGAGTTCCTGGAGGTTCTCGATGCGGGTCTCGTCCTGCGGATCGGTGGAGGCCTGCAATTCGGCGAGGTAGCCGGTGCGTTCGAGTACGGCTTCCAGGACGGTCGCCGGGCCCGCGCCGGACTCGACGATCGTGCGGAGGTCCTCCATCAGCGTGTTGAACCGCTTGACGGCGTTGGTGGAGCGCGCCGCCATGCCGTACGCCTCGTCGACGCGGCGCAGCGCCTGCGGGAAGCTGATCTTCTCGCGCTGGGAGAGCGCGTCGATCATGGCCTCGGCCCGGTCGCCGATGCCCCGCTTGGGCACGTTGAGGATGCGGCGCAGCGGGACCGTGTCCTCCGGGTTTGCCAGCACCCGCAGGTAGGCCAGGACGTCCCGGACCTCCTTGCGCTCGTAGAAGCGGACGCCGCCGACGACCTTGTAGGGCAGGCCGACGCGGATGAAGACCTCTTCGAAGACACGGGACTGCGCGTTGGTGCGGTAGAAGACGGCGACGTCGCCGGCCTTGGCCTCGCCCGCGTCCGTGAGGCGGTCTATCTCGTCGGCGACGAACTGCGCCTCGTCGTGCTCGGTGTCCGCGACGTAGCCGGTGATGCGCGCGCCCGTGCCCGCGTTGGTCCACAGGTTCTTCGGGCGGCGGGACTCGTTGCGCTCGATGACCGCGTTGGCCGCGCTGAGGATCGTCTGGGTGGAGCGGTAGTTCTGCTCCAGCAGGATCGTCGTCGCGTCCGGGTAGTCCTCCTCGAACTGGAGGATGTTGCGGATGGTCGCGCCGCGGAAGGCGTAGATCGACTGGTCCGCGTCACCGACGACGCACAGTTCGGCGGGCGGGAGGTCGTACTCGTTCGGTGGGACGTCCTCTTCGTGGGCGCCGGTGCCGACGAGCTCGCGCACGAGCGCGTACTGGGCGTGGTTGGTGTCCTGGTACTCGTCGACCAGGACGTGCCGGAAGCGGCGGCGGTAGTGCTCGGCGACGTCCGGGAACGCGCGCAGCAGATTGACCGTCGTCATGATCAGGTCGTCGAAGTCGAGGGCGTTCGCCTCGCGCAGCCGCGACTGGTACAGGGCGTAGGCCTGGGCGAGGGTCTTCTCGAATCCGTCGGTGGCCTGCGCGGCGAAGTCCTCCTCGTCGATCAGCTCGTTCTTCAGGTTGCTGATCTTGGCGCTGAAGGACTTGGGCGGGTAGCGCTTGGGGTCGAGGTCCAGGTCACGGCAGACGAGGGCCATCAGGCGCTTGGAGTCGGCGGCGTCGTAGATCGAGAACGACGACGTGAACCCGAGTTTCTTGCTCTCCCGGCGCAGGATGCGCACGCACGCGCTGTGGAAGGTCATCACCCACATCGCGTTCGCGCGGGGGCCGACGAGCTGCTCGACGCGCTCCTTCATCTCGCCCGCGGCCTTGTTGGTGAAGGTGATCGCGAGGATCTGGCCCGGGTGGACGTCCCGCTCGGCGAGCAGGTGGGCGATGCGGTGGGTGAGCACCCGGGTCTTGCCGGAGCCGGCACCGGCCACGATGAGCAGGGGGGTGCCGTGGTGCACGACGGCGGCGCGCTGGTTGTCGTTCAGCCCCTCCAGGAGCGCGGCCGCGTCGACCGGGGGCCGCGGGGCGCCGTCGCGGTAGTAGGCGTCCCGGTCCGGCGGCACGTCGAACTTCCCGCCGAACAGATCGTCCGGAACGGGCTCCGGAACATGATCGTCCTCGGGCGGCGGCGGAGGCTCCTCCTCGTGGCCGCGGGGGGCCTGGAGGTCCGCCAGGAAGCTGTCGTCAAAGAGGCTGCTCATCGCTCTCCGAGTCTAGGGCGCCCCACCGACAGCCCGCCGCCGCCCTGAGAACATCGCCGGATCCGGCGACACCGCACCCTGGGGTACGCTCCGTACCGAGCCGCCACTTTCGGTGACCGGCACCGCGGGCCTTGCCGAATGTCACGAAAATGTATCGGGCATATCGCACATCAACCTTCACAGGCGCCACGCGGGTTGGCTACGGTGCCGGGCAGGCCGAACGACCCCCTCCGGCGAACGTCGCCGGGCCGTGCGGCCTCCGCCGAGTCCGGCGCGCCGCCGCGCTTCCGGAGCCGGGGACCCAACCGACCTTGGGTGAATCGGCCCACTCTCCCTCCGGGGAGAAGGCCGTAGGGCAACCCTTCCGAACCACCCGCCCGAGCCCTCCCCCAGCGCCTGAACGGCCTGGGAGGTACCCCCCACCGCTAACTCGGCAGGCGGAAGATGGAAGGAGTCGCCTCCCTTGGCGTCGCACCGCAAGTCGCGCCCCGCCGGTACCCGCGTGGCCGGCATCCGCACCCCCGCCCTCGCCACCGCCGCCCTCACCTCCGTGGCCCTGCTGTCCCAGTCGGCCAACGCCGCCCCCGCCGCCGACGGGAAGCCGAGCGTTGAGGAAGTCGAGAAGAAGGTCGACGACCTGTACCGCCAGGCCGAGTCGGCGACCGAGAAGTACAACGCGGCGAAGGAGAAGACGTCGAAGCAGCGCAAGCGCGTCGACACCCTCCTCGACGACGTCGCCAAGCGCACCCAGAAGCTGAACGAGGCGCGGGAGGAACTCGGTTCCTTCGCCGCGGCCCAGTACCGCACCGGGGCCGCCGTACCCGACACCGCGACCTTCCTGCTCGCGGACTCGCCTCAGGACTACTTCGACCGGACCCAGCTGATGAACCGGCTCACCGGCCGCCAGAAGCAGGCCGTCGACGACTACGTCACCGAGCAGTCCGCGACGATGAAGAAGCGCCAGGAGGCCACCAAGAGCCTGGAGACGCTCACCGAGTCGCAGGGCGACCTCCAGGCGGCCAAGTCCACCGTCCAGAAGAAGCTCTCCGACGCGCGTCAGCTCCTGTCGAAGCTGACCGCCGAGGAGAAGGCGCGGCTGGCGGCGATCGAGAAGAAGAAGCAGGAGGAGGCCGCGCGCCAGGCGGCCGAGCTGGCCGCTCAGCAGGCGGCGCAGCAGAAGGCGCAGGAGCAGACCGCCGGCACGTCTTCGGGCTCGACCTCGACCTCGGGGTCCACCTCGACCACCGACTCGACCTACGCCACCAAGGCCGAGAAGGCGATCGCCTTCGCCCGGGCGCAGATCGGCAAGCCGTACGTCTGGGGCGCCACCGGTCCCGACTCCTACGACTGCTCCGGCCTCACCCAGGCCTCCTGGAAGGCCGCCGGCGTGGCCCTCCCCCGCACCACCTACGACCAGGTGAACGCGGGCACCACCGTCTCACTCGCCGACGCACAGCCCGGCGACCTGATCTTCTTCTACGACGACATCAGCCACGTCGGCCTCTACATCGGCAACGGCATGATGATCCACGCCCCGAAGCCGGGCGCGTACGTCCGCGAGGAGTCGGTCTACTACGGCGGCGCGTCGATCATCCACAGCGTGGTCCGGCCGGCCTGAGACAGGACAGGACGGGTCAGGTCCAGAGCACCGCGATGAAGATGTTGGTCATGGTGAGCCCGCCCACCAGCCCGAACAGACCCTTGTCCACCTTCTCCTCGTCCCGCTTGACGTAGACGAGACCGAGGATGACGACCAGGACGGCGAGCTTCACGCCGATCTTGATGTTGTTGACCTCGTGGCCCTGGGCCTGATGGATGCCGACCAGGGCCACGCCGGTGATCAGCATGGTCAGCGCGCCGTGCAGCATCGCGGGCACGAAGCGTGCGGCGCCCTGGCCCATCGCCTTCATCTGGGTGAGGAAGCCGCCGAGCAGCGCGGCTATGCCGATGATGTGCAGGCCGAGGAAGAAATGGATGAGTACGTCCATGAGGCCGGAGCTTAGACAGCGCCCCGACCACCACCCGACACCGGCCCTCCCCCGACGGCGGCGTACGCGACGAACGCGGCCCAGGCCGTCCCGGCGACAGCGAAACGGGGACCCTCGGAGCCGAGCTTCGAATCCCGGACGTGGACGGTGTGGGGGCAGGGGGCTATTTCTATGCAGTTGCCGCCTTGATCATCGCTGTGGCTGGACTTGCGCCAGTCGGGAGCGACTTCGAGGCAGGCTCCCCCTTCGGTGCCGCTATAGCTGGACTTGAACCATCGCAGGTTCTGCGTCATCGCCCCTCCGCTACCTCGCTGATGAATCTCACGGACTCCGAAAGACTCAGCGCCTGACGCAAGATCATCGCATGACGCTGCGCAGCGATACTGACACGGTCCGGGTCCGAGTAAAGCACGCCTGCTGTCTGTCCCTCTTCGTACCCAAGATGCTCGTGCTCTGACGTTTCCAGCAAGACCAGGGGTCCGTTGAGGCCCGGATGCGCACCGGCAATGGGCAGCACTTGCACGGTGATGTTCCGCTGCCGGGATGCCGCCAACAGATGGCGCAGTTGACACAAGTGAGTTTCGGGTCCTCCGACCTCGTTACGCAGCGCCGATTCACCGATCACGAAGCTGAACGATCTTGTCTGCTGGGCGAGGACGTCCTGCCGCTTCAGCCGCGCCATCACGCGTTCCTCGACCGTTTCATCATCCAGCGGGGGCCAGTGCGCCTTGAGCAGCGAGCGAGCGGTCTCTTCCGTCTGCAGCAGGCCCGGCACGAGCAGCGGTTCGTACCAACTCAAGGAGATCGCCTCGGACTCGTACCGGATGAAGTCCTGCGAGAACGTCGGGAACGGCTCCGGCTTCAGGTACTCCTGAGCCGCAACCAGCTTCCCGCCCGCGCCACACACCTGGTCGGCGATCTGCAAGAACCGCAGCGTGGGCCGACGGCGGCCGTTCTCCATCGACTTGACGTACTCGTAGTCGTAACCGGCCTCCTTGGCCAGCGCCTCGCGGCCGACGCCGGCTTCCGCGCGCCACAACTTGATCTGGCTGCCGCAGTAACGCCATGCGATCGGCGGCTGGGAGTTCACCTGGGTCGTCACGCGCACCTCCACCGGTCCACGACGGGTACGACCACGCACCGTACCCGCGCCGTTACTCGTGAGGCTACGCACGGATCGGGACCCTGATCTGGCCAAACCTCGGAACTTCCACGCAAGGGATGAACAGCGCATGCAGACCCCGTGGCCCCAACTCCCCACGACAGCCGCACCGAAGGACATCGAGTGGCGCCTGCCCCGTCACCCGCGCAGCGTGGGCAGGGCACGTGCGCTGTTCCGTGAGCAGGCGGCCTCCTGGGGGCTGCCGCGGGACGTGACCGACACGGCGGAACTCCTCCTGAGCGAGCTGATGACGAACGCCTACCGTCACGCGAAGGTCCCGGCCGGCCGCGAGATCCGGGCCCGCTGCGCGGTCACGGACGACCGGGTCCGCGTCACGGTGACCGACGCGAACGACGCACTCCCCGAGCCGGGCCTGGCATCCCTGGACGACGAGTCGGGCCGGGGGCTCGCGCTGGTGGCGATGCTGGCGGACGACTGGGGTGCAGGGAGGCGGGAGTTCGGGATCGGCAAGGAAGTGTGGTGCGAACTCCTGACGAAGACCCCACAAGGCTGAGGGTCGTGCCGCTGCCCGGCAGGCGTGTGGCAGGGTCGTCCCGCAGGTCGGTGCCGGCGGCTCAGGGAGGAAGCGTGGAGCAGAGGATCTTGGCGCAGCGCTACGAGTTGGTGGAGCAGCTCGGGCGCGGCGGCATGGGGACTGTGTACCGGGCGGTCGACCGTCGGCTGCGCCGGGAGGTCGCCGTGAAGACCCTGTCCGCGGAGCTGGCACGGCAGCCCCAGTTCCTCGCCCGGTTCCGACGGGAGGCGCATGCCGCCGCCGCGCTCAACCACCCCGGCATAGCCACCGTTCACGACGCGGGTGAGGGCTCCGGAGACGGTTCCGCCGAGCCGTACCTGGTGATGGAGTACGTGAAGGGCCGGACGCTGAGCGATGTCGTGGGCGACGGTCCCATGCCGGTCGCGCGGGCCGTGGACATCGCCGGGCAGGTGCTGGAGGCCCTTGAACACAGCCACCGGCAGGCCATCGTGCACCGGGACATCAAGCCGGCCAACGTCATACTCACGCGCGGCGGTACGGTCAAGGTACTCGACTTCGGCATCGCCAAGGCACTCAGCGAAGCGGCGACCCGCCTCACCGGCACCGGAGTTGCGGTCGGCACGCCCGCTTACCTGTCACCAGAGCAGATCGTCGGGGACGAGACCGACCACCGTACGGACCTGTACGCCGTCGGCTGCCTGCTGTACGAGCTCGTGACGGGGCGCCCCCCGTTCACCGGCGAGTCACCGTTCTCCGTGATGCACCAGCACCTGGCCGCGGAGCCCGTGGCGCCGTCCCGCCTGCGGCCGGAGCTGCCTGCCGCCATGGACACGGTCATTCTGCGTGCTCTGCGAAAGAGCCGGGAGGACCGCTTCCCGGACGCGGCCGCGATGAGGGGCTCGCTCGCCGAGGCCGCACGGGTCGCCCCCGTGTCCGTGTCCCCGTCTCCCACCGAGGTCGATCCGGCGGCCAGGACGATGACGCGCCCGGCCGTCGCTCCGCAGGCCTCCGCCGAGAGCGTCCCGCCGCTCCCCTCCCCCAACCGGCGTCGGATGGGGGTGGTCGTCCAGCCGTCGGCCGAGGGCCTGCTCGCGCTGCTCGGCTGTCTGCTGTCCGTGATGGTCTCCACGACCGATGCCATCGAGATCGACCGCTTCCGCCAAGTGGCCTTGCTCGCCGGGGTCTTCGGATCAGTGATGCTGCTGTGGTCGGCACGGCTCGCCTGCGCCGTGGCCTGGGGGCCGGTGGCCGAGGCGGTGGCCGTGCAGTCGGGTCTCGCCCGCCAGTACATCGGCTGGGACACCCACTACGTCGTCCTGGCGCTCACCCTCGGTGCGGTCGCCGCCGTCTGTCTCGTCGCCGGGTACCGCGATACGCGGGTGGGCGGGTTCGCTCTCGTCGCCTTCTGGTTCACCGGCCTCACCTGCGTCTGGTTCTTCCTCGACGACCTCCGCAAGATCGGCGTTTTCTACGCCCTGCTCCTGGGCGTCACGATCGCCGTCGGCACGCACGTACTCAAGTCACGCATCCAGCCACCCCAGGGCACAGACCGCAGCGAGACACGCAGCGACGAGCGGGACGCGGAGCATCCGGCAGTTGGCCCCCGCAGAGACCAGTCGGTACCCGCGTCTCGATGAGGCGCTGCGGCGACGCTACGACGCAGTTCGGCAACCCGGGGGCCGTCGGCTCGCCTGCCCGACGGTCACACCAGCCGTCGTGCCGTGGCCCAGCGGGTCAGTTCGTGGCGGTTGGAGAGCTGGAGCTTGCGCAGGACCGCCGAGACGTGTGACTCGACCGTCTTGACGGAGATGAACAGTTGCTTGGCGATCTCCTTGTAGGCGTAGCCGCGGGCGATCAGGCGCAGCACCTCGCGCTCGCGCTGGGTGAGACGGTCGAGGTCCTCGTCGACCGGCGGGGCGTCGGTGGAGGCGAAGGCGTCGAGGACGAAACCGGCCAGGCGCGGGGAGAAGACCGCGTCGCCCTCCTGGACGCGGAAGATCGAGTCGATGAGGTCGGCGCCGGTGATGGTCTTGGTGACGTAGCCGCGGGCGCCGCCGCGGATCACGGCGATCACGTCCTCCGCCGCGTCCGAGACGGACAGCGCGAGGAAGCGGACGGGCTGCTCGGCGTCGGCCGTCAACGGGGCGCAGCGGCGCAGGACTTCCACTCCGCCGCCGCCCGGCAGATGGACGTCGAGGAGGACGACCTCGGGACGGGTCGCGGTGATGACGGTGACCGCCTGGTCGACGTCCGCCGCCTCCCCGACGACTTCGACGCCGGTCTGCTCGGTCTGGCCGATCTCGGCCTGCACGCCCGTACGGAACATGCGGTGGTCGTCGACGAGGACCACGCGCACGCGGCGCCTGCCCGCGCCGTCACCGGCCGGCTCCATCGGCTCCGCGTTCGCCTCGGTCAGGTCGCTCATGACGTCTTCTCCGCCCTCTCCATCTCCAGTTCGACCTCCGTGCCGCCGCCCGGCACCGCGCGCACTCGCGCCGTGCCGCCGTTGCGCTCCATGCGGCCGATGATCGATTCTCTGACGCCCATGCGGTCGGCGGGTATCGAGTCGAGGTCGAAGCCGGGGCCACGGTCCCGCACGGACACGAAGACCGTTCTGCCCTCGACTTCGGCGTAGACCTGTACGGCACCGCCCTCGCCACCGTACTTGGCGGCGTTGACCATTGCCTCACGCGCGGCCTGCATCTGCGCTCCGGTCTTGTCGTCGAGCGGGCAGTCACCGACGACGACGACCTCTATGGGGACGCCGTGCTTGTCCTCGACCTCGGCGGCGTTGCGCCGGACCGCGTCCGCGAGGTTGTCGGGCTCGTCTGCCTCGTCCTTGCCGGTGCCCTCCGGTTTGTAGAGCCAGGTGCGCAGGTCGCGCTCCTGGGCGCGGGCGAGGCGGCGGACCTCGCCCGCGTTCTCCGCGTTGCGCTGGATCAGGGTCAGGGTGTGCAGCACCGAGTCGTGCACGTGGGCGGCGACTTCGGCGCGCTCCTGGGCGCGGATGCGCATCAGGCGTTCCTCGGAGAGGTCCTGCGTCATGCGGACGAGATACGGCCCCGCGAGGAGCGTTATGCCGACGAGGACGGCGAGGGCCGCTTCGAGGACGGAGCCGAGGTGGGCGGCGGAGCCCTGCAGGACGAAGATGCCGGTGACACCGGCGGTGACGAGGAGGACACCACCCGCGGAGCGCAGCAGGGTGAGGGTGCGCCTGCGGCGGCCGACCTCCATCCAGCGTGCCCGCCGGGCGTTGTCCGCCTGGCGCCAGACCAGCGCGACGCCCGCCCCGACGAGGACCGCGGGCCAGAGGTAGACCTTGGCCGCGCCGCCCAGCTTCACGTTGCTCACGAAAACCATGGCCAGCACGACCATGAGCAGCAGGGCGACGATCTGGCCCTTGTCCGGCTTACGCGCCACGAGTCGGCGTCGGCCGTCCGGCGCGGTCTCGGTGGAGACGAGGGACGGCTTCTGGCCGCCGACACCGCCGACGCCGAGGGGTACGAAGAACCAGAACGCCGCGTAGAGCAGCGCGCCCAGGCCGTCCCCCATGAACAGGCCGACGAAGACGAGCCGCACCCAGATCACGGGCAGGCCGAGATGCCCGGCGAGCCCCCGCGCCACGCCACCGAGCCAGCGTCCGTCACTGCTGCGGTAGAGCTTGCGCGGCGGCCGCGGTTCGACGATGGGCGCTGCTGCGGCTTCCGGCATGCCAACGATGGTCACACGGCGGGCCTGCGCGGGCATCAGGGTCTGCCCCGGAGACTCCCCTGATCTTCGCCCGCCCGGTCCGTCGAACGTGTCCCGGGCTTCGGGTCAGGGGCGATTTCAGGGTCCGGCCAGGGTCGTTCCGACTGCCGCGACGGCGGCCCGCCCGTCACCATGGAGCCATGACAGAACACGAGCGCGCCGCGACGGGTCCGGGACCCGGCCCCGGCCCGCGCCCCGCTCCGGGTGCCGGGCCGCAGGATGCCGCGCCCGCCGCGGACGCCGCGTCCACGGCGAGCGCGGGGACCGGGCTCTCGGGTCCCGGGTCCGCCTCCCCCACCGGTGCGGGCGGCCACACGGGCGGCCACACGGCCCCGGGTGCGGGCGCGCGGGCGGGCGCGGGCCCGGAAAGGGAGGGGCACCCGGCGTCCATGCCGCTCCGGCGGGACCGGCAGTACAAGATGCTCGGCGGGGTGTGCGCCGGGCTCGGACGGCAGTGCGACATGGATCCGGTGATATTCCGGATCACGCTCGTGGTGCTCTCCGCGACCGGTGGCATCGGCCTGATCTTCTACGGCTTCGCGTGGCTGTTCGTCCCGTACGAGAACGAGGACGAGAACGAGGTCCGCAAGCTGCTGACCGGCCGCGTCGACGGGGCGGCGCTGGCGGCCGTGCTGTTCGCACTGGTCGGCTGCGGCGTGTTCCTGTCGATGCTGAAGAACGGCGGCATACTGGCCTTCGCCGTCGTCCTCTCCCTCCTCCTCGCGGGCGCCGGGTTCTGGTCGCGGCAGCGCGACACCCCCGACCCGGACCCGCTGGCCGCCCAGGCCGTCGCCGACGCGCCGCCGGAGGCCAAGGCGCCGCCGGTTCCCGCCGCGTACCCCTCCTGGTGGCGGGATCCCATCGTCAAGGACGGCACGCATGTGGGCGGCACCGGATATCTCTGGGGGCCCCAGGACTCCCCCGACCGGGACATCGCTGCGGCGGTCAACATCGGCCTGGGCAACTACTGGCACAACCGCGCGGACATACGCACCCCGCGCCCCCCGGCACCGCCCCGGGCGCGCGGGCCGCGCTGGACAGGCGGCTGGGTCTTCCTGCTCGCCCTGCTCGCGGGGGGCCTGGGCACCCGCCTGACGTGGGACGACCATCCTCTCGGCACCAGCCTGCAGGCCGGCCTGTCCTGCGCGCTCGTCGTCTTCGGCCTGGGCATAGCGATCAGCGCCTTCCTGGGGCGCACCGGCGCCGGCTCGGTCCTGCTGGCGGTGATCACGGCGGGGCTGCTCACCGGATCGGCCGCCCTGCCCGGCGACATCGGCACGCACTGGACGCGCACCACCTGGCAGCCGACCGCGGTGGCAGGTGTACGGCCGACGTACGAGCTCGGCAGCGGCGTCGGCACCCTGGACCTGACCCGGCTGCACGTGGCCAAGGGACAGACGGTCAGCATGAACGCCGAAGTCGGCATGGGCCGGCTCAAGGTGATCGTGCCGCAGGACATGACCGTGCGGCTGAGCATCGACGTGGGCGTGGGCGACATCCAGTTGCCGGGTGACGGTCAGAAGGACGTGGACGTGGAGCCGGGCAAGCACCAGGACGTGACCCTGTCGCCGACGACGGGTGGCAAGAACACCGGCACGCTGGACCTGGATCTCCAGGTCGGCCTGGGACAGGCGGAGGTCAGCCGTGCTGCGTCATGAGTTCCAGCCCGGGAAGCTGGTCGCCGGTCTGTTCCTCGCCGTCGCGGGCGTCATCTACGCCGGGGACGCCGGCGGCGCCTGGGAGGCACCGTGGTTCGTGGCGATCCCGGTCGTTACGGGAGGCCTGTTCCTGGCCGGTGCGGTGGGGCTGCTGGCCCGGTCCGTGCGCGGGCGCCGCAGAGCGGGGCGCAAGCGCGAGGGCTCGGGGGCGGGGGCGCGGCCGGACGCCAAGGTCTGACCCGGACACGGTCGGATCCGAGCGCAGCCCGGCCGGGTCCGAGCGCGGCGCGGTCGGACCCGGATATCCGCCCCGGACGCCGTCCCCGGATCCGGACGCCGTCGGATCCGAGCAGGTGACTACCGGTCCCCCTCCGCCCACCGTCGTCGCCGCGCGGCGTACCGGGTGGCGGCTCCAGCCAGCCGCCGTCACCATCGGGCCGACGCCACCCGGCCGTCGTCCATCCGGCCGTCACCTGCCAGGCGTCGCCACCTGCCCGTCGTCCACCCGGCCGTCACCTGCCAGGCGTCGCCACCTGCCCGTCGTCCACCCGGCCGTCGTCTGCCAGGCCCCGTCACCGCTGGTACGTCGTCCGCCAGTCCGGCGCCCGCCAAGCCGACGCCCTCCAGTCCGGCGCCGCCCGCCTGCCGACGGGTCGTCCCAGCAGCCGGTCAGCGGTCGGCCGGTCAGCCGGTCGGTCCTGCCCTCGGCCGGTCAGCCGGTCGGCCGGTCAGCCGGTCGGCCGGTCAGCCGGTCGGTCCTGCCCTCGGCCGGTCAGCCGGTCGGTCCGGCCGCTGGTCCGCTGGTCAGTCGGTCACCTCGATGGTGTACCGGTTGGTCTCCACGCCCGCCGCGGTGACGACCTGGACCTCCACCCGCCCGGGCTCCACGTCCGCCGGTACCGGCACCGTCAGGACGGCGTCCGTCGGGTTGCTGAAACCGCCGGTGACGGGGACCAGCGGCACATGGACGTGCACCGCGCCGACGCGCACGACCATTCGCGCCAGCCGGTCGGCGGCCCCGGCGCCCGGCGGGACGAAACCGGCACCGCGGATCTCGATGTCGTCGCCGGTCCGGATCGGCGCGTCGAGGTCGCCGGCCTCCCGGGCGCGCACCACGGAGAGGATGACCGGCCGGCCTCCCTCGGCGTACTTCCCGGCCACGTACGTCGCCGCCGACACCAGCACCACCACTCCGAGCCCCCAGGGCAGGTCCGGCAGCTGGTCCGGCCGCCGCGCCAGCCGGACCACGCCGAACAGCAGGGCGACCGCGCTGATCACGACGTACTGGATGTCGGCGAACGTCCCCCGGCCGGCGTCGTCCGTCAGCAGGTCGGCCGCCCTGGGCCGGTCGGCTCGTACCTTCTGCAGCCGTTGTCCGAGAACCCGCAGCCCGACCACCCGCCGCACCAGCACGGCGATTCCGCACACCACCGCGAGGACGGTCACCACACCGGCCCCACGGGCGAGGTCCAGCCCCGAGATCAGCGCGTCGCGTTCCGTGTGCTCGGAGGCCGCGGCGAGACGCCCCGCCAGCACCAGCACGGCGTAGGCGACGAAGAGCACCCACGCCGCCGCGACCGTGCGGGAGGTGGACAGCCGGTTGTCCTCGCCGATGACCGGGGCCAGCGCACCGCCCCGCGCGCGGTGGAACCACGACGCGGCCGTGAGCGCACCGGCCACCAGCAGCGCGGACAGCAGACCGGCCGTCCGGGCCGACGTCCAGCCGGGGCCGATCGCGGTGAGGGACTGGCCCAGGAGCAGGAGGAACACCAACGCCCACACCACGCACACCGTCCGCCGCCACAGCCGTGCCAGCCATGCCTCGCCCTCGGCGCGGCCGCGCTCGGCGACGAGTCCCGCGGACTGGGCGAGTTCCTCCGAGACCCACTGGCGGGAGGCCGAGGCCGAGTGGGCGACCGCGGCGGGCAGCCCCTGCCCGGCGGCGAACTCGTCGCGCTGGAGCAGGAACGCGGCGACGGCCCGCCGATGTCCCTCCCGTGCCCCGTGCGGGCAGTCCCCGCATGTGCAGCCGCCCCCGTGGGCGCCTCCGCGGGCGCCCGCGCCCGCGCCGCCCCTCGCCTCCTGCACCGCCACGCCCGACGCCCGCCTTCCCCACGTGCCCGACGACCGGCGGCCCCTCTTCGGCAGGGGGCCGCCGTCCTTCGACTCCGGTGTGATGAAAGCGCATTGTGCCCTATGTGACACGTCCCGCATCCGGCAGGTCCGGTGAGCGCGGGGTGACGCGCGGGCGGCCGTGTTGACCCGGCTGCGAGAATTTCCCTATGGCCGAGATCATCCAGCGGGACGGGACCTGGGCCTTCGACGGCACCACGGTCAGGATCACGCCGGGCCTGCACCGCTCGGTACCCCTGTTCCGGCAGACGTACGGGGAGATCACCGTGCCCCTGGAAGCCGTTTCGGGAGTCGTCTTCGAGCCGGAGCGGAAGCGCGGGCGGCTGCGGATGCGGCTGCGTGAGGGGGCCGACCCGTTGCTGCAGGCGACCGGCGGCAGACTGCCCGAGCCGGCCGACCCCTACCGGCTGCTGGTGGACGCCGACCGCGGCGGGGTGGCCGAGTACGTCGCCGAGGAGATCCGTCACGCGCTGCTGCTGGACCAGATCCCCAAGGAGCCGACGGAGGCGTATCTGCTGCCCGGACCGCCGGTGCCGGTCTCGGTCCGTTCCTCCGACGGCACCGTCTCCTTCGACGGCGCCCAGGTGCGGATCGACTGGTCCGACACCTCCGACCGGGTCAAGCGGGCGACCGGCCCGCGGATCATCGGCATGGGCGACCTGGTGCAGGTGGAGTGGCTGCCCAACTCCGGTTACGAGGACGGCTTCCTGCGGTTCGTGACCCGCGAGACGGTCTTCTCGAAGCTGCCGCCGGAGAAGGATCCGTACGCGCTGGACCTGTGGGGCAGTGCCCGCCGCGATCTGCTGACCGCGCTGGTCGCCACCGCGGTGACCGCGCGGCTGCCGCATCCGTCCATCCGCACGGGATTGGACCACGCCGACCGGCCGCAGCTCACCGTCGCCGTCCCGGCGGCGGCCGACCATCACGACGTTCTCCTGCGCAGGCTGCGGGAGCTGGGCGAACTGCACCGGGACGGGGTGCTGACGGACGAGGAGTTCGCGATGACGAAGGCCGCGGTGCTGCGCGGTTTCTAGGACCGGCCCGCCATCCCCGCACCGGCCCGCCATGCCCGCACCTGTCGGCTCAGCAGGCCGGGTTCAGGTCAGCAGATCGGGTTCGCTGCGGCTGATGTCCTGCCACATCGGCTGGTAGTTGATCCACGCCACCAGGTCGCCGCCGAGCTGTTCGCGGGTCGCCGCGGCCAGTTTGTGATCGATGAGGAGTGGCCGGCCGGCCGCCTTCGCCGCCAGCTGCACCTGGCAGGAGCGTTCCATGGACACGAACCACCAGGCCGCCGCGTCCACCGAGTCGCCGACGGTCAGCAGGCCGTGGTTGCGCAGCACGAGCGCCTTGCGCGAGCCGAGCGCGGTGGCGATGCGCCGGCCCTCCTCCGCGTCGACGGCGACGCCGGTGTAGGCGTCGTAGAGGGCATGGTCCTCGTAGAAGGCGCAGCTTTCCTGGGTGATGGGGTCCAGCAGGTCGCCGAGCGCGGACAGGGCCCGGCCGCCCACCGAGTGGCAGTGCGCCACGGCCACGACGTCGGGGCGGGCGGCGTGGACCTGAGCGTGGACGGTGAACGCGGCCTGGTTGACGTGGTAACGGCCCTCGATCACCTGGCCGTCCGAGTTGGCGAGCACCAGGTCGCTCACCGTCACGTGCTTGAACGGGATCCCGAACGGGTTGACCCAGAAGCAGGTGCTGTACTCGGGGTCGCGGGCGGTGATGTGGCCTGAGACCCCGTCCTCGAATCCGAGCCGCCCGAAGATCCGCAGCGCGCCCGCGAGCCGTTCCTTGCGGTGACGGCGCTCGTCCTCGACCGATTCGTGCATGGGCGGCATGGCGAACTGCAGCCGGCCGGTCGGGAGGGCGGGGGGCGGAGTGGGCGCGGGCGTCCCGTGCATGTGTCCTCCAGCACTGGGGTGCGGTATGGGGCTGGAAGTTACCCTCGGTCAGCCCAGGAGAACAGAGATGTTCTGTAAAGATGAGCGCTCAACTGTTCCAGGGCTCCGCGGGTCTGGCCCACGACCGGCGCCGCGCCGTCGGACGCACCACCAGACGCACCACCAGACGCACCACCGGAAAAGCAGACAGAAGGTGTCGGGTATCGGCGTCAGACTCGCCGTATGACAGCGAACTGGGGCGCCTTCAGCGCCGCCGAACCCACGCTCGCCTCCCTGGTCGAGGAGCGCTTCGGAGCCTTCACCCACCACGTCCTGGCCACCCTGCGCAGGGACGGGTCCCCGCGTACCACCGGCCTGGAGGTGCGCTTCCTGCACGGCGAGCTGTGGTTCGGCATGATGCCGGACTCGCTCAAGGCGCTCGACCTGCGCCGCGACCCGCGCTTCGCGCTCCAGGCGAACCCGGGCGAGGGTACGTCGATGGGCGGCGGTGACGTGCGGATCGGCGGCCGCGCGATCGAGGTGGACGATCCGGCGGCGAAGGCGGCGTACGTGAAAGAGGTGGAACCGCCTGAGCCGTTCCACCTCTTCCGCACCGAGCTGACGGAGGTCGTGCGGACCTACGTCGAGGCCGACACGTACCTGGTCGTCGAAGCCTGGAAGCCCGGAGGGCCGGTGCGCACCCTCAGACGGACCTGACCGGGGAGGTCACTCCCACTCGATGGTGCCCGGCGGCTTCGAGGTCACGTCGAGGACGACGCGGTTGACGTCCTTGACCTCGTTGGTGATCCGGGTGGAGATCTTCGCGAGGACGTCGTACGGCAGTCGCGACCAGTCGGCGGTCATGGCGTCCTCGGAGGAGACGGGCCGCAGGACGATCGGGTGGCCGTAGGTGCGGCCGTCGCCCTGCACGCCGACGCTGCGGACGTCCGCGAGCAGCACCACCGGGCACTGCCAGATGTCCCGGTCGAGGCCGGCCGCGGTCAGTTCCTCGCGGGCGATGGCGTCGGCCTCGCGCAGGAGGTCCAGCCGCTCCTTGGTGACCTCGCCGACGATCCGGATACCGAGGCCGGGGCCGGGGAACGGCTGCCGCTGGACGATCTCCTCCGGCAGGCCCAGCTCCTGGCCGACCATCCGGACCTCGTCCTTGAACAGCTTGCGCAGCGGCTCCACGAGCTTGAACTCGAGGTCCTCGGGGAGGCCGCCGACGTTGTGGTGGGACTTGATGTTGGCGGTGCCGGTGCCGCCGCCGGACTCGACCACGTCCGGGTAGAGCGTGCCCTGGACCAGGAACTCGACCGCGGGACCCTCGTCCGCGATGATCTCGGCCTGCGCCTGCTCGAAGACGCGGATGAACTCCCGTCCGATGATCTTCCGCTTCTCCTCGGGGTCGGAGACCCCCTTGAGCGCGGTGAGGAAGCGCTCCTCGGCGTCGACGACCTTCAGCTGGACGCCGGTCGCGGCGACGAAGTCCTTCTCGACCTGCTCGGTCTCGCCCTTGCGCATCAGGCCGTGGTCGACGTACACGCAGGTCAGCTGGGAGCCGATGGCCTTCTGGACGAGCGCGGCGGCCACCGCGGAGTCGACGCCGCCGGACAGGCCGCAGATCGCGCGCTTGTCGCCGACGAGCTCGCGGATGGCGGCGACCTGCTCCTCGATGACGTTGCCGGTGGTCCAGTCCGGGCTCAGGCCCGCGCCGCGGTAGAGGAAGTGCTCCAGCACCTGCTGGCCGTGCGTGGAGTGCATGACCTCGGGGTGGTACTGGACGCCGTACAGCTTCTTCTCGTCGTTCTCGAAGGCCGCGACCGGGACGACGTCGGTGGACGCCGTGACGGTGAAGCCCTCGGGCGCGGCGGAGCAGGCGTCGCCGTGCGACATCCACACGTGCTGCTCGGCCGGCGTGCCCTCGAACAGGGTGGACGACGGCTTGGAGACGTGCAGGTCGGTCCGGCCGTACTCGCGGGCGCCGGTGTTGTCCACGGTGCCGCCGAGCGCCTGTGCCATCAGCTGGAAGCCGTAGCACATGCCGAAGACCGGGACGCCGGAGTCGAAGATCGCGCGGTCCAGGCGGGGGGCGCCCTCCTCGTACACGGACGAGGGGCCGCCGGAGAGGATGATCGCCGCCGGGTTCTTCGCGAGCATCTCCGCCACCGGCATGGTGCTCGGCACGATCTCGCTGTAGACCCGCGCCTCGCGGACTCGACGGGCGATGAGCTGGGCGTACTGCGCGCCGAAGTCGACGACCAGAACGGTGTCGGGGGCGGCGGCTGGGGTCGCTGATGACACGGGTTGCCTTCCGGCGGTGAGCGAGGTGTGTGTGGGTCCGAGTCTACCGGGCCCCGCGGCGCCCCTTCCGGGACGAGCCCGGCACCCCATCCGGCACGAGCCCGGCACCCCATCCGGGACAGCCCGGTCTCAGCATGCGAACCGTCTTGGACGCCGGCGCCCCGCCCGGCATACTGGCCCCATGCTCACGCACCCGACCTTCGTCTTTACCTATGGCAACCGGCCCGCCGGCTGCCATGGTCGTGCTGCTTGAGCAACTGACAAGCGACTTCCCAGGCGCCCCGGGCCGACAAGGTCCGGGGCGTCTGGCGTTTCCGGGCCCTGCCGCTCCGGGGCACCCCACCCTCACGACGAGGAGCCCCCGACATGACCGCCACCGGCACGACCACCCCCAGCACCACCGGAACCACCACCACCGGCACGAGCACCCCCGGCGCCCCCGTCCCCGGCGGGACCACCCCGGGCACGACCACCGACGGCACGGCCGCCCGCACGATCCCCACACCCACCGCCCCCACACCCACCGGTCCCACCCCCGCCGACCTGACCGGCGCCCGCACCCCCGAGGCCGCCGACGTGATCACCGGCGCCCGTGAGCGCATCGACGCGCTCGACGACAGGATCATCGGCCTGATCCAGGAACGCATGGCCGTCTCGGCGGTCATCCAGGAAGCCCGGATCACCTCCGGCGGGCGGCGCGTGAACCTCTCCCGGGAGATGGAGGTCCTCGGCCACTACCGGGAGGCGCTGGGCAAGCCGGGCACCTCCCTGGCCATGACGCTCCTCGAACTGTGCCGCGGTCGCATCTGAGTTCGCCCCTGCTCTCACCCGTCCGGCGCGTGACCGTCTCGCGGGCGGCGTCGTTGGTGGTGGTGTCCGTGCCAGCCAGGGGCGGGCCCGAAAGAACCACGCGTGGCTCGCCGGAGCGATGAGACGTGCGGATCGTGCCGTGCGTCGTGGGACCTCGCTCCGGATTCGTGACCGGACGGCAGGGGACAGCAGCCCGGTCACTCCTGAGAACGGTCGGCTCCGGGGACGCCCGGAGCCGACCGGCGGAACCTGCGAAAACACACAACTCCGGGTGAAACGGTTGCGGGGGACGCACCCGGCGAGCAGGATGCAGGCAAGCCCAATTCCCGCCTCGGCCAACCGCCTTGCTCTGCGCTGACGCATCGCCAGAGGTCGACACCACCCGTGCGCCCAGGACGCGCCGGGGCGGCGACCCGGGGCGCATGGAGAGCAAGCGGCGCAATCCCCCGGCGCCGCCCCGAGGCACCGGCGCTGCCCTGACGCCGGTGCTGACGACGAAGGGCCCCGCGGCCGGTTCCGCGGGGCCCTTCGTGTACCCGCCCCGCCCCGCGGGGCCCTTCGCGCGCCCCTCCCGCCCCTCGATGGTCCCTTCGCGTGCCGTCCGCGCCGCGGGACGTACACCCCCACCCGGCATGTGATTCAGGTCACATAAGAAACCCGTGAATACGAAGACAACCATTCGCAGGTGCCACCGATCCAACGTGCAGAACCAAGGGCCACATCCCCGCGCCCCACACGCGGAGCCCTCCACACCGGACTCCCCTGAGGTTTTCATGAAGCTTCGCCGTGCCATGGCGGTCGCGGCCGCGACCGCCGCCATCGCGCCGTTAGCACTGCTGTCCGCGCCTGTCGCGCTCGCGGAGGACACGCCCTTGGCAGTCTCCAGCGAGAGCGCGTCCGCCTCGCCGTCCGAGACCCCGAGCGACACGGCGTCCGCGACCCCGTCCGACACCGGCCTGCCGTCCGACACGGCCCCCTCGCCGAGCGATTCCACGTCCTCGTCGGCGTCCGCCAGCGCCTCCGCCAGCGCCTCCGCGAGCCAGTCGGGCGAGCCCGAGCCCTCCGGGTCCGCCGAGCCGAGCGAGGACCCGACCGACCCGGACGTCCCGTTCTGCGAGGACGTCGACTCCGGCTACAGCGGCGCGAAGGTGTCCGCGGACATCAAGGGCCTGCCGGGCAAGATCGTGGCGGGCGACGGCTTCCACTCCTTCGAACTGGTCGTCACCAACGAGTCGAAGACCACCGTCGACGGCGTCGCCTTCTACGCCGAGGTGGAGAACTACGAGCTGGACGAGTCGAAGTACCTGAGCCCGTACGTCGACCTGGAGTTCAAGAACCCCGAGACCGGCTCCTGGGACCGGATCGGCGACGAGAACTGGGCCGGCGACTACTTCTTCTACGTCGACGAACTCAAGTCCGGCGCCAGCCGCACGCTCGACCTGCGCGTCGGCATCGACGCCAAGGCCCCGGCCGGGGACGCCTACTCCTTCGGCTCCGGCGCCTACCTCGACAACGTCGGCGGACAGGACTGCATCGCCGAGGGCTGGGCGCAGTACGACTTCACCGTGCTGAAGGCGGGATCGGCCAACCCCGACCCGGGTACCGCCACCCCGAGCGACAACGGCGGCAAGGACTCGGTGAAGAAGCCGCAGGGCGACGTCAGTGACCTGCCGACCGGCAACCTCGCCGACACCGGGGCGAACTCCGTGCTGCCGACGGTCGGCCTCATGAGCGGCGTCGCGGTGCTCCTCGGCGCGGGCGTGGTGGTCGCGGCCCGCCGGCGCAGGAACGGGGCCGGCGCCGCGTAACCAGCGCGCGGCGCAAGCCGGAGCGCGACACAAGACAGGAGAAGGACCTGTGCTCGGAGGGGGGCACGGGTCCTTCTCCATGTCCGTCGACAGGTCGACGGGTGAGCCGGTCGACAGGTCGACCAGTCGATGAGTCGGCTGATCGACGGGTGAGCCGGTCGATGAGTCGGCCGGTGGCCCGTTGAGCCCTTTCGCCCTTCGGCCCTTCCGCCCTCCGGCGCTCCGGCCCTCCGGCGCTCCGGCCCTCCGGCCCTCCGGCTACTTCTTCGGCGGCACCGTCGGCACCCCGAGGAACGGCAGCCGCAGCGCCGCGAACGCCTCCGCCGGGACCGCCGGCGCCTTCGGCTCCACCGGCTTCAGCCGCTCGTACGCCGCCCCCTGCCGCGGGCGCCGGTCCGGCTCGCCCTTGTTGGGCCAGAACGACATGGCGCGCTCGGCCTGGGCGGTGATGGTGAGGGACGGGTTCACGCCCAGGTTGGCGGAGACCGCGGCACCGTCGACGACGGAGATGCCGGGGTGGCCGTAGAGGCGGTGGTAGGGGTCGATGACGCCTGTCTCGGGCGAGGCGCCGATCGCGCAGCCGCCGAGGAAGTGGGCGGTCAGCGGCGTGCCCATCAGCTCACCGACGTTGCTGCCGGGGAAGCCGTTGATCTCCGCCGCGATCGCCGATGCACCCTCCGAGGCTGCCTTGATCTGCAAGGGGTTGGGGGCGCCGTGACCCTGACGTGCCGTCAGCAGGCCCTTGCCGACGCCGCCCGGCTTCAGGTACGTCGTCAGGGAGTTGTCCAGCGACTGCATCACCAGGCCGATGATGGTCCGCTCCGACCAGCGCCGGTTGGACAGCGAGCGCAGCACCAGCATCGGGTGGCGGGCGGCGTTGCCCAGCCAGGCCAGCACCCTGGAGGAGCCCTCCGCGTACGGCACCTGGAGGACCGACAGGCTGCCCATCGAGTTGGAGCCCTTGCCGTAGCGGACCGGCTCGATGTGGGTGTTCTCGTCCGGGTGGACCGAGGACGTGATGGCGACTCCGCGGGTGAAGTCGACCTTGGGCCGGCCCGTCAACTTGCGGTAGCGCCGGCTGTCGGTCTGCGCACCGACCAGCGCCTCGGAGTTGGTGCGGGTCAGCTCGCCCAGCTTGTCGGAGATCCGGGGCAGCCGGCCGGTCGCCTTCATGCGGTGCAGCAGGGTCTGGGTGCCGTAGGTGCCGGCGGCGAGGACGACCTGGCGGGCCCGGAAGGTGCGGCCGCGGCCCTTCTTGCGGTCGTCCGTGGGCAGGGTGGCGACGGCGTAGCCGCCCCGCGAGTCGTCCGTGACGGACACCACCGTCGTCATCGGGTGCACGACCGCGCCCGCCTTCTCGGCGAGGAACAGGTAGTTCTCGTTGAGGGTGTTCTTCGCGCCGTGCCGGCAGCCGGTCATGCACTCGCCGCACTCGGTGCAGGCGGTGCGCTCCGGGCCCACGCCGCCGAAGTAGGGGTCGGGCACCCGCGCGCCCGGCTTGGCTTTCGCCTTCCCGTCCGCGTCCTCGCCGTCGCCGAAGAACACCCCGACCGGCGCCATGTGGAAGGTGTCGCCGTAGCCCATCCGCTCGGCCGCCGCCTTCAGGTGCACGTCGGACGGGGTCATGGTCGGGTTGAGCCGGACGCCGAGCATGCGCCGGGCCTGGTCGTAGTACGGCTTCAGCTCCTCCTGCCAGTCGGTGATGGAGCGCCACTGCGGGTCCTCGAAGAAGGGCTTCGGGGGCACGTAGAGCGTGTTGGCATAGTTGAGGGAGCCGCCGCCGACGCCCGCCCCGGCCAGCACCATGACGTTGCCCAGCAGGTGGATGCGCTGGATGCCGTACATGCCGAGCTTCGGGGCCCAGAGGTAGTTCTTCAGATCCCAGGAGTTCTTGGGCAGCGCCTCGCGGGTGAAGCGGCGGCCGGCCTCCAGTACGCCGACGCGGTAGCCCTTCTCTGTCAGGCGGAGGGCGGTGACGCTGCCGCCGAACCCCGATCCGACGACGATGACGTCATAGTCGTACGCAGCGTCGTCGTCCTGCGTGCGGACGGAGGTCTCCTGTGACACGTGCTCTCCTCGTCGAGAACTGCCGGGAAGTGTCGAGAACTTGCGAACGGGTGCTGTCCGGGGGCCCTCGGACAAGGGCCCCCGAGAGGCTCCCTAGCGGAAGCGGAACGCCTTCATCAGCCTGAGGCTCCTGCTCATGAATGCCGCGTACTTCTCGTCGTCCATGCCCAGCGACGGCGCCATGGGCAGCAGGCGCTGCTGGGCGACCGTCTGGGCCTCCGTGTACTTGAGGATGCCCTCGGAGCCGTGGCGGCGGCCGAGGCCGGAGTCCTTCATGCCGCCCATCGGGGACTGGACGCTGCCGTAGGCGGGGGCGTAGCCCTCGTTGACGTTCACCGTGCCGGTGCGCAGCCGGGCGGCGACCTGGCGGCCGCGCCGGCCGTCCTTCGTCCACACCGAGGAGTTCAGGCCGTACGGCGTGGCGTTGGCGAGCTCGATCGCCTCCTCCTCGGTGCGGAAGCGGTAGACCGACACGACCGGGCCGAAGGTCTCCTCCGTGCACACCGACATCGGCTCGGTGACGCCGTCGAGGATGGTCGGCTCGAAGAAGTACGGGCCGATGTCCGGCCGGGCCACCCCGCCCGCGACGACCTTCGCGCCCTTGGCGACGGCCTCCTCGACGTGCCGGGTGACGGTCTCCAGCTGCCGCTCGCCGACCAGGGAGCCCATGTCGGCGCCGTACGCGAGGGACCTGCCGAGTCGCATGGCCTTCGTGCGGGCGGCGAACCGCTCCAGGAAGGCGTCCGCGACCGACTCGTGGACGTAGAGCCGCTCGATGGAGATACACAGCTGCCCGGCGGAGGAGAAGCAGGCGCGGACCGCGCCGGCGGCCGCCTTCTCGATGTCGGCGTCCTCCAGGACCAGCATGGCGTTCTTGCCGCCGAGTTCGAGGGAGACGCCGACCAGGCGGGCGGCGGCACCCTGGGCGACCTCGCGGCCGGTGCGGGTGGAGCCGGTGAAGGAGACGTAGTCGGCGTGCCGGACGATCTCCGGGCCGACGACCGGGCCGTCACCGATGACGACCTGGAAGACCTCGGCGGGCAGGCCGGCCTCGATGAGCAGGTCCCGGGCCCACAGGGCGGTCAGGCAGGTCTCCGTGTCCGGCTTCATCACGACCGCGTTGCCCGCGGCGAAGGCGGGCAGCGCGTCGCCGACCGACAGCTCCAGGGGGTAGTTCCAGGGGGCGATCTGGCCGACGACGCCGCGCGGGTGGCGCAGCTCGGTGACCTTCGTCAGCGTGGGCATGGCGCCCGCGTGCCGCTTGGGCCGGAGGTAGGCGGGGGCCTTGCGGCCGTAGTGCCGGGACGCGACGGCGACGGCCTGCACCTCCTCGTGGGCGTGCAGACGAGCCTTGCCGGTCTCCAGCTGGATCAGGTCGAGGACCTCCGCCTGGCGTTCGAGGACGAGGTCGTGGAAGCGCAGCAGCACCGCGGCACGCTGCCGTACCGGGGTCTGCTCCCAGACGGCCTGGGCGCGGCGGGCCGCCTCGAACGCCCCCGCCACGTCCTCGGGCGTGGACTCCGGCAGGTCGGCCAGCTTCTCGCCGGTGAAGGGCGTGTGGTTCGCGGTGCGCCCGGAGCCGGCCACGCCCTTGGTGAGCCGGGCGACCAGCTCGGGGGTGACCACCTGAGCGGCGGTGCGGGTGCCCTCGGGGGCGGGGGCGAGAGGATTCGTGCCGGTCTTGGCCGGGGCCTGCGCGTCCGTCATGAGGCGCAGGGTATGCCGCTGCGGAAACTTTGGGTACCCGTCGGTAACGCGACTTCACCGACTGCACACATGCCGCCAGTGGCTACTGGCAACGAATGCCCTGATCAGGGGTTGTGTGGACCGGAGGTGAACCGGACCAGCCTTTTCCGGACGGGCGGTCCGGCTTTCCGGACGGGTGGTTCAGCCGTTCCGGATGGCGAGACGGTCCCGCGCGCCCTTGAAGAGGGCCGTCCCGTCCTGCTCGGCCGCGGTGCCCTTCGGCATGGTCACGCGCAGCCGGTACATCCGGTCGTCGCCGGTGCGGACGATCAGTTCCATGACCCGGGTGGGCGTGTGGGCGAGACCGTAGGTGGTGTCGACGAGTACGGCCTCGTCGCCGCGGAAGGTGGTGGACGTGTACCGGGTGCGCGCGTCCCGGTAGCGGGAGTCCCAGACGGCGTGCGCCTCCTCCGCCTGGTCCTTCGGGGAGGCGGGCGCCTCGTCCCACTGGGCGAGGCGGACCTGGATCGCGCCGCCCGCCGCGTACACGACCGTCCGGGGCGAGCCGCTCCCGCCGCCGTCCCGGGCGGTCGCCCGGTAGGCGGACGGCAGGTAAAGGACGGCGTCCATGCCCTCCTCCCGGTGCCCGGCCCAGCCGCCGGTGGCGGGCGTCGGGGTCTCCCCGGGCGCGGACGCCTCCGCGGCCGCGGGAGCGGAACGGTAGGTGGCGGTGTGCCCGGTGACCGCGTCGCTGTGGGAGTCGCCGAGCAAGGAGACGCCGAACCAGGCGGCGCCGACGAGGAGAGCGCCGAGCAGGGCCATGGGGGCGGGGTGGCGGAGGAGGGATCGTGTGGGGGGTGCGGTGGTTTCGGTGGCGGTGGGGGCGGAGTCGGGGGCCGACCCGACTGTATGGGCGGGGGTGACGGTGGCCGGGCTGCCGGTGGCCGGGGCGCCGGTGGCCGGATTGACGCTGGACGGGGCAGTGGAGGCCCGGGCAGCGGGGGCCGAGGATGCCCCGGCGGCCGGATCGCCGGGCGCGGGTGCGAGCCGTACGGTGCCCTGGTCGTCCCCGAACTCCACCAGCGCATCGCCTTCCTGCGCCTCCGCCTCCTCGATCACCGGCACCGGCCGGCCCTCGGCGACCGTCTCCAGCACCGCGCCGGTCTCCTCCGGGCCGGGCCGTCGCTCGGCCTCCTTCGCCAGCAGCCGGGTGATCAGCGGGCCGAGCGGGCCGGCCTGCTTCGGCTCGGGCGGGTCGGCGGCTAAGACCGCGCTCAGCGTCGACTCCGGCGTCGTACGCCGGAACGGGGACCGGCCCTCGACGGCCGCGTACAGCAGCACGCCCAGGGACCACAGGTCGGACGCGGGTCCGGCTCCCCGGCCCGACATCCGCTCGGGCGCGACGAACTCCAGCGAGCCGACGAACTCCCCGCTGACGGTGAGGGATTCCTCGCCCTGGACGTGGGCGATGCCGAAGTCGGTCAGGACGACGCGGCCACGGGGACCGAGCAGCACGTTGGCGGGCTTGACGTCACGGTGCACGATGCCGACGGCATGCGCGGCGCGCAGCGCGCCGAGGACGGCGAGCCCGATGCGGGCGGCCTCGCGCGCCTCGACCGGGCCGCGCGCGAGCCTCTGTTGCAGCGACTCGCCCCGCACCAACTCCATGACGATCCACGGCAGTCCGTCCTCCTCCTCGGCGACCACGTCGTGGATCGCGACGGCTGAGGGGTGGTCGACGCGGGCGGCGGCGCGGGCCTCGCGGTAGAGGCGGTGGGCGGCGCGCCGGTGCTCGTCGTCCTCCGGATCGCCGGGCAACCGGGGTTCCTTGACGGCGACTTCACGCTGCACGAGCTCGTCGTAGGCCCGCCAGACGGTGCCCATCCCGCCGGAGCCGATGCGCTCGGCCAGCCGGTAGCGGCCACCGATCAGCCGTCCGTCGCGCACCCGTTCGCCGCCTTCGCTCATGCCCCATGACTACCGTGCGGAACACGGGCTTGTCGACGCGCCATCACCCGACCCCACGAACCGAGGCCAAGCCGCGCCCCGTCCCGCCGAACCTCCACGGCACCCGCACCCCCGAAATGCGCGGGGACCACCAACTCGATCCCGTACGGCGCCCGTTCGAGCACCCGCCGGCGGCTGGCGGCCGCCTGCCCGGGGTCGAGGCAGAAGCAACTGCTGTACTCGCGATGCGGGCCCGGGACGGGGCTGTGCAGCAAGTCTCCTACGAAGAGAGCCCGTTCACCGCGAGAGGCGACGCGCAGAACGGACGAGCCGGGGGTGTGGCCGGGCACGGCTTCCATGACGAGGTGGTCGTCGATACGGTGCTCCCCGTCCCACAGCACGGCCTGCCCGGACCTGTGCACGGGCGCGACGCTGTCCTCGTAGACCAGCCGGTCGTCGGCCCGGACGCCGCCGCCGTGCCCTCCGTCGGGGCACGAAGTGGCGGTCGTCAGTGGCCGAGAGGAGGTAGACGGCGTCGGGGAAGGTGGGCACCCATTCGCCGTCCGCGTCACGAGTATTCGCGCCGGACTCCGTAAGGGCGAACTCCTCGGCCTCCACTGGGAAGACCTCGACCTCGACGGCGGCACCGCCACCATCCACCGCTCCCTCCAGCGCACCCGCAGCCAGGGCCTGACCGTCCTGAACACCAAGACGCTTGCTTCCGAAAGCCGCATCGCCCTTCCCACCGCATCAGCTCCCTCAAGATCCACCAGGAACGGCAGGAGGAAGAGCGCCAGGCGGCCGGAACGGGCTGGATGGACAACGGGCTCGTCTTCACCACCCCGAAGGGCAAGCTGCTCGACCCCGGCAACCTCACCCGCCGCTTTCGCCGCCTCCTCCACAGCGCAGGACTCCGGACCATCCGCTTCCACGATCTCCGGCACTCGACCGCGACCCTGCTCCTGGAACAAGGCGTCGACCTCGTCGTCATCAAGGAGCTGCTTGGCCACGCCCACATCGGCGTCACCGCCGGCATCTACGCCCATGTGCGGCTGCGCCTCCAACGCCAGGCCATCGACACCCTCAACGACGCGCTCAGCGCGACCAATAACGCCCCTGAAGACCCGTCGGCCACAGCAGCCGTCCGCTGACGTTGCCGTCAGCGCTGCCGTCAAACCGCACTGATGGCCCCACCGGAATAATCCGGTGGGGCCATCAGATTCACCCAAGGTGAATCAACTCCGTTTCATGCGAAACAGTTCCCGCATTGCCGCTAGTTGGTCTTCTAGCGTTGCGACTTCGGAACAGTCTGCTGGAGCGAAGATATCCACGAGATCGTCATCAGAGAGTTCTTTTCCGGCTTCCAACGAGTAGGCCAATCGACCTTCCGTCATCTGCCTCGCCATCCCCGACGGGAAGACATTCAATCTCGCACCCTGGCAACACAGGAGCAGACCCATGGCTTCGAGATCGCGGCGCGCTGATTTGAGACATTCCAGCAAATCAACCTCTTCGTAGACTCGCTCAAACTCTTCATCGGTCAATCTCATCCGAAGAGTCGAAGGCGGTGTAGAAACCTGGAGCAAAACGTTCACCTTCTCCCCGTTTTCCCTGGTTGCAGTCCGAGCCAACTCCTCCACAATCATCCCCCGCCATAGTTGGGGTTCGGAACCCTAGTTCCGTCTCGAAGTCTGCAAGCAACGATGCAGCTCGTATCAACCCGCCCTGGAATTGCAATCTCCCTTTCATGCGCAAACGGATTCCCAGGAAATTCCTTGTTCACGTCCACTCCATCAACGCCGCGAATTTCGTAGACGTTTCCGCCGCGCTTGATCGCCACAGACTCTGAAGTGGTGGTGGAAATATATCCAGAGTCCCTTGAGTATCCGGATGCGTGCTCCAGGAGGTCCATATTGTCACCTCTCGGCTCAAATCCCGACTCAAATATCTCATCCGGGCCGCGGGTGTCACTTCGGTAGAGCGGACAGGTGCCACCTGAATTGTGAACGAGTACCGGCGTGTTCCCCGCCAGCACATAGTACGTATGCAGGTCACTGACCGTCAGGTTGTGCACCGTCGCTGTCAGAGCCGTCCAGCGCTTCACCGCGGTGATCTGGACCCGTGTTCCCGCGCTGGTGCGCAGCCAGGTGCCGGCCTTGAGGTCCGTCGCCTCGAGCCACTCGCCGAGTTCCGGGACCCAGAAGGGGTGTCCGTCGGTGGCGGTGACCGAGGCGGTCCTGGTGCCCTTCCTGCCGTCGATGTCCACGGTGATCTTGACGAGGTGCTTCAGGCCCTTGCCCTTGATCTCCGCGGTGACCGTCTCGGTCTTGGTCTCGCCCGTCTCGGGGTCGGTGGCCAGGACCTTGTCGCCGACGTCGACGTCCTTGATCTTCTTCGTCGAGCCGTCGGCCATCAACACCTTGGTGTCCGGGGCGAAGCTGTTGACCAGGCAGGACGCGGCAGCCTCGACTTTCTCCGCCGCCTTCTTGCTCCTCCGCCAGCCCTTGAACTCGGCCCACAGCTTCCTGCCCAGGCCGACGATCCGCTTGCCCACGGCAATGGCCTTGTCGACCCTGAGCCCATACTTGACCGCCAGCCGGGCAGCGGGACCGCCGCCGATCAGTGAGGTGATCACATTGAGCGCGGTGGAGCCGCAGGAGCCCAGGCTTCCCGTCGTGAAGCAGTCAAGCGCGTCCGTGAGGCCCAGTTCGTCCGCGATGATCTGGCCGAGTTCCTTGGCTATGGCGATGGCCCGCTGCTTGGCGGCGTCCTCCTTGGCGCGGGCCTCGTCCGCCTTGGCCTGAGCCGGCGTGTAGGTGTACGTGCTGTCGTACGGAGTCTGGCCACCCGACAACCCGGACGCGTTGTCCGTCCACGCGCCCCGGTTCTTCGAGGTTCCTGGTCCGCACTCGTTCCAGCCGCCCACGCAGTTGGCCAGCCGCAGACCCGAGGCGTCGCTGTACGTGACCGGGCTGTTGTTCGCGTACGCGTAGCCGTTGATCTGCTGCGGGTCGCTGTAGTCGATGACCGGGTCGGCCGAGATGAAGCGGCCCGTGTCCGAGTCGTACTCCCGGGCCCCGAGCGTCGTCAGGCCCGTGGACTTCTGGACGGTGCCACCCACGAAGCCCTTGTCGTTGACCCAGCCCGAAGACGAGGAGGACGACGAGGACGACGACGTGGACTCGTCCCGCAGGGTGCCGAACGGGTCCGTGCGCCGGCGGGAGGTCTCCCCCGTCTTGGCGTCGATGGCCAGTTCGGCCGTGCCCTGGTGGTCCGAGGCCAGGAAGTGGACACCGTCCGCCTCCCGCATCGCGACCGTCTGCCCGCCGAAGGAGTAGTAACGGGTCGCCGTCACCGCCTTCGTCGACTTGTCCAGGTGGATCTCCGTGCCCGGCAGGTAGAGCGTCTTCTCGTCCGGCGTCTCACTGGTGATCCGCTCGCCCGAGGCGTCGTACTTGTACGAGGTCACCGTCCCGTCGGCGTTGGTGACCTTGGTCAGCTCGCCCTGCTTGTCCCAGTCCAGGGACTGGGTGTCGCCCCCCAGGACGCGCGTCGCGGTATTGCCGGAGGCGTCGTAGGTGTACGTGTCCCGGGACGTGACCTGCGGGGTCGTGCTCGTCGCCTCGGTCGTCTGCGTCACCGACGAGACCGTGTGCGGGCCGGAATCCGTCCCGTTCGGGCCGGAACCCTCCCCGTACGCGTACGAACGCGTGGACGTCGCGGCTCCGCCGAGCCCGTGCCGCACCTCGCTGGTGCGGTTGCCGATCGAGTCGTAGCCGTACTCCGTCCAGTACGGGGACACACCGCCGACCGTCGAGGACGAGGCGCCCGACGCGCACGCCGCGTCCGTGCTGCCCGTGCCCGACGCGTTGTCGGAGGACACCGACGACGTCCAGGCGTCCGTCAGCCGCTGCAGACCGTCGTAGCCGAAGCACTGCACGTCGCTCGCGCCGGTGCCCGGGGTGTCCGCGATCGACAGGACGTCGCCGACGGCGTCGTAGGTGTAGCGCGCGTCGTACGCCAGAGTCGAGGCACCGCCGACCTTCACCGTCGCGCGGGACAAGCGGTCGGTACCGGTCTCGTAGCCGTACGACAGGGTCGACTTCGGGTCGTCGGTCCCACCGGTCGTGAGCTGCAGCGCCGTCAGAAGCGACGTCGCCGAGTAGGTCGCGTCGGAGACGTAGCTCAGGCCGCCCAGAGACGTGCTGAGCCCCACCGGACGCTGCAGGCTGTCGTACTGGTAGGACAGCGCCTCCGCCGACAGGTCACCGGCCGCCGGGAGCCCCTGGCTCAGCACCGTCCCGTCGTCGTTGTACTGGGTCGTGAACTCGTAGGTGCCACCCAGTTCCGGTTCGGCGGTCTTGGAGACCACGTACCGGGTCAGGGTCGGCCGGTAGTCGTTGTTCTCGTCCAGCTTCGGGTACAGCAGCGACGAATAGACCGCGCCGTCCTTGTAGGTGTAGGTGCCGTACAGCCCGCCCTTGTAGAGCGTGTCGTACTTCGCGACCGACAGCTTGGTCCCGGTGTCCACCTCGCCCTGCCAGGTCGACACCACACGGCCCAGCTCGTCGTACTTGGTCGACTTCTTGTTGCCGCGGCTGTCCGTCACCGAGGTCGGACGGTCCAGCACGTCGTACGTGTAGGACGAGGTGCCGGTGTCCGGGTCGACAGCCGTCTTCTTGCGGCCCAACTCGTCGTAGTAGTACTGCCAGACGTTGCCCTTGTCGTCCGTGACCTTCGACAGCAGTCCCGCGGCCGTGTACTTGTACGCCGTGGTGACCGCGTCACCGTCGGCCGGGTACTGGATCTGAGTGGTCGTCCAGCCCCGGGCGTCGGTCACGGCCGTCGTCTTCGTTCCGCCGGAGGGCGGGGTGGTGGTGACGCGGTCACCGCCGTAGGCGTAAGACGTCCGGTACTTTTCCTGTCCCTTGCCCTTGAAGACAGTGGCGGTGGTGCGGCCCGCGCCGTCGTACTCGGTCACCGTCTGCGCGTCGAGGTCGGAGTCGACGGGTTGGAAGAGCGTCGCGGACGGGGCGCCGGTGGTGTAGTAGGTGTCGTTGACCTTGACCACGCGGCCCGAGCCGTCGTAGCGCGTGTCCGCCACCAGGCGGTTGCCGCCCGGCCCCTCGGTCTGCTCCTGGCGCGGTCGCAGCAGGCCGTCGTACAGCGACCATTCGCTGCCGTAGGACGTGCCGTCCTTCTCCACCTTCTGGGTGTGGACGGCGACGGGACCGCTGTCGCCGCGGACGAGGTACTCGTACTTGATGGAGGGCGTCTTGCCGATACGGTCCGGCAGCCAGACGGAGGTCAGGCGGCCAAGTCCGTCGTAGGCGAGCTCGGTGCGCTTGCCGTTCTGGTCTACCTTCGCGCTCGGCGCCCCCCACTGCGGGGCGTACTCCGTCGAGGTCGTCCAGCCGTCGATGTTGGTCACCGTCGACTTGGTGGCCAGCCCGTAGGTGTCCACGTACGTGGTCGACGAGGTGTATGTGGTGGAGGACGTGTAGGTCCGGGCGTCCTTCACCACGAGCGGGCGGCCGTAGTCGTCGTACGTCGTCACGGCGGTCGTCTGGTACGTGGCCGTCTTTCCGTCGTGCGCGGACAGCCGCTTGACCGTCGTCACGTCGCCCTTGGTGGGCGCGGCTCCCAGCACGGTCGAGCCGTCGTAGAAGGTCAGGTCGTCGGAGATGACGTCCTTGGAGCGGTCCGGGGTGGTGGAGCAGTCGACGCCGACCTTCTCCACCCGTGACACGTACGTGTACAGGTGCAGGCTCGCGCTGTCCGCGTACTCGGTGCGGGTGCACTGGTTGTCGGCGACGCCGACCTCGCCGTCGTCGTCGACCTGCGTCGCACGGCCGGTCACGTCGTCGTAGCTGGTGGTCGACTTGGTGTGCTGCCAGCCGCCCACCGCGAGGGCCGTGTACGTGTCCGTGGAGCCCGCCGCGATGTAGCGCGCCCTGCGCGTGCCGAAGTCCTCCGTCTGGGTCGCCGTCACCGCGGTCCACGGCACCGTCACCGACTTCTGCGTGACGTCGGAGCCGTTGTAGGTGATCGTCTCCAGCTCCTGGCCGGCCTTCCAGTCGGAGTCGTCGTAGGAGACCCCGCCCGAGTCGGTGACCGTCACCGAACGGGTGTTTCCGTCCTTGTCCACATCCCCGTCGAGGCCGCGGAAGAAGACGTGCTCGGTCCTGGTGTTCGAGGCGCAGTCGCCTCCGGCGCCGCGAGCGACACCGACCCCGCCGCCACACAAATATGCCGGCTGCGGCAGTCACCGCCGCAGTCACGCATGTACGCCGGCGCACACCCCACCCCTTGTCCATGCCGCGGACGGACCTCCCCGGCCCGACCTGTGAATGCAGTGAGCGTCGACCAAATAGGGGTTGGACAAACATCGTCAAGGCCTGATCCACAACTCGCCTGCACACAGCATCCACACGGCACGTAACGAACTCCCCCCCTTGCCCAAGTTAATCGTAAGGCAAGAATCTGACTAAAGTTGGACATCGAGGCCTTCACCCTGGTGGCCGAAAACTGGCTATGGGCTGGGACTTCACCGACTGCACACCATGTCGGCACGGGCCAGTCATGGTAAGTTCACAGGCCCGCAGCCGCCCCTCACCACGCACAGGGAAAAGCCTCAGCGGTAGCGAAATACCGCAAGCGCCGGGGAGTTCTCGGTACGTATTGGAGAGCTTGAAAATGACCACCCCGACCGTTTCGGTGATTATCGCCGCCTACAATTCGATGCCCTACTTGACGCGTTGCGTTTCTTCCGCAGTCGAGCAAAGCATCGGTCGGGAAAACCTCGAGGTCATCGTCGTCGACGACGGTTCGACCGACGGGACCGCCGCCGAACTGGAGCGCTTGAGCAGCTTGTACCCGGGGTTGCTGCAGGTCGTCCGTCAGGTGAATTCCGGTGGCCCGTCGGCGCCCAGGAACGTCGGGCTGGACCGGGCGCGGGGGCGGTTCGTCTTCTTCCTCGACGCCGACGACTACCTCGGCCCCGAAGCGCTGGAGCGCATGGTGAGGGCCGCCGAGCAGAACGGCACGGACATCGTGCTCGGCAGGATGGTGGGAGTCGGCGGCCGTGGAGCGCCCACGTCGATGTTCCGGCGCAGTCAGCCGCGCACCGACGTCTTCTCGTCGCGCGTGTACTGGACGCTGAACCCCATGAAGCTGTTCCGTCGGGACCTGCTGGAGCGCCATGGGCTGCGGTTCCCGACCGATCTGACCATCGGTGAGGACCAACTCTTCGTGGGCGCCGCCTACCTGAAGGCGTCCGGTATATCCGTGGTGGCCGACTACGACTGCCTCTTCTGGGTCCTCCGTGACGACGGCGCCAACATCACACGACGCACGTCGAGTTCCGAAGTGCGTATGCGATTTCTGCCGCGCGTGGTCGACATGGTCCTGGAGTACACATCGCCCGGTCCGGGCCGCGACCATCTGGCGCACCGGCACCTCACCGTCGACGTGTGGGAGCTGCTGGCCGACCAGTGGGTCTTCGAACCGCGCGGGATGCAGCAGAAGATGCTCGCCCAACTGGCCGAGGCCGTGGAGCCCCTGTGGCACGAGGGGATGAACGAACGTCTCTCGGCCATGGCCCGGCTGCGTCTGCACCTCATACGGCATCGGATGCTCGACGAACTGCTGAAGGTCGTCGAGTTCGAGAAGGAGATCTCCCGGAGCAAGGCGGCAACCCCTGTCGTGGTGGCCGAGGGTCGCGCCTACGCCCACTACCCGTACCTGCGCGACCCCGCCCGCGCCATCCCCGACTCCTGCTACGACGTCACCGCTCAGCTCGGCACACGTCACCACGTCAGCCGGGCGGAATTACGCGCATCCGTGCTGCACTTGGCCGGCCATGCCTACCTCCACCGGGTCGAAACCCGGGGCGTCACCACCGAACTGATCCTGCGGGAACGCGACACGGCGGTCGAGTACCGGCTCCCGGTCACCCACACCGCCACACCCGGACTCGGCGCGGACGCGGACGAGGGCAGGTTCACCTACGACCTGGCCGGCTTCGAGGCGGCCGTCGACATCACCACGGCCGCCGACGGCGGGCCGCTCGGCGACGGCCTGTGGGACCTCTACCTCTCCGTGGGAGCCCAGGGGATCTCCAAAGAGGTCCGCATCGGCGCGAAGCGGGCCGAAGGCGTCTCCGCCGGGCCCAGCACATACCTGGTCGACGTCGACGGCGTATTGCGCTCCCTCACCCTCTACGCCACCAAGCCGCACGGCAACTTCACGCTGGACCTCGGTGAGCGCAAGCACGAGGTACTGCCCCGACTGGGCCTCGACGGCATCGGCTGGGCGGCTGGGGCGCCGACCGAACTGGAGATCACCGGGCGGTGCGCCCTGGACGGGTATCCGGACGGCGCCCTGAAGGTGGTGCTCGACGAGGGCCGGGGCGGCACCGTGAGCTTCACCGCCCGGCAGGCCGCCGACGGCCGATTCGTCGTCCGGGTCCCCGTACGGGAACTCGCCGCCGGCGTCTGGGGCGGCGAACTGCGCATCGGAAGCTGGGCATTGCCCCTCCCGCAGGTTCCCCGGAGCCTGTCCCCGGCCACGTGGCGCCGCCGCGCCCTGCCCTGGTACGCCGAGCCGGTTCGGGACGCCGGTGGCCGGTTCGCGCTGCTGGTGGCGAGGGCCGGTCTGGTCAGGGGGCTCGCCGGGCCGGGCACGTGACGCGGAGCGGCGGGCGTTCGGCTCAGGGCTTGTCGATCCGCCAGTTCGCCACGGCCGCCGCCGCGATGCGCTTGCCCTCGTCGGTGAAGTAGCCCTTGCCCGGGTAGTCGATCCAGATCCAGTACATGTCGCCGTTGCCGGCACGGTAGTAGAGGGCGCGAGCCTGGCGGACGCGGGGGTGCGTGGGGTCCGTGGTCGTGTAGGTGATGAGGTTCTCCGCGGCCTTGCCGCCCCGGTACGTGGTTTCCCGCGGCTCACCCTTCGGCGCGGGGTCGGCGGCGATGTTCCAGCCGTACTCGCCGTCCTTGAGGTTCGCCCAGTCCGCGAAGGCCTTCTCCGACGCGGACGCGGGGATCTCGTCGTCCTTGTCGTCGGCCTTGACGTCGCGGTTGACGTAGATCCGCACCGCTCCGCTGGGGTCGCTGAACTGCGCGTCCGTGCCGTCGGAGCCGGAGAGGTCGTCCGCGGTGAACGCAGCGGGCACGCTGACGGTCATCCCGGCCTTCGAGCCGAGGTCGTGCGTCTTCCAGCCCTCCGGCAGCGTCCCCGCGAACGGATCCGCGATCAGCAGGTACGCCGCCACCGCGGCCGCGACGACCCCCGCCCCGAGCCCGAGCCACGCCTTGCGGCCCGGCCGGAGACCGCCGCGCACCACCCGCACGGCCTGGGTGGGCGGCGGCGCGGGCGGGTCCGCGGCCTCCCGCAGCAGCGCCCGCACCCGGTCCGCGCCGGGCCTGCGCGCCGGGTCCTTCTGCAGCAGGCCGTTGATGGCCTCGGCGAGCGGGCCCGACGCCGAGGCGGGCGGCGCCGGAGTGGCGTTCAGGACGGACTGCAGGGTGGCCGGCGTGTTGCTGCGGCGGAACGGCGAGACGCCCTCCGTCGCCGCGTACAGCACCACGCCCAGCGACCACAGATCGGAGGCCGGGCCGGGGCGCTGCCCCAGCACCCGTTCCGGGGCGATGTACTCCGGCGAGCCGACGAAGCCGCCGGTGTCCGTCAGGTTGGTCTCGCCCTCGATCTGCGCGATGCCGAAGTCGGTGAGGACGACCCGGTCGTGGCTGCCCAGCAGGACGTTGTCGGGCTTGACGTCCCGGTGCAGGATGCCCGCCGCGTGCGCGGCCTCCAGCGCGCCGAGCACCTCCAGGCCGACGCGGGCCGCCTCGCGCGCGTCCAGCGTGCCTTCCCGCAGGGCGCTGCCGAGCGAGCGGCCCCGCACCAGCTCCATGACGATCCACGGCTGCCCGTCGACCACGGCCACGTCGTGGACGTTGACCACAGCGGGGTGGTCGAGACGGGCGGCGGCACGTGCCTCGCGGCGCATCCGCTCGAAGGCGTTGGCGCGTTCGCGTTCGGGAAGGTGGTCGGGGACGCGGGGCTCCTTGACGGCGACCTCGCGGTCGACCGTCTCGTCCTTTGCGTGCCACACCGTGCCCATGCCGCCGTGTCCGAGCTTGCTGAGCAGCCGGTAGCGGCCGGCGATCAGCCGCCCGGCGCCCGGGTCCTGCGGGGCCTGCGCGGACTGGGCAGCATGTGCCGCATGGGCGGACTGCGCCTGGGGCGGGACCATCCGGGTGGGCGCCGGGTGCGGGTCCGCGTGCGGGTCCGCGTCCGGGCTTCCGTGTGGCCACCTCGGCGGTTGCAGTACAAAACTCGTCGTGTCGTCGGACTCACGACCGGGGCCCCCGTTGCTGCTCATGCGTCCATCCATATCGCGCCGCGCGGCCCCGCAGCCACACCGACGGCCCACTGGTCACAGACCCGTGACTTTCCGGGCACGCCCCGTTCCGGCGTGCCCCCGCCCGGCCCCACGAACGCGGTCAGGCAGGCGTGAATGTGTCGACGGCGACGTCGAAGTACTCCCTCGCCTCCCGCACCTTGCCGACCGGCGCCGACACCCACACGTCGTACAACCGCCCGCCCTCCTCCCAGCACAGGTCGTAGGTGTGCCGGGCGCCTTCCGCCCGCGTGAAGCCGTTCCAGGTGAACTCCCAGAGCGCGGCCGGGTGTCCGTGGTGCCGTGTCTCGCTGACCCGGCCGTCGCGGTAACCGGGGTTGTTCTCGGGGCCGTCGGCGGCCGCGCGGCGCATCACCGCGGTGGGGCCGCCCGCTTCGGCGTCGGCGAGCCGCACGCCGATGCGGAAGGTGTCGTCGGGCGACGTGTAGAAGATCCGTTCCCCCTGCGGACTGCGGGTGAAGCCCTCCGGCACGGCGAGGGCGAAGCCGGCCGGGTCGTCGGCGAGGCGGTAACCGGAAGGGACCGACGGGAGCCTGCGGTCGGCGCGGGAGCCGGTGGCCGACGGGGTGCCCGGCGACGCCGACGCGCTCGCGGAGGTCCCCGGCGACGGGCCGGCCGAGGTCTCCCGTGAGGCGTCGGCCGACGTCCCGGACGCCGGGCTCACCGGCGTACGGCCGCCGCCGTCGCCGCCGTCCGTCAGCAGCGCCGCGGCGGACACGCCCGCCCCGGCCATCGCGGCGACCAGCAGCGCGGCGACCAGCACGCCCCGGATCGAGGGCCGGGTCTGCGCGGTGGGGGACGACGGCGCGGACGGGTGGGGGACGTCCGGCCGGGTGGGGGTGTGGCCGTGGAAGGGCTGCGGGGTGCGGCCGAACGGGAACTGCGGGGTGCGGCCGGACGGGAGCCGCGGGGTGCGGCCGGACGGAAGCCGCGGGGTGCGGCCGGACGGGAGCCGCGGGGTGCGGCCGGTGTCGTGGAACTCGCGCAGCATCCGCTCCGCCCGGTCCGCGTCCAGGCGCCGGCCGGGGTCGCGTTCCAGCAGGCCGCGCACGACCGGCAGCAGCGGCTCGGCCTGCGGGGGCGGGCGGATCTCGTCGAACACGACCGCGTGCAGGATGCCGCCCAAGGAGTCGCGCCGGAACGGCGACCTGCCGCTCAGCGCCGTGCACAGCAGCGCGCCCAGCGACCACAGGTCGGACGCCGGCCCGGTGCCGACCCCGGACATCCGCTCCGGCGCGGTGTATTCGGGCGAGCCGACGAAGGCGCCCGTCTCGGTGAGGGTGGTGGCCCCGGCGACCTGGGCGATGCCGAAGTCGGTGAGGACGACCCGGTCGGTGCCGGGCTCCAGCAGGACGTTGGCGGGCTTGACGTCCCGGTGCAGCACGCCGGCCTGGTGCGCGGTGCGCAACGCGCTCAGCAGGTCGGCGCCGATGCGCGCGACCTCGGCGGCGTCGAGCGGCCCGTGCGCGGAGATCCGGTCGGCCAGGGAGCCGCCGTCGATCAACTCCATCACCAGGTAGGGGCGTTCGTCCTCCTCGACGACGTCGTGGACCACGACGATGTGCGGATGGCGCAGCTGGGCCACCGCGCGCGCCTCGCGCAGGGTGCGGTCGCGCTGGCGGCCGGCCTCCTCCGCGGAGAGCGTCTCGTCCAGATCGAGGGGTATCTCCTTGACCGCCACCTGCCGGCCGAGCAACTGGTCGGTCGCCCGCCACACCACGCCCATGCCGCCGCGTCCGAGCCTGGCCTCGAGCCGGTACCGGCCCGCGATGACGCGGACGCCTTCCCCCTCGGTCCCCATGCGCCCCATCATGCCGCACCGGACGGACCGGCTCCGGGACGCCGACCGGCCAACTCCTCAGTTCGGCCGGATCAGGGCGTCTGCTCCTGCCAGCCCCGCAGCACCGCCGTGAACTGCATGCTGGTGCGCGCCCAGTCCGCCGCCGGCGACGACATGTAGAGCACGTACTCGGTGCCGTTCCGGGCCATGTACGCCTCCTCGACGGCGCGCCGCGGGCCGGGGAACGGTGTGTCCTTGGGCTGCGCGGTCCAGGTGTACTCCCAGATGGAGCCGCTGCGGTCGCGGTAGACGTTCTGCTGGAGCCGTATGACGTTGAAGTCGACCAGCCGCTGCAGTTGCTGCTCCAGGTCGGACTGGTGCGAGTAGGCGTCGTTGAAGTCGGGCGAGGTGTCCACGGCGATGCGGAGGAAGTGCTCGCCGCCGTCGGGCGTGTAGTCGACCTGTCTCAGGTCGGGGTCGGCCTGACTCGGGTCTCCCTCCAACTCGACGACCTGCCGCTTCCAGCCGGAGGGCAGGTAGACGCTGAAACCCCACGGGTCGTCGTAACGCTTCCACGTGGCGGGAACGATTCCCCCGGGCTGCCCGGTGAGCGTGTTCGTCGCCGTCGGGGAGGGGGCGGGCGTCGGCGACGCGGTTCCCCCGGCCGTGCCGTCCTGCCGTCCCGCCTCCCACTTCTGCAGCGCCACGACGGTGCCCGCGCCGACGATCGCGGCCAGGGCCAGCGCGAGCGCGAAGGTGCGCAGCCGCAGGCGCCGGCGTTCGGGCGGCGTGGGCGTGCGGTGCGCGGGCCCGGTCGGCGTGGGTCCGACCGCGGTGGGTCCGACCGCGGTGGGTCCGACCGCGGTGGGGCTGCTGGCCGTGGGTCCGCCGGCCGTGGGTCCGGCCGTCGCGGGCCGGACGGCCGTCGGTCCGGTGACCTGGGGGTACGAGGTGGCGGTGGCCGGGTGCGGCCCGGTGCGCGGCTCCGGCGCCCGGCGGACGGGGCCGGCCTGCGTGGCCCGCGTGGGCACGAACGCCTGCGCCGCGTCGGGCCGGCGCCCCTCGGCGGCCTCGGCGAGCATCTGCTCGGCGGCGTCGGCACCGGGGCGCGCGGCGGGATCCTTGTGCAGCAGCGCGGCGATGACCGGTCCGAGCGGGCCGGCGTGGAGCGGCTCGTCGGCCGCCTCCTCGACGACCGCCTGCATGGTGGACAGCGGCGAGGTGCGCCGGAACGGCGACCTGCCCTCGACCGCCGTGTAGAGCGTCGCGCCGAGCGCCCACAGGTCGGAGGACGGGCCGGGATCGTGTCCGCGGACGCGCTCGGGGGCGAGGTAGTCGACCGAGCCGACGACCTCCCCGGTGCGCGTGATGGTGGTGTCTCCCTCGATCTGGGCTATGCCGAAGTCGGTGAGCAGGACGCGCCCGTCGTGTCCGAGGAGGACGTTGCCGGGTTTGACGTCGCGGTGCAGGACGCCGGCCGCGTGCGCGGCGCGCAGCGCGCGCAGCACCCACAGGCCGATCCGCGCGGCCTCGGCGGAGTCGAACCGGCCGTGCTGCCGGACGGCCTCGGCCAGCGAGCGCCCCTCGACCAGCTCCATCACGATCCACGGGCGCCCGTCGTGTTCGAGCACGTCGTGCACGGTGACGACGGCGGAGTGGTTGATCCGCGCGGCGGCCCGGGCCTCGGCCCGGGTGCGGGCGAGCAGGCGCTCCCGGTCGCTCTCGGAGACGTAGAGCGCGGCCGTCAGCTCCTTGATCGCGACGGCCCGGTGCAGCACCTCGTCGTGGGCACGCCACACGCGGCCCATGCCGCCGGTACCGATCGAGTCGGCGAGCCGGTAGCGGCCCGCGACGAGCTGGCCCTGCATCTGATTCACGTGCCCCCGCAAATGGTCTTGACAGGGTCAGACTAAGGATCGGTCGGCGTCGCGGGAAGCGGCGGCACGCCACGGAGACCGCACTGTGACGGTTGTCGCTCCCGGCTCGGGGGAGCAACCGTTCGGGCCCGTCACGGACCGTCGGGGGGCCGGGGTCAGCCGGTGACCCGGTACGTGGCCGACGCCTGCTCGAACAGCCGCGTCACCTCGTCCCGTTCCGACTCCGGTCCGCGTACCTGTACGACGTGGTAGCGGCCCTTGATCAGGATGGCGAGGTTGCGCACGAACAGGTCGTGCCCCGCGTCGTCGGTCCAGGTGAACTGTCCCTCGGCCATGGTCCGTCCGCCCACCTCGATGGTCCGCAGGCCGGTGGCGGTGGCCCAGCTGGAGCTGCGGTAGGGCTGCAACTCGTTTTCCTTGTCCCGCTGGTAGGCCATCGGGTCGCTGCCGTAGGTGCCCGCGCCGTCCCGGCCGGGCACGACGATGAGCTCGAAGTCGCCGTGTGCGTAGACCACCTGGTTCCGGTTGTTCCTGGGCGTGCGGGACCAGCCCTTGGCCACGGCGACCTGGAAGCCCTCCGGGTCCGTGCGCAGGGTGAAGCCGTCGGCGACGTCGGGGCCGGTGGTCTGCGTCTCGGTGGCGGCGGCCGACTTCGAGGCGCTGGGCTCGGACCCGGGCGAGGTCTGGTCGGGCCGCGGCTCGCTGCTCGCGCTGTCCGACTGCTCGGGCGCCGGGCCGGCCTGGCCCGCCGCCCGGGTGCGGTCACCGCTCGCCGTGCCCTGGTCGCCGGCCTTCGGCATGAACATCACGGCGTAGGCGACCGCCCCGGCCAGCAGGAGCAGGATCAGCACCAGCAGGGTGCGGCCGAGCCGGCGCGGCGAACCCGCCTCCTGACGGGCCCGCTTGTGCCGCCCGTGCGCAGTGGTCGCGGGCAGCCCGGCGCGCCGTCTGCGCACCAGCTCGCCCCGCCGCCGCACGACCGGGAGCCGGCTGACGTCGACGGGCGGCGCCGGGACGACGTGGGTGCCGGCGTCCGGTTCGGGCGCGGACCGCACCAGCGACCGCAGCCAGCCCCCCAGTTCCTCGAAGTCCAGTCGTTCGGTCGGATCCTGACGCAGCAACGACTCCACGACCGGCCTGAGCGGCCCGCACTCCTCGGCGAAGGCGGGCGGCTCGGCGCACACCATCTGCACCAGTTCGGCCGTCGACTCCTCCGGGTACGGCGCGTGCCCCTGCACGGCCCTGAACAGGAGCGCCCCGAGCCCCCACAGGTCGGTCGCGGGCCCGATGGGCGGTGCGAGCTGCCAGTTCTCGTGCACGGGCCCGGCCTGCTCCGGCGCCCACCGCTCGGTCACCGGGCCCACGACCGCCATCCGCGCCTGGCGCGCCCGTTCGGCGGCGAGTGCGGTGGCCGGGCCGCGGTGGCGGGCGGGGGTGCCGGCCACCGGGTCGTCCCAGCGGCCCGTCGACCGGGCGGCGGGGGCCGCGAGGCTGTCAGGGGTGCCGGAAGCGCCGGGGACGTCAGGGGTGCCGGGGGTGCGGCCCGTCGAGGTGCCGACGGCCGGGGGGAGCGCCCCTGCCGCCGGGCCGGGGCCCGCCGTGGTGCGGGGCGACGCGCCGTGCCAGGGCTTGCCGCCCACGCCGTAGGGGTCGGCTATCCGGCCCGGAGGTGTCGTGCTGCCGGGCTGCTGTGCCGGGTCGCCCGCCTGGGTCACCGCGCCGCTCTCGGAGGCGGGGCGGGCGCCGGGCAGGGCCGTCCGTCCGCCCTGCTGTGCCTCCTGGACGCGGGCCGCCGCCCGGGCGCCCGCCCGGTAGGCGGCGATGGCCCCGGCGCGGGCGGCCCTGATGTCCCCGCCCGTTTCGAGCGCGGGGCGCGCGAGGGCGCCCGAGGCGCCGTTCGCCGTGCCGCCACCGGCCTCGGTCGTGGCCGCGGGCAGTCCACCGGCGGCCCGTGCCTCGATCGCGGCTCGCCGGGCGGCTTCCGGATCCCCGGCGAACGCCCCGCCCTGGCCGCTCGTACCCGCGTGACCAGCGGGACCTCCGGGACCGCCGTGGCCTCCGGCGATCCCGGCGCCGCCGGGCTGCGCCGCGCCCGGCCCGGTGTGCTCGTCGTCCGGCGCCGGCACCGGGTCGTAGCCGCACAGCGCCTCCTCGGCGGCGCCCACCGCGAGCCCGGTCAGCATGACCCGGCCGTCGTCGCAGACGAGCACGGTCCGGGCGGTGATGTTCCGGTGCACCCAGCCGTGGGCGTGCAGCACGCGCAGCGCCATGAGGACGTCGGAGGCGACCTCGGCCGCCCGGTACGGCGTCAGCGGCTTCTCGGCGAGCAGGGCGGCGAGTGGCCGCGCGGCCACCGACTCGCTGACGATCCACAGCGAACCGCCCTCGGCGAACACGTCGAAGACCTGGTCAAGGCGTGGGTGGTCGGGAATCCGGGCGGCGGCCTGCGCGGCCTCGACCGCCCGCAGTACGGCCGGATCGGTGGGCCGCCGCTGCCCGCCGCGGCCCGGTGCGCGCCGCGGCCCGCGGTCACGCGCCGTGAAACCGTCGGGCAGCCCCTCCGCGTCGAGCACCTCCGCCTCGACGATCTCCGGCAACGGGACCTGCCGGACGAGGACTTCCTGCCCGCTGTAGGTGTCGAAGGCCCGGGTCTCGGTGAGTTCGTACTCGTCCGAGGGCGGTAGCGGCAGACGGTAACGGTCGGCGAGGACCCGTCCCGCGTAGTCGTTCACGTTGCCTCCCCCGGCCGTCCGGTTGGTCAGATCCGTTCGTCTCACGTCCCGTTCCGTGACTTCGCCCGGCTGCGTACGGTCCGCGAGCCTTCACGATACGTGCCGGAGGCAACCCGCAGAGAGGGGATGTCAGATCTCGCGCCCCGAACACGGGACCGGAGCGTTCACGACTTGGGTTCGAACGCCTTCGCGAGGGTCTTCCAGGTGTCCTCACGGAGGCCGGTGTCCCAATTCGCGGCTTTCGCGGTGTACATCAGCGCATACCCGAGATGGTCGTTGACCACGAAGCCCCGGTCGATGGTCCGGTACTTGGTCCCGCTCTCCTGATAGGTGAATTCCCAGTCGGCCGCGTTCCAGCCGCGGTAGTCCACCTTCTCTATGCGGATCCTGCGGTACTGGGAGCGCGTCATGTAGCGCTCCTGGTTCTTCCAGTCGGCCACCGGGTCGCTCTTGGGCGTGGACGTCCAGGCGATGAGGAGCTTCTGGCCGTCGGGCCCGGTGAACCGGTCCCCGGCGGCCCCCGTCGACCGGTACTTCCAGCCTTTGGGCAGCCCGATCGAGTACCCCTGGCTTCCGTGGTACGTCGACTCGGCCGCGCCGTCGTCACCGGACGAACCGCCGGCGGCCGCGCCGCCCGTGCCGGCGCCGCTGGAGTCGGAGGCGCTCGCGCTCGCGCCGGAGTCGCCGGACGTCGGGGACGCCGACGCGGAAGGGGGCGTCGCGGACCCGTCGGTACGGGTCCCGTCGCCCTTGTCCTCCTTGGTGTCGGTGCCGGAACTCGCGCTCGCGGCGGTCTTGCCCGCACCGCTCCCGGCGCCCTGCGAGCCGTTGTCGTCCCCGCCGAGGGTGAAGGCCAGCACGGTGCCGAGCACGGCGAGCGCCACGGCCACCGCGAGGATGACCAGCGTCCGCCTCGGCACCACGTCGGTGAGCGGCGCCCGGGGCGCCGGCCGCGGCGGCAGATCCGGCGGGGTCATCACGGGCCAGCCCGAACTCCGACCGGCAGGGCGCGTGGTGTCTCCCTGCGCCGCCGGGTTCGGCCCGCCCGGTGAGGCGCCCGCGGCGGACACGGCCGCCGTCGCCGAAGGGGCCGGGGAGGACGTCGCGGCAGCCTGCGACGCCGGGGCGGCCGGTGCTCCCTCGTCCGCGGTGACGTCCTCCCGCTTGCTGCGGGACTTGGCGGCGGCACCGGCCGCCCCGGTGACCAGGCCGGCCTTCCGCACCGAACGCAGCGCCCCACGCAGCCGGTCGGGCTGCTCGGGCAGCGGCACGACCTTCGTCGCGTCGTCCGACGGCTCGGACGGGGCCGCCTTCGGGTCGGGCGCGTGGATGACGGCGTTGAGCATCGCGCGCGCACCAGCGTCGTCGAGTCGCTGCGCGGGATCCTTGGTCAGCAGGCCGTAGATGACGTCCCGCAGCGGCCCGGCGTTCTTCGGTTCCTCCAGCGGCTCGGTCATCACCGCGGTGAGGGTCGCGATCGCGGAGCCCTTGTCGTACGGCGGGACGCCCTCGACCGACGCGTACAGCAGCCCGCCGAGCGACCACAGGTCGGCCGCGGGTCCCGGCTTGTGCCCGCGGGCGCGCTCCGGGGAGATGTAGGAGGGCGCGCCGACGAGCATGCCCGTCGAGGTGATGGACGGGTCGCCCTCGACCTGCGCGATGCCGAAGTCGGTGAGCACGACCCGGTCGGTCCCGGACTCCAGCAGCACGTTGGACGGCTTGACGTCGCGGTGCAGGATGCCTTCGCGGTGCGCCGACCTGAGCACGTCGAGGACGGCGAGGCCGACCTCGGCGGCCCGCTTCGGCTCCAGCAGGCCGTCCTCCCGGATGACCTCGGCGAGCGACCTCCCCTCGACGAGTTCCATCACGATCCACGGCCGGTCGTCCTCGTCGACCACGTCGAAGACCGTGACGGCGCTGTTGTTGCGGATCCGCGCGATCGCCTTGGCCTCGCGCAGCGTGCGCGTGATGAGGCGGCGCTTCTCCTCCTCGTCGATGCTCGCCGGGAACCGCAGTTCCTTGACGGCGACCGTCCGCCCCAGGGTCTCGTCCTCGGCGCGCCACACCGTGCCCATGCCGCCGCGGCCGAGCACCTTTCCCAGCCGGTAGCGCCCGGCGAGAAGACGCTCGCTGTTGTCCTGACGAGTGTCCTGACGGGATGTGCCCGCCCGCTCCGCCTCCGACATGCGTCCCCTCATGCAACCCGCCCTGACAGAGCCTCCATTGTCCCTCACCCGACAAGTGCCCGACGCCCAGGGTGCTTATGGCCCCCTGTCGGCCCCGGCGCGCCCGGCCCGCATGGTTCCGGACACTCGGTGAACCCGGTTCCGGACGCCCTCGCGCCCCGGTCGACGCGGGCCCGGTCCCGATGAAGTGGCCTTTCAGCCGACCTGGATGATGGGCCGCGAGAAGGGAAGGACCCCTGCGATGCCACCGATTCGGACACTTCCGGCCGTACCTGTGGCCGTCGCCCTGCTCGCCCTGTGCCCTGCCGCCTCCTCCGCACCCTCGGTACCGGCGACGGACGCCGTCCTCCCGCTGCTGGTCACCCGGGGCGGAGCCCCCGCCGCGGCCCTGCTCGCCCACGAGGAGACCGGTACCCGCTACGACGGGGCGGGCCGGGGCATCGCCCGCGCCGACCGCTTCCGTGCCGGCAGCATCACGAAGACCTTCCTCGCGACGGTCGTCCTGCAACTGGCCGCGCAGCACCGGCTGTCCCTGTCCGACACCGTGGAGCGGCACCTGCCGGGCGTGGTGCGCGGAGCGGGCAACGACGGTCGCGCGCTGACCCTGCGCGCCCTGCTCACCCACACCAGCGGCCTGTACGACTTCACCCGGGACACCGGAGGCGTCGTCCCCGTCTCCCCTCGCCAGGCATTGCACATCGCGCTCACCCATCCCCCGGCCGATCGCGGCCGCTTCGCCTACTCCAACACCAACTACGTCCTGCTCGGCCTGGTCGTCGAGCAGGTCACCGGCCGCTCCTACGCAGCCGAGGCCGAACGCCGGATCATCGCTCCGCTGGGCCTGACCGGCACCTCCTTTCCCGGTTTCCGCGCCACTCTTCCCTCCCCGCACGGCCACGCCTACGACGCCGACGGGACCGATGTCACCGACCTCGACCCGCGAGTGGCCGGCGCCGCGGGCGAGTTGGTGACCACGCTCGCCGACCTGGACCGCTTCTACGCGGCGCTGCTCGGCGGCGAGCTGCTGCCGGCGCGCGCCCTGCGCGAGATGCTCGACACCCGTGCCGCACACGGCGCGTACGGCATGGGCCTGTTCCCCGCGAGGCTGCCGTGCGGCGTCACGGTGTGGGGGCACAACGGGCGCATCACCGGCAGCTACGTGCGCACCGCGGCCACCGTGGACGGCCGTCGCGTCCTCACCTTCCGCGTGAACACGACGTCGATCGCGGATCCCGGCCTGGAGCCCCGCCTGCTCGCCGCCGAGTTCTGCCCTCGCACCCCGTAGAACGACCGGGCCCCGAACGGAGATCCCACCTCGCGCCACTCGTTCGAGTGAAGCCCGGGCAGTCACCGCGATCCGCCGGGACAGCCGGAGCCGCAGGGACCGCCCGAGCCCCGCAAACCGCCCGAGCCCCTCAAGCCGTCCGAGGCCCGCAAACCACCCAGCCCCTCAAGCCGCGCAAGCCGCGCAAGCCGCCCGAGCCGCCCGCGCCGCCCGAGCCGCCCGAGCCGCACGAGTCTCAGGCACCGCCGGAGCCGTCGGCCGCACCGCCCCACCGGTCGCTCCGACCGCCGTCACAACGGCACGATGTCCGGCGCCCCCAGCCGCGCCGCGTCCGCCGTCAGGTCGTCCGGCTGCCGCTGCGACTCCCGCTCGGCCTCCACCCGCTTCTCGTAGTGCGCGACCTCGCGTTCGACGTGGTCCTTGTCCCAGCCCAGCACCGGCGCCATCAGTTCGGCGGCCTCACGGGCGCAGCGCGTGCCCCGGTCGAACGTCTCTATCGAGATGCGGGTGCGCCGCGTCAGCACGTCGTCCAGGTGCCGGGCGCCCTCGTGCGAGGCGGCGTACACGACCTCGGCACGCAGATAGTCGTCGGCGCCCTGCAGGGGCCGGCCCAGCGAGGCGTCGGCGGCGACCAGGTCGAAGACCTCCTCCGCCATGGTGCCGAACCGGTTCAGCAGATGTTCCACGCGCGCCACGTGCAGGCCGGTCCGGGCGGCGATCCGCGCCCGCGCGTTCCACAGCGCCCGGTAGCCCTCCGCCCCCAGCAGGGGAACGTCCTCCGTCACGCTCTCGGCGACCCGCAGGTCGAGGCCGTGCACCGCAGCGTCCACCGCGTCCTTGGCCATCACCCGGTACGTGGTGTACTTGCCGCCCGCCACCACCACGAGCCCGGGCACCGGGTGCGCCACGGTGTGCTCCCGCGACAGCTTGCTGGTGGCCGCCGACTCGCCCGCCAGCAGCGGGCGCAGACCGGCGTACACGCCCTCCACGTCGTCGCGGGTGAGCGGTACCGCGAGCACCGAGTTGACGTGCTCCAGCAGGTAGTCGATGTCCGCGCTGGACGCGGCCGGGTGCGCCTTGTCGAGGTCCCAGTCGGTGTCCGTGGTGCCGATGATCCAGTGCCGGCCCCACGGGATGACGAACAGCACCGACTTCTCGGTGCGCAGGATCAGCCCCGTCGAGGAGTGGATGCGGTCCTTGGGCACGACGAGGTGGATGCCCTTGGAGGCCCGGACGTGGAACTGGCCGCGCTCCCCCACCATGGCCTGGGTGTCGTCGGTCCACACGCCCGTGGCGTTGACTATCTGCTGCGCGCGCACCTCGTACTCGCCGCCCGCCTCGACGTCCTGCACGCGCGCGCCGACGACCCGTTCGCCCTCGCGCAGGAAGCCCGTCACGCGGGCGCGGTTGGCGACCTTCGCGCCGTACGACGCGGCGGTGCGCACCAGCGTCGTCACGAAGCGGGCGTCGTCGACCTGGGCGTCGTAGTACTGCAGGGCCCCGACGAGGGCGGACGCCTTCAGCGCCGGTGCCACCCGGAGTGCGTGACGGCGACTCAGGTGACGGTGCATCGGCAGTCCCCGGTCGTGGCCGCGGGTCATCGACATGGCGTCGTAGAGCGCGACGCCCGACCCGGCGTACAGGCGCTCCCAGCCCTGGCGTTGCAGGGGGTACAGGAACGGCACCGGTTTCACGAGGTGCGGGGCGAGCCGCTCCAGCAGCAGCCCGCGTTCCTTCAGGGCCTCGCGGACGAGCGTGAAGTCGAGCATCTCCAGGTAGCGCAGGCCGCCGTGGATCAGCTTGCTGGACCTGCTGGAGGTGCCCGACGCCCAGTCGCGTGCCTCGGCCAGGCCCGTCGACAGGCCGCGCGTCACAGCGTCCAGAGCGGTGCCCGCGCCGACCACGCCGCCGCCCACCACCAGCACGTCCAGTTCTCGCTCGGTCATCGCCGCCAGTGACTCGGCGCGCTGTGCCGGTCCCAGAGTCGCTGTCCTCACCGCTGCCTCCCGCTCTCCCGCTATCGGTCGCGCAGGCCGCACCCGGTGGGCGAAGCCCGGTTCCTTACCCTCATGCCCAAATTCTGACCGGCTCGCCCTGCTTCAGCCACCACGCGCCCCAGCCTGTGGACAACCACTCACCCCCAGCCTGTGGACAACCGCTCACCCCCCAACCTGGCGACAGCCTTCACGGCCCGCCGGAAAACACAGACGACCAATGCCGCATATCGGTCATATTTACTCCTAGTCTGACATTGCGCTCGCCCGTTCTGTCCTCAGGGCTTGCGCACCTGTCCCGCGTCGGTTACTGGGAAGGACGGCCCACGCCATGCCCGCAGATCTCGCCGTCATCGGACTCGGCCCCTACGGCCTGCCCCTGGCCCAGGCGGCCGTCGCCGCCGGCATCCCCACGCTCGGTTACCGCACCGGACCCGAAGCCGGCTCCCTCAGCCCCGCCGAGCTGCGCCGGATGCTCGCGGGGGGCTTCCGGCACGCCTCCGGACCCGCCGAACTGGAGCGCGTCCGCACCGCCGTCATCTGCGCGCCGACCCCGCGCGGCACGGACGGCCGCCTCGACCTCGGCCAGGTCGAGGCGGCGGCCCGGGTGCTGGCGGCGCGCCTGCGCCCGCACACCACCGTGATCCTGGAGTCACCGGTGCCCCCCGGTACCACGGAGGACTTCCTGCGCCCGCTCCTCGAAGAGGGCTCCGGGCTGTGCGCCGGCCGCGACTTCCACCTCGCCTACTCGCCCACCCGGGTGGATCCCGGCAACCGCGACCACACCCCGGCCAACACTCCCAAGGTGATCGGCGGCCTGACCCCGGCCTGCACCGAGTCGGCCGCCGCGTTCTACGGCCGCCTCACCGACAAGGTGGTACGCGCGCGCGGCCCCCGCGAGGCGGAGACCGTGCAGCTGCTGGAGACCAACTTCCGGCACGTCAACATCGCCCTGGTCAATGAGATGGCCGTGCTCTGCCACGACCTGGGCGTCGACCTGTGGGACGTCGTGCGCTGCGCGGAGACCAAGCCGTTCGGCTTCCACACCTTCCGCCCCGGGCCCGGCGTCGGCGGCCACGCCGTCCCGCAGGACCTGGCCGGGCACGCGGGCCGCACCCTGCGCATGGTCGAACTCGCCCAGCAGGTCAACACCCAGATGCCCCGTTACGTCGTCCAGCGCGCCGCCGCCCTCCTCAACGAGCACGGCAAGTCGGCCCGGGGCGCGCGCGTGCTGCTGCTGGGCGTCACCTACAAGCCCGACCTCGCCGACCAGCAGGCCACCCCCGCCCGGGAGGTCGCCGTACGCCTGATGGAGCTCGGCGCCCTCGTCAGCTACCACGACCCGCACGTCCCGTCCTGGAACGTCCTCGACCGCCCGGTCCCGCGCGCGGACTCCCTCTACGAGGCCGCCGCCGACGCCGACCTGACGATCCTGCTCCAGCAGCACCGCACGTACGACCTGCAGGGCCTGTCGGTGAAGGCGCAACTGCTGCTGGACACCCGGGGGGCGACACCCACGGGGGCGGCGCACCGGTTGTGAAGGGGGGCGCGCACCGACGGCCGTGCGTCCGGGGCAGCTGGCACGCCGGTCACCGCGCCGCTAGCCTGTGAACAGGCGGAGCCCACCGCAGTGGCTGCTGCGGCAGGCTCCTGGATGGTGCACGGAGTGTCCGCCCCTAGGTTGTGTGGGGGCGGCCGCTCACCGTCCGAAAATCCGCAAGATCCACCTCCTCCGGCACTGCACCGTCCGAAGACGGATCCGGTCCCAGCGGGTCGGCTTGCGGTGACGTCCCATGGGCGCCCCCTTCCACGACACCGCCCAGTAGCCCGGTGGACGGTCCGTCGGAAATCGGGCCGGGCCCCGAGGAGCGGGGTCCGGAACCAAGTCCTGGGAAGGGGGCGCTTCAGCAACCTGGGGCGCCGATACGGACGTTATCGCTCGCGAACCGGCTGACCAGCCGATATCCGCCGCGAACGCAACCGCGCGCCCCCGCTTCACGCCAGGCGCCGCACGCAGGCCCCGGGGCATACGAAAGGGGGCCGGTCGTCCGACCGGCCCCCTCGGCGTCCTACGGCTTACCGCCTGTGCTGCGAGTCCGCCACCGTCACCTCGACGCGCTGGAACTCCTTCAGCTCGCTGTAGCCGGTCGTCGCCATGGCCCGGCGCAGCGCGCCGAAGAAGTTCATCGAGCCGTCGGGGGTGTGCGACGGGCCCGTCAGGACCTCCTCGATGGTGCCGACCGTGCCCAGGTCGACCTTCTTGCCGCGCGGCAGTTCCTCGTTGACCGCCTCCATGCCCCAGTGGTGGCCCTTGCCGGGCGCGTCCGTCGCGCGGGCCAGCGGGGAGCCCATCATCACCGCGTCGGCGCCGCAGGCGATGGCCTTGGGCAGGTCGCCGGACCAGCCGACGCCGCCGTCCGCGATCACGTGCACGTACCGGCCGCCGGACTCGTCCATGTAGTCGCGGCGGGCGGCGGCCACGTCCGCGACCGCCGTCGCCATCGGGACCTGGATTCCCAGCACGTTGCGCGTGGTGTGCGCGGCCCCGCCGCCGAAGCCGACCAGCACGCCCGCGGCACCCGAGCGCATCAGGTGCAGGGCCGCCGTGTACGTGGCGCAGCCGCCGACGATCACCGGCACGTCGAGTTCGTAGATGAACTGCTTCAGGTTCAGCGGCTCGGCCGCGCTGGAGACGTGCTCCGCCGAGACCGTGGTGCCGCGGATGACGAAGATGTCCACGCCCGCGTCGACGACCGCCTTGGAGAACTGCGCGGTGCGCTGCGGGGAGAGCGCGGCCGCGGTGACCACGCCCGAGTCGCGCACCTCCTTGATGCGCGCGCCGATCAGCTCCTCCTTGATGGGGGCCGCGTAGATCTCCTGCAGGCGGCGGGTCGCCGCGTCGGCGTCCAGCCCGGCGATCTCGTCGAGCAGCGGCTGCGGGTCCTCGTACCGCGTCCACAGGCCCTCGAGGTTGAGCACACCGAGGCCGCCGAGCTCGCCGATACGGATCGCGGTGGCCGGCGAGACGACCGAGTCCATGGGGGCGGCCAGGAAGGGCAGCTCGAAGCGGTAGGCGTCGATCTGCCAGGCGATCGAGACCTCCTTCGGGTCCCGCGTACGGCGGCTGGGGACGACGGCGATGTCGTCGAAGGCGTACGCCCGGCGGCCGCGCTTGCCGCGCCCGATCTCGATCTCAGTCACGTCTGTGGCCTTTCCCTGATGCGTTGCAGCGTCTTCCAGTATCGCCGACGGGCACGACAAGGGCGGCCCCGGATGTTCCGGGACCGCCCTCGGTGTGCCTCACGTGTGCGCGTGCGTCACACCCTGCTGCCGTAGTTCGGCGCCTCGACCGTCATCTGGATGTCGTGCGGGTGGCTCTCCTTCAGGCCCGCCGAGGTGATCCGCACGAACTTGCCCCTGGCCTGCAGCTCCGGGACCGTCCGGCCGCCGACGTAGAACATCGACTGGCGCAGGCCGCCGACCAGCTGGTGCACGACCGAGGAGAGCGGGCCGCGGTAGGGCACCTGGCCCTCGATGCCCTCGGGGATCAGCTGCTCGTCGGAGGCGACGCCCTCCTGGAAGTAGCGGTCCTTGGAGAACGACTTGCGGTCGCCGCGGGACTGCATGGCGCCCAGCGAGCCCATGCCGCGGTAGGACTTGAACTGCTTGCCGTTGATGAACAGCAGCTCGCCCGGCGACTCCTCGCAGCCCGCGAGCAGCGAGCCCAGCATCACCGTGTCGGCGCCCGCGACCAGGGCCTTGGCGATGTCGCCGGAGTACTGCAGGCCGCCGTCGCCGATGACCGGCACGCCGGCGTCCTTCGCGGCGAGCGCGGCCTCGTAGATGGCCGTGACCTGCGGGACGCCGATGCCGGCGACGACGCGGGTCGTACAGATGGAGCCGGGGCCGACGCCGACCTTGATGGCGTCGGCGCCCGCGTCGACGAGGGCCTGGGCGCCGTCGCGGGTGGCGACGTTGCCGCCGATGACATCGACGGAGGAGTTCGACTTGATCTTGGCGATCATGTCGCCGACCAGCCGGGAGTGGCCGTGCGCGGTGTCGACGACGATGAAGTCGACGCCCGCCTCGATCAGCGCCTGGGCGCGCTCGAAGGCGTCACCGGCCACGCCGACCGCGGCGCCGACCAGCAGCCGGCCCTCGGCGTCCTTGGCGGCGTTCGGGTACTTCTCCGCCTTGACGAAGTCCTTGACGGTGATCAGGCCCTTGAGCACGCCCTCGTCGTCGACCAGCGGCAGCTTCTCGATCTTGTGCTTGCGCAGCAGCTCCATGGCCTCGACGCCGGAGATGCCGACCTTGCCGGTGACCAGCGGCATCGGCGTCATGACCTCGCGGACCTGGCGCGTGCGGTCGTTCTCGAAGGCCATGTCGCGGTTGGTGACGATGCCGAGCAGCTTCTTGTTGCCGTCCGTGACGGGCACGCCGCTGATGCGGAACTTGGCGCACAGCGCGTCGGCCTCGGCGAGGGTGGCGTCCGGGTGCACCGTGATCGGGTCGGCCACCATGCCGGACTCCGAGCGCTTCACCAGGTCGACCTGGTTGGCCTGGTCCTCGATGGAGAGGTTGCGGTGCAGGACGCCGACACCGCCCTGGCGGGCCATCGCGATCGCCATGCGCGATTCGGTGACCTTGTCCATGGCGGCGGACAGCAGCGGGATGTTCACCCGCACGTTCTTGGAGACGTACGAGGCGGTGTCGATCTCGTCGGGTGCCATGTCCGACGGGCCCGGCAGCAGCAGCACGTCGTCGTAGGTCAGCCCGAGTGTCGCGAATTTTCCGGGCACTCCGTCGACGTTGGCAGTCATGACACCTTCCCCAAATGGCCTTGCTCGGTGCGGATGTCCATGCTAACGGGAAGCGCGGCTGTCCCATTCCACGGTTTGAGGCCTGTGCGGGCTTCGGATGTTCGTATGTTCCTACGGAACTGGCTCGCATGTTCCTGCGGAAGCGGCGCACCGCCTGTTCAACTGAGGGAGGCCTACTGCTCGGCGAGGGCGCGCAGCCGGCTCAGCGCCCGGTGCTGCGCGACGCGCACGGCCCCGGGTGACATTCCCAACATCTGGCCGGTCTCCTCGGCCGTGAGACCCACCGCGATGCGCAGCAGCAGCAGCTCCCGCTGGTTCTCGGGCAGGTTGGCCAGCAGTTTCTTGGCCCATTCGGCGTCGCTGCTGAGCAGCGCGCGCTCCTCGGGGCCCAGCGAGTCGTCCGGGCGCTCCGGCATCTCGTCGGACGGGACGGCCGTCGAACCGGGGTGCCGCATGGCCGCCCGCTGCAGGTCGGCGACCTTGTGGGCGGCGATGGCGAAGACGAACGCCTCGAAGGGACGCCCGGTGTCCTTGTAGCGCGGCAGGGCGAGGAGGACGGCGACGCAGACTTCCTGCGCGAGGTCCTCGACGAAGTGGCGCGCGTCGCCGGGCAGGCGGGACAGCCGGGTGCGGCAGTAGCGCAGGGCCAGCGGGTGGACATGGGCGAGCAGGTCGTGCGTGGCCTGCTCGTCCCCGTCGACGGCGCGGTGGACGAGCGCACCGATCGCCCCCGCGGCGCCCGCCGCCTCGTCCTCGCGCATCGGTCCATGGTGCCTTGCGGCCGTGCGGTCCGTGACACCGCGCCCGATGTTGTGCACCGAAGCGTTATGAGCAGGTGCGCCGGCACTCATCCCCTGCGCCCTCCCCTTCCGCTCGACCGACTCGTCCCCGGAAGACTCCACATCTCAAGGATGCGGCATCCGCGCCGAAACGAGCAGCGGGCACCCGGCGGTCGCCTCCGCGCGGCGGTTTCGGGGAGGTGCGGGCGCGTGCCGCGCGTCCGGACTCCCCTCGGATCGCCGCGCCCCGCCCGCCCGGCGGCAGGCGGGGGTGTCCGTGCCCCCGCCGCTGCGCACGAGGCGTCCGCGCACGGCGTGTCCGCGCACGAGGCGTCCGCGCACGAGGCGTCCGCGCTCGGAACTGCTCCGCATGGGGCTTCCGCGCAAGTGGTGTCCGCGCACGGGGTGTCCTAACGGACCAGACCCCACCGGAAGCCGAGCGCCACGGCGTGTGCCCGGTCCGAGGCGCCGAGCTTCTTGAACAGCCGACGCGCATGCGTCTTGACGGTGTCCTCGGAGAGGAACAGCTCGCGGCCGATCTCCGCGTTGGACCGGCCGTGGCTCATGCCTTCCAGCACCTGGATCTCACGCGCGGTGAGGGTGGGCGCGGCGCCCATCTCGGCGGAGCGCAGGCGGCGGGGGGCCAGACGCCAGGTCGGGTCGGCGAGGGCCTGCGTGACGGTGGCGCGCAGCTCCGCGCGCGAGGCGTCCTTGTGCAGGTAGCCCCGGGCGCCGGCGGCGACCGCGAGGGCCACGCCGTCCAGGTCCTCGGCCACGGTGAGCATGATGATGCGTGCGCCGGGGTCGGCGGACAGCAGCCGACGCACGGTCTCGACGCCGCCCAGTCCGGGCATGCGCACGTCCATCAGGATCAGGTCCGAGCGGTCGGCGCCCCAGCGGCGGAGGACTTCCTCGCCGTTGGCCGCGGTCGTCACGCGCTCGACGCCGGGCACGGTCGCGACCGCGCGGCGGAGCGCCTCTCGGGCGAGCGGGGAGTCGTCGCAGACGAGGACGGATGTCATGGCCGCCCTCCGCAGCTGATGCACGTCACCTTGAGCCTCCAGGCTGGTACGAATCGTCACCTGTGCGGTCGACCCGCTCGGACGCCTGCCCGAGCACTTGCGATGCCAACCGCCTCCGCCTTCTCAACGACGGTCACTCGAAAGAGTTACGGGGCCGTGTGCCATTTTCGGCACTCTACGTGAGGGGCCGGACACGATGGAGACATGAGCGGGGGACGCACCACGTTTCGCTGCGAGGCATGCCCCATTCGGACCCTTTTCTTCCCATCTACAGGTGTCTGCGGCTAGATTCGCAATGAGTCATATTTTCATCTCCTTAGATCGTAGTTGTGCGGTCATCGCCACCGTATCCGCTCAGAACGGCTACAAGGGGTCATGTAATGGCAGATTTCTCCCGCCTTCCCGGACCGAACGCGGACCTGTGGGACTGGCAGCTCCTGGCCGCCTGCCGCGGGGTGGACAGCTCGCTCTTCTTCCACCCGGAGGGTGAGCGCGGTGCGGCCCGGAGCGCTCGTGAGAACTCGGCCAAGGAGGTCTGTATGAGGTGCCCGGTCCGCGCGCAGTGCGCGGCGCACGCGCTGGCCGTGCGTGAGCCGTACGGCGTGTGGGGCGGCCTGACCGAGGACGAGCGCGAAGAGCTCATGGGAAGGGCGCGCAACCGGCTGGTATCGGCTTCGGCGGCCGGTGGGGACAGCGTCTCGAACAACTGAAGGAACGTTTCTGCAAGACACGATGGGTACGCGCACGCGTGCCCATCCCTCTGTCCCCCGGTGGCTCGCCCCGGCCACCGGAACCCCCGGCTGCCCCGCCCCGACCCCGAAATCCCCGGCCGTGCCGCCCCGACCCCGGAACCCCCGGCTGCCCCGCCCCGGCCCCGGAAGCCCCGTCTGCCTCGCCCCGGCCACCGGTCCCCCGGCTACCGCACGGTCGCGTGCGCGAGCTGGTCCAGCGTGGCCGCCACCGCCGGCACCTGCGCCAGGTCCGGCAGCGTCAGCGCGACGATCTCCCGCCGCACGGCCGGCTCCAGCGTCAGCACGCGCGCGTGCCGGGGCCGTACGGCCTCCAGCGCGAGCTGCGGCAGCACGGCCACGCCGAGGCCGGCGCCGACCAGGCCGACGACCGCCGGATAGTCGTCGGTGGCGAAGTCGATGCGCGGGGTGAATCCCGCGCTCTCGCACACCTCGACCAACTGCCCGCGGCAGCGCGGACAGCCGGCGATCCACGGCTCCGCGGCGAGTTCGCCGATGCCGACGGACTCAGCGCCCGCGAGCCGGTGCCGCTCCGGCACCAGGCCGACGAGCCGGTCGGTCAGCAGCGGCCGTACGACGAGGTCGTCCCACTCCTCCGCGCCGCCCGGCGCGCCCTCGTACCGGAAGGCGAGCGCGATGTCGCAGTCGCCCTGGCGCAGCAGTTCCACCGACTTCGGTGGCTCGGCCTCCTCCAGGAAGACCCGGGTGCCGGGATGCGCGGCGCGCAGGGCGGCGAGCGCCGTCGGGACGAGGGTGGAGCTGCCGCTGGGGAAGGACACCAGCCGCACGCGCCCGGCGCGCAGCCCGGCGATCGCGGCGACCTCCTCCTCGGCGGCGGTGAGCCCGGCGAGGATGCCGCCCGCGTGCCGGACGAGCGCCTCTCCGGCCTCGGTCAGCCGCATCTCGCGCCCGCTGCGGACGAGCAGCGGGGTGCCGACCGACGCCTCCAGGGCCTTGATCTGCTGGCTGACGGCGGGCTGGGTGCAGCCCAGTGCGCGCCCCGCGGCGGAGAAGGAGCCGGTGGTGGCGACGGCGCGCAGTACGCGCAGATGACGAGCCTCGAGCACACCGCCGAGGATAAGCGGTCCTTTGGCCGGGCGCCGGATAATGCGTCGACGCTTTGACCGCCCTTCCCCTACCGTGCGGCCATGGAGCTTCTGTCCGTCAACGTCGGTCGCGCGCGTCCCGTGCCCTACACGGACCAGCCGCAGGGGCTGACCGGCATCGACAAGCGGCCCGCGGACGGGCCGGTGCGGGTGGCCGCGCCGGGGCCCAAGGGCGTGGGGGCGAGCGGGCTCGCCGGGGACGCGGTGTGCGACACGCGGCACCACGGCGGCGACCACCAGGCGGTGTACGCGGTGGCGCGCGAGGACCTCGACGGCTGGGAGCGCGAGCTGGGGCGGTCGTTGGCGAACGGCGCGTTCGGGGAGAACCTCACCACCCTGGGCCTGGACGTGTCCGGCGCGCTGATCGGCGAGCGCTGGAGAATCGGACCGGAGGTGGTGCTGGAGGTGACCTGCGGACGGATCCCGTGCCGCACCTTTCAGGGCCATATGGGTGAGAAGGGGTGGGTGAAGCGGTTCACACTCAAGGGTGCGCCGGGGGCGTATCTGCGGGTGATACACCCCGGCGAGATCCGCGCCGGTGATCCGGTCGAGATCGTGCACCGGCCCGGACACGACGTGACGGTGGCCCTGCAGTTCCGTGCGGCGACGACCGAACGGGCTTTGCTGCCGCGGCTGTTGGCAGCCGTGGACGCGCTGCATCCGGAGGCGGCCGAGGCGGTACGGAAGTACACCGCGCGACAGCCGACCTGATCACCCGTCAGATACCGCTCTCTTCGCGGGTGCTTCACCACCGCCGGGACCTGTGCAGACAGCGGACTCGCGCGGTCCGGGTAACTACGCTTGGGCCATGACAACGGCTCTGATCACAGGAGCGACCGCGGGCATCGGCGCCGCGTTCGCACGTCGGCTGGCGGCCGACGGGCACGACCTGGTGCTCGTGGCGCGCGACACCGAGCGGCTGCGCGAGCAGGCGACCGAACTGCACGACCGGCACGGCATCGAGGCGGAGGTGCTGACCGCGGACCTCGCCACGGACGACGGCATCGAGACGGTGGCCGCGCGGCTGTCCGACCGCAAGAACCCCGTCGACCTGTTGATCAACAACGCCGGCTTCGGCAACAAGGGCCGCTATCTCGACGTGTCGATGGCGGACGAGCTGAGGATGCTGAAGGTGCACTGCGAGGCGGTGCTGCGACTGACCTCGGCGGCGGCGGAGGCGATGCGGGAGCGGGGGCGCGGCGGCGTGGTCAACGTCGCCTCGGTGGCCGCCTTCGTGCCGCGCGGGACGTACGGGGCGTCGAAGGCGTGGGTCGTGCAGTTCACGCAGGGCGCGGCGAAGGACCTGGCGGGCAGCGGCGTACGGCTGATGGCGCTGTGCCCTGGCTTCGTGCGCACGGAGTTCCACCAGCGGGCCGGGATGGGCACGGACAACATCCCGAACTGGATGTGGCTGGACGCGGACAAACTCGTCGCGGCGGCGCTGGCGGACCTGGCGCACGGGAAGTCGCTGTCGATCCCCGATCCGCGCTACAAGGCGCTGATGGGCCTGGTGAAGGTCACCCCCCGGGCGCTGCTGGGCGGGATCTCCTCCAAGACCGGACGCAAGTACGGCCCCCAGTAGCTGCCGTTGCGGCCGGTCGGAAGAACGGTGCTGTCCGACCGGGCCGGACCCGGGGGGCCGGAGGCGGCACCATGGCCTTGGTACAGCTCATCGACGGCCGGACCAGCCGGTTCGACGAGTGGCACCGGTTCCGGGACGGACGGATCCGCGAGAGCCGGTGGCAGTACGACCGTGCGGGACTGTGGAGCAATCGGGGGTACTCGGCGAGCAGCCCGCGAAGGGGGACGGCCCCCGCTCCGTCGATCGCTGCAATTCCGGCTTCCGCCGGGGCGGGGGCGTCGTCCGCCCCCGGCCGGATGGACGAGTCGGACGGGCGGACGGGTCGGACGGGCGGACGGGTCGGACGAGTCGGACGGGCGGACGGGCGGGTCGGGAAGGCGCCGACCAGGCCGTTTCTTTCCGATCAACAGATCGTCGGCTTGACCGTGGTGCGGGTCACCGGGATCCACAGCTGCGCGTCGGACTGCGCCGGGTCGTGCTGAGTCGGGCGAGTGCGCAGCATCTCCGGTCCCGGACGGTACTCGTACGGGTTGGACGGGATCCACTGGGCCGCGACGTCGGCCCACATCTGCTGCAGCGCCTGCGGGAACGGCCCGGTGTTCTCGAACACGGCCCAGGTGCCCGCCGGGCAGTCCAGCACGTCGAGGTCCTCGGGCACATCGGCGGCACTGGTCGCCACGGCGTGGTAGTAGTCGAGTGCGCTGCCCTCCTCGAAGCCGTCCGACAGGCGCACGGTCGCCGAGACCACGCCCTCCGGGTCCTGGTCCGAGAGGCCGGCGATCCGCTGCATCGTCTCCGGTGGGATGCTCCGGATGTGCTCGGCGATGTGCGGGTTGGCGCCCTGGTGGATCAGCGGGACCCGGGCCTTCCTGCCGACGACCCGGAATGCTTCCTTCTCCACGATGCGGTACCGCATGGTGCTGTTCCCTTCGACGGTGAGGCGGAAGGACAGCCGGGGCTGCGAGTTCAGAGCCGCGCCGGTACGCCTGGCCTCGCCGGGACCGACGCCGTGCACGGCGCGGAACGCCCGGGCGAAGGCCTCCCCCGAGCTGTAGCCGTAGCGGATCGCGATCTCCAGCAAGGTCGGTTCCCCGGCCAGCACCTCCGCCCCCGCGACGGTGAGCCGCCGGCGTCGGATGTACTCCGACAGCGGCATCCCCGCCAACGACGAGAACAGCCGCCGGAAGTGGTACTCGGACGTGCCCGTGATCCGGGCCAGCGCGGATGCCTCGATGTGCTGGTCGAGGTGATCCTCGATGTGCTCCATGGCCTGGTTCAGCCGATCCAGCAACTCCGGCCTCCTTCGCTTTCGATCACCCACGTTAGGAAGGACCGACCCTGCCCCACCCGACATCCTGTGCCCGCTCCGGTCGGGTGGGTATGCCATCCGAGAAGATCTTCACGAGCGCCCTGCGTCCGTCCACGATCATGGAATCTTGCCGCGAAAAGCACTGATCTCCCTGCACGGCCGGTAAGGGGGTCTTCTTTCACAGGAGGCACTTGTGGACTGGGACCACTATCTGACCGCGGCCGTCGACATCCGCTTCCCGGACCGGACCGTTCACGTCGAACCACGTCCCTCCGGCCCGGCCGAGGGTTCCTTCCCGGTGGCGGCGGCAGGCGGGTCCTGGCCTGCGACACCGGCACCGCCAGGGTGAGCGGGTGGGCCGCCTCCGAGCGGAGCCGCTCCTCGGGTCCCGGCAGGCGTTGAACCATGGGCATGTACCCGATGCGTACGCCGGACCACTGTCCACGCTGCGGGAGGCGTCTCGCCGGTCCCCCGGCCGAGCGGGTCAAGGCCGACTTCATCGACCCGATCAAGGTCACCCGCTCCGTCCTGGATACTCGCGCGTCCGAGCACGACGCGGCGCAGTCCGGCGCACAGCTCCGGATCCCGGTGACCCGCACCACGGTCTGAGCCGTGATCCGGGTGAGCCGGGCGCCGGATATGGGCAAGCCCCCGCTCCGGCGGAAGTGATCCACAGGGCGGGGGCCGTGTCTGTCCCGTACCGGCACGGACGGATTGTCGGAGGCGCCGACTAGGATTCTCGGTCTGTCCCAGTGGAGCCGGCTCCGTGTGTCTCTGACCGGGGCCCTCCCTGTCGTTCAGTGCCGTTTCCGTCCGGAGGTGCTCGGTGCCCGCTGTTCCCAAGCCGACAGAGCCTGCTCCGCGGGAGCGCTGGTTCCAGCCGCGGCGATCGGGCTTCCGGTGGGAGCAGGAGGGTCTGGACCACCTCCGGGCGCTGATGCCGAAGACGGAGCCCTATCGGGCGTGGGCGACGTTCCAGTTCACGGGAGCTTCCGGGCGCATCAACGAGTGCGACGTGCTGATCGCCGTGCCCGGTGGGCTGTACCTGCTCGAGCTGAAGGGGCATCCCGGACGCGTCGTCAATCACGGTGACACCTGGCAGTTCCACGGTGACCGGGTTCGCACCCTCCGCAATCCGCTGCACCTGACCGATCTGAAGGCCAAGGAGCTGAAGGGTCAGCTGGAGCGGGCGGCTCGCGCGCTCGGCATGGATCCGCGGCAGGTTCCCTTCATCAAGCCCGCCGTCTTCCTCCACGACCCGGGTCTGGTCAGTGAGCTGGACGAGTTCCAGCGCACCTCCGTCTACGGCCGCAACGACGGGGCGAGCGGTCTGCCGAAGGTCTGGGACGACCTGCTGGGCCGTCCGCCGGAGCGGGAGAGCTGGCGGATCACACCGGTGATCAGCCAGCGTCTGGAACAGCTCATGCAGCGGATGGGCATCAGCCACTCGACGGCCCACCTGCGTTTCGGCGACGACTGGAAGCTCGCCCCCCGGGCCCTGGACGCGGGTCCCGGCTGGGAGGACCGGCTCGCCGTGCGGGACGACGGGCTGGTGCAGGAGAGCGGCCGTGTCCGTATATACCTGGCCGGCGCCGCCGCGTCGGACGAGCAGCGGGCGAAGCTGGACCGTGCGGCCCGCCGCGAGTACCAGGTGCTCCAGGGCATCAACCATCGCGGCATCGTGCAGGCGGTGCAGATCCGCGAGCACCAGGGCGGACCGGCCATCCTGTTCCGCCACCGGGAATCCGACCTGCGGCTGGACGCCTACCTCGACGCGTACGGCGGCCTGCTCACCCCGCTGGTCCGCCTCGATCTGGTCCGTCAGCTCGCCGAGGCGGTGCGCTACGCGCACAACCGGTCCCTCTACCACCGGGCGCTGTCGGCGCGGTCGGTCTACGTCTCGGCCCGCGAGGACGGCAGCGACCCGGTGCTGCGCATCGCCGACTGGCAGACCGCGGCCCGTGACTTCGAGACCACCCTCCATTCGCTGGGTGACACGCCCCTGGACACGGGCCTCATCGCGGACACGGCGCAGGTGTACCTGGCGCCGGAGACCGACCAGGAGTTCGCCGATCCCGTCGACCTGGACGTGTTCGGCCTGGGCGCGCTCACCTACCTGCTGCTCACCGGCCGCCCGCCCGCCGATCGCCGCAGTTCCCTCCTGGAGCGGCTGCAGGGCGACAAGGGGCTGCACCCCTATGCGGTCTCGGACTCCGTGTCGGCCGCCCTGGACGCCCTGGTGTTCCGGGCCACGGCAGCCGATGTGCGGGACCGTCCGGCATCCGTCGACGAGTTCCTGGACCTGCTGGCCGCCGCGGAGTCGGACGCGGCGGCCCCGCAGCCGTCCGGCCGGCCGGAGGCCGACCCCCTCACGGTGCAGCCGGGGCAGCCCCTGGACGGCGCCTGGACGGTGGTCCGTGTGCTCGGCACCGGTGCGACGGCCCGCGCGCTGCTGGTCCGCCGCACCGCCGACGGCGGTGGCGACGACTCCCTCCGTGTCTTCAAGGTCGCTCTGGACCAGGAGAAGGACGCCCGGCTCCTGGCGGAGGCGAAGGCGCTGAAGGAGGTGGGCGGCGGGCGCATCGTGAAACTGCTCGCCGAGCCGCGCGAACTCGCGGGCCACACCATCCTGGAGATCGAGTACGCGGGTGGCTACCGCGCGGCCGACGACCGTGAGCCGGTCAGTCTGGGCTCGCGGCTGCGCGACCAGGGCCCGCTCGGCTACGACCAGTTGGAGCGATTCGGCAACGACCTGTTCGACGCCCTGGACACGCTGGCGGCGCGCGGGGTGCGGCACCGGGACGTCAAGCCCGACAACCTGGGCCTGTTCAAGCGCAGCGACGGCTCCTGGCAGCTCATGCTGTTCGACTTCTCCCTGGCCGACGCGCCGGACCAGGACCTGCACGCGGGCACGCGGGCATATCTGGATCCGTTCCTGGGCAGCGCCGGCCGTTCGCGGTACGACGACCACGCCGAGTGGTACGCCGCCGCCGTCACCCTGCACGAGATGGCGTCCGGGGAGAGGCCGGTGTGGGGCGACGGCCAGGGCGATCCGCGCATGGTGCCCGACGCGGAGCTGCACGTGTCGGCCGAGCTGTTCCCCTCCGCCCTCAGCGAGGGCCTGAAGGGCTTCTTCGAACGGGCCCTGCACCGGGACGTGGAGCAGCGCTACGACAGCCTGGGGCAGTTGCAGGAGGCGTGGCGGCAGGTCTTCCGCACCGCGGACGCTGCGCGTCCGGCCACCACTCCCGCGACGGTCGGCATGAGTGCGGAGGATCTGGAGGACGCACGGGAGCAGGCCGCCGAGGCCGCGGGTCTTCGGACTCCGCTCGCCGCCGCGGGCCTTTCCCCGCGGGCCGTGGCGGTGGCCGAGAGCCTCAAGGCCCACACGGTCGAGCAGTTGCTCAACATTCCGCCGCACCACATCGCGCGGGCGCGCGGCGCCGGCAACGCGATCCGCAAGGAGCTGAACCGCCGCCACCGGCAGTGGACGCAGGTGCTGCGCCGCCGCGCGACCGTGCAGAGGCCGCTGACGCTCGCCCCGGACGCGCCGGAGGAGGTGCTGGAGTCCGTCGACACCCTGGCGGCGCGTCTGACGCCGCCGGAGGGCAAGCGCCGTACGCGGCCCCGCTCCGACGTCGTCCGTGCGACGCTGCAACTGCCGGGCGCGCTGGAGGCCGGTGAGGCGCTGGAGCCGTGGCCGGCGCAGAGTGCGATAGCGCAGGCGCTGGGCATCAGCCAGCCGACCGTGTCGCAGAACGTGCAGGTCGCGGTCGAGCAGTGGGCGGGGCTGCCGTGGCTGGGCAAGGTCCGCGACGAACTGGTGGCGATCCTGACCGACCGGGACCGGGTCTCGACGGCCGGGGAACTGGCGTCGGAGCTGCGGGCCCGGCACGGCGCCGGAACCGAGGATCCGGCCGAGGCCCAGGCCAAGGCGCTGGCGGTGGTGCGGGCGGCCGTCGAGACGGAGATCCGCAGACGCCCCGACGAAGCACAACCCGGCACCGAAGGAGAGCCGCCGGCCCGCCTTGCCGTGCAGCGCCGGGTCGGCCGGGTCGTCGTCGCGCTGGAGGACCAGCCGGGCGCCGACGAGCCGACGCCTGCGGAACTCGCCGACTACGCGGCCGAGTTGGGCCTGCGAGCGGCCGAACTGGCCGGGCGTGACCCGTTGCCCGGCCGGACGACCGTACTGCGGGAGCTGCGCGCGGTGCCGGCCCCGGACGGCATGCCCCCGCTCGCCGACACCCGGCTGGTGGAGCTGGCCGCCTCGATGGCGCAGGACGTCGCGGTGTCCCCGCGGCTGGAGCTGTTCCCGCTCGGTCTGTCGCTGGCGCGTGCCCTGCGCATCTCGCAGGCGCCGGCGGGGGTCCGCCCGGAGACCGGGATCACCACCGCGGACCTGCTGTCCCGGGTCCGGGCGAGGTTCCCGGGCCTGGCCGTGCTGGACGAGACGACATACGTCGAGCTGGGCGAGGCGCTGACCGAGGCCGGGTTCCCGGTGGTCCACGATCAGGAGCGGCGGCGTTTCGTCCCGCAGCGGCCGAAGGACGGCACGGCCAGCCGGCCGGCGTTGTCTTCCTCGGTGCTGACCAGCACCGGCTCGCTGTACGCCGCCGCGCAGGGCAGCATCGCGGAGGGCCGGGACCCGCGCGAGGTGCTGTCCGCCCGGCTGGCGGACGCGCGGCGGCGGGGTGGGTTCCTGGCGCTCACGTTGAGGGGGGCGGAACTGCCGGGGGTCGCACCGGCCCTGGCGGAGCGGTACGAGGTCACCGCCGTGTCGCTGAGCGGGCTGTTCCTGGACGCGTTGAAGGAGCTGGCCGAGGAGCAGTCGGTGCGCTGGCAGGCGCTGCTGAAGGCGGACGCCAAGTACGCGGCGACCGGCACGCTGGGCGCGGCGCTCGCCTCGTACACGCGGCTGGCGGCCGAGCGGGTCCGCCAGCGGGTGCTGGACCTCGCGGAGCGGTCCGGGCCGCGCGCCGTCCTGCTGGTCCACGAGGCCGGGCTGATCGCCCGGTACTGGGAGGCGGGCGGCAGGGAGCTGCTGGCGGCTCTGCAGCAGTCGGCGCGGCGGCCCGCGGACACCCCGCACGGCCTGTGGCTGCTGCTGCCGGCCGAGGACGCGCGGGCCACGCCCACGCTGGACGGCCGCACGGTGGAGGTGGTGGACCGGGCCAGCGAGTGGGAGGTGCTGGACGGGCTGTTCGTGAAGAGCCTCCAGACGGCCGGTTCACCCTCCTGATTGCCCGATCAACTTGCCGCGTATCGCGGTCGAGGGACACCGAAAGCCTTGCCCGGCCACATCAAGATCCTTACGCTTCTCATCTCTTTTGCAAGGACAGAGCACCTGGGGGGCGGCTGCCATGAAGGTCGGCGAGAGACTTCTCGGCAAGAAGATCGCCAAAGCTCACCCACCTCATGGTGACATCCAACTGGTCCGGCTGGAGGCGGTCGTCTCCTTCACCTGTTCACGGTGCGCGCAGACCAAGACGGCACGCTCCGTCGCCGTACGCGGTGACGGCCTGTTCTGCAACGGCTGCTACGGAAACATGCAGGCGTCGGCGCCGGAACAAGATCAGGCACCGCGGGGAAGTACGAACCTGCTGCCTCGGGCCTCCTCGTCCCCGTCGGTCGGGGACGTTCAGCCGTCGCTCCCTGAGACAGGCGACCCCGAGCGGGTCGTTGTCGAGGAACTCGACAGTGGGCTTCCTCACTCGGTGGTCAACACCGGTCTCACGGTCGAGTGGAAGTTCTACGTCCGGGCGGAACATCTGCTGCACGGCACATGTCCCGTACCGGCCGAGATGGCCACTCGGGCCGCCCCGCACGAGCCGCTGGACCTCACGTTTCTGCGGGGCCGTCACCGGATCCGGGTGCTTGACGAGCAGACGGGTGTCAGGCTCCAGGTGAGGGGCGGCGAGACGCTTCTGACGGGGCTGGTGTGGCAGCCCTTCGTCCTTCCCGGCACGCGCGTGTCGGTGCGGTGGGACACCTGGAAGAAGCTCCGCCTGGCCTACACCCCGCTGGACGAGCCTGTCGTCTTCGGTGGCACCGTCGTCCGCTATGCCCACGACCCGCGCATCATGACCCGCGAACTGGCGGCTTTCGACGCCCGCGTGGACCGGGTGGAAGAACTCGTCCTGATCGCGCTGCGCGAGCTGGGGTACCTCGACGAGAAGGGCCGGGCGCTGCTTCCGCGGGAGGCACTGATCCGGAACACGCTCGAGCGCGCGCAGCAGGAACGACCGGCGAGGAAGAAGATCTACGGAGCGGTCGAGAGGCTCCTGTCCCGTGGCGTCCTCACCTGGGAACGAGGCAGCGTCAACCAGGCGGGCATGCTGCACTACCCCGCACGGCACGGGGAGACGCCGGTGCGGCTGCTCTGCTACACCCCGACGCTTCGGCCGGCTGAACGCGAGGACCTGCGCAATGACGAAAGCGCCGCGTACAGCGTGAGCGCCCACCGCGTCGCGGGACATCTGATGCGCATCGGTCACCTCGGCAAAGGAGCCAGCGCGGAGGCGAGAGCCGCCTATCGTGAAGATCATCAGAGGGCCGGTCTGGCCGGGCCGCACGAGTTGCCGCGTGGCTACACGTACGTTCGTGAGCACGACCGGGGGGTGTAGGCCAGCACAGGTGTGCCGCTTGCCGGGGCGCAAGGTCGTGTCAGAGATCCCGGGGCCTGGTGAGGCGCGTTCTGGGGCCTCACCAGGCCTGTGGCCTCACCAGGCCTGCGAACCGGGCGAGTGCGGCCTGCGCGGACCTTGGCCGGCTCTGGGGCTCAGTGGCCGGTCCGGCAGTCCCCGTCCTCACTCACCGCCGGCCGGTTGCAGTTCGTCCGGCCAGCCGGTGATCGCCCCCGTGTCGCGCAACCGGTAAAGATCGCCCATCAATCGGGCCTGTGCGCCGCCGGTCCGGGTCGTCCAGCCGAAGAAGGCCACCGCTTCGGCGACGGCCTGCTCAGCGCCGAGACGGTGTGGCCGGTCCTCGACGAGGCCGAGCAGGGCGCGGCGCCGCTCGGCCGGGGCGACGTGTTCGACCGGCCGCTTGGTCAGGCCGGGCAGGGGCCACCGGGCCTGCGTGCAGATCCGGCCGGGGAGGTCGAGGAACGCGTCCGTCTCGGTGATGCGTCCGTCGTCCACGAGCCGGTCGGCTGCTGCCTCGATCGACGCCTTCCGCCGGGTCGGCCGGTGTTCGTACCTCAGCTCCGCGAGGTGCCGCACGAGCACCTGCCGGTGGATCGGGCCCTCGACCTCGACGAGCCGGTACACGGCCTCTTCCATCGGCGGTTTCGGTATCCCGCCCCGCTGGTCGGCCGTGGCGGGGTCCAGGTCGGCCACGTCGGCGGGCTGGTACGGGACCGCCCAGTCGCCGTGGTCGGGGACGGAGCGGGAGGTGCGGTGCGGCACGGGTCTACCTGATTCCTTCAGTGGGTCTGGGCTGGGGCACTGTCGCGGAGGCCGCTCAGGGGGCTGGTTCTTCCCGAAGCGCCGTGACGGGTGGCCGGCGGGTTTCGCCCCCGCTCAGGTAGGCGTCCACGCCGGCTTCCGCGAGCGGTGGCAGGGACTCCGTGTCGGGCCTGCCGTGCAGCCTCAGCAGCACGTGGTCGTCGTCGACGAGGCAGTCGGTGCAGGGCAGGGTGCGGGACAGGAGGCGGGCGAAGTCGTCGCAGGTCGTCCTGGCGTCCACGCCGTGCAGACCGATCCCGGTGTGCAGGGTGCCGTCCTGGATGGTCAGTTCGACGTCGATCGGAGTGTTCGCCGCCTCGGCCGCCTCACCGCACCAGCCCAGTGTTTCGCGCAGTGCGGCGAGTTGGGCCGCGAGGGGCAGGAAGCTCTCCTGACGCATGTCGTCCCGGACCGTGACCCCGGTCCGTGGCGCCTGGTCACGCCACCAGTCCTGAACGACGTCCCGGACGGAGGCACCCCATGAGCGGGGGTCGGCGGCACGTCGTACCGTCTCGGCCGCGTTGCGACGGACCGTCGCCGTGTGGTCGGTTCCCTGGTCGGCCGCCATGCGGCGCAGGAGGGAACTGGGACCGGAGCGGGTGTCGTGGACGATCTGCCGGTACAGCTCGCGCAGCGTGTCGGGTACGGCGGTGTCCGCGGGGCCGAGCAGGGAGCCGACGCGTGCGGCCCAGGCGCCGAAGGCGTCGAGGTCTCCGGTGGCGAGCAGGTCGGTGCCGAGCAGGCCGCCGCCGGCCATCCGGGCGCGCTGGCGTGCGTTCGTCGGCCCGAGTCCGTCGAACTGGGCGCGCAGCAGGTAGCGCAGCAGGTCCCGTTCGGCCGGGAGAAGCGTGTCGACGAGGTCCTCGGCCGGCGCGGAGAGGATGTCGAGGACGTCGCGGGCGGTCGCCTTGTCCGCGTCCGACTTGGAGCAGGGTCTGTCCGGCTGGGCGGTCCACCGGTGGACGCGGCCCCGTGCGTCGTGCAGTACGAGGGTGGAGGTGAAGGTCTGCAGGTGGTCCGGGCCGGTGAGTTCGTGTTCGAAGGCGTACGTCATCCCGAAGGCGACCATGAGCTGGTTGACGGCCGTGACCGGGTCGTGCTGGTGCTGAAGTCCGGCAAGCCAGTCGTCGAGCAGGGCGGGTCTGCGGTGCAGCAGTCGTGGTCCGTGGGTCCGCCAGGCGGTGGCGACGACGGCCTGGGCGGCGTCGGCGACCGTGCCGGGTCGTTGCCCGGTCTCCCCACGGCCGGTGAGGACGGCCTCGCTCAGGACAAGGGCGGTGCCGAGCCGGGTGGTGTCCTCGTTGGCGGGGGTGTGGATGCGGGCCTCATCCTCGTCGGGCACGAGTCCCCGGGCCAGGACCTGGCGTGTCCTGGTGTGCCGGGCCAGGTGGTTGAGGACCACGGAGCCGTGGTGGGCGAGCAGGTGGTTGTCGCGCTGCCGGTGGGCGGCGGCCTCCTCCTGGTTCTCGTAGACGTACGACGCGTGGGTGAGGGCCTGGGCGAGCAGTCCCGCGGCGCGCCGGCCGTCGAGTTCGAACATGGCCGTCAGGTCGGCGAAGGCGTCCCGGTACCTCAGCGGGACGTTGCGGTAGGGCTGCGGCGGAACCGCGATCCGTGGGGCGGCGGCCTGTCCGCCGCGGGGTGCTGCCGCCTGCGCGTGGCCGCGCAGAAGGGCGCGGGCGGCCGCGGCCCTCGCGGCCTTCTTCGACGGCCCGCTGCCGTGTGCGGTGCGGCCGTCGCGGAGCCGGGCGGTGGCGACGAACGTCTTGTTGTGGTCGGGTCCCTGCTCGGCGTAGTCGTAGGTGAGCCCGTCCCGGTCGAAGAGGGTCTGTGCGGCGGTGGTGGGGTCCGCGCCGCCGACGTCGTCCGGAGCGCGGTCGATACCGGCGCAGACGTTCTCGACCAGCCGCCGGGCGGTGTCGTGTGCGTCGGTGAGACTGAGCACGCCGAGGATCTGCTTGGCGATGCTTTCTGCGACGGAGGGTGCCGGATGCTGGGCCTCACCGGCCCCCATGCGGACGAGGCCGCGCCCGGCCGCCCATGCGCCTAGGGCCCTCCGGGCGGCCGCCGAGCGTCGGTGGTGCTCGCTCGACTGGACACCGACCTTCTCCGGTTCGTGATCCGCGACGTAGGCGTCGACGAGGATCACGTCGAGGGTGCTCCGGCCGAGCTTGTCCAGCATGGCCAGGACGTGCTGTGTCACGGCGGTCTCGGCCAGCCCGCTCTCGTAGAGGTGGCTGCGGTGCGATGCCGCCAGCCCGAGCCAGGCCACCGTCTCCGGCCCGGCGTCCCATTCCCCTACGGAGTCCCTGATCGCAGCACACACCACGTCCCCGAACGTGCCCACCAGAGCTGCGGGCGGCTGTGTCAGCGGCGCAGGGACGACGTCCCGCACGGTGCGCTGCCGCTGGACGCGGACGTACGGCCGCGGCGGCGGCTCCGGTGCCGGCCGGTGCCCGCCGCGGTCGGGGCGGGCGGGCGCCGTGCGGGCGGGTGCGGCGGGTTTGGCTTTCTTGGGCGGCCGTGACGACCCGGACCTGCGGCTCCCGGTCCGCGTGGCCTGTGGCTTGTGCTGCCGGGCCCGCCTGCCGGCCGGGGCGGCGTCGGCGTCGAGTACGGCCCGCAGTTCGCCGGTCAGCCAGCGGGGCAGCTCGCCGACGTACCCGCCGCCGTCGAAGAAGTCGCCGGCCAGGTCGATGCAGTACGACCATCTGTCCCACTGCGAGTCGGCCGCGTAGCGCTGGCCGACCCGCCGCAGCGCGGCCCGCATCCGCTCGTACGGCACCTGCCGTCCGCCGAGGCTGTACGACGTGCGTTTCCGCGCGGCCTCGATGGCCAGCGCGATCCGGTGTACGGGTGTCGGCGCCGCGGTGTCCCGCAGCGAGACGATGCCGACCCAGCGGTTCATGCCCCTCCCGGTCCCGGACCGCACCGCGCGTCCGGCCCGCCGACTGGCGGCGTCTGGCCACTCCCCGGCGTCGCACGGACGGGCTGTCTCCCGGCCCGCTGTTCCCCTCCGTTTCCGCCGTACAGAGCCAAGCCTCAGCCCGGTCGGCGGAATCCCCAGGTCAGCGTATGGCTCCACCGGCCGGTCCGGGGAGGGTTCAGCGAGACTCGGCGGAACGGCCACGCTCGCGCCGCTCGTCGGTGTCAGTCCTCCGGCGGGACGGGGCAGCACGGCCGGCGGAGGGTCCACTCGCCGTCGGTCTCGTAACCGGCCTCACGCACCTGCTCCCTCAACATCCTTGCCCGTCAGCGGAATTGAGGCCGCTTCACCTGACAGCGCCGCGGCGTCGCCGTATGATGGCCAGTCCCTGTCGGCTCCTGATAGCGGGGGGACGGATGGCCGGCACCGCCCTCGGCCCTACCGAATCAAGCCGTACGTTACGACCCACCGCACCGGGACAGACGGCCACACCCCGGCGGGCAACCGCGTCGGGCGCCCGGCCGTGCGTCCCTTCCGGGCGGCAGCAGTCCGCAGGACCACATCCCCGCCGGCCCGCGCGAGCCTGGCCGGCACTGGTGCAGGAACTGCGGGACCCCACCGTCGAGGCGTTTTCCCGAGCGTGCCGGGAATTCGTGGCGGCTGATGCCGAACTCTGCGGAATGAGCGCCCGGGACTTCGACATACAGTTACGTCTGCACGCCCCTTCCGTATTCCCCGAAGAAGGGCCGCAAAGGACCCACCGGAATATTTACGACCAGTTGCGTCCGCAGCTCATCGCACGCTGCAGCAGAATTTCGAGTTACGTCAGGGACGCCGATCTCCTCGCCAACAGTTCCCTGCTGCTGGGCGGCAGCGAGGCTCGGCGGGACTTCACCATCCGGCGCACCGACGGATCCTCCGTCGGAGTGAATTTCGCTCCGGTGCCACCGAGTGTCGGTCATCTGTACCAGTCCAAGCTGCACTACCTGCTCTGCGCACGGGCCGACACCATGGTGGAAGTCGGATGCTACCTCCAGGGAGCCTCGCACCCCTTCGCCTACCTGGCGTTCTCCATGTGCGACAGGCCGGGTGTCATCAGGGCGCTGAGGACGCACGGCATTCCGGCGGAACGCGGCAACTTGCTCATCCTCACCCGCGCCCTAGGATTGTCGGACGCAGCACGGAACCTCATGAGTTTCACCGTCGGGCAAGCCGTGAAGCACCTCCGGGCCATGGGATGCAAGTTCATCGTGACAGCGTTCAATCCGCTGCTCGGTTTTTCCGGCTCGGCATTGCACGCCACCAACTTCGTCCCCTTCGCCACCGCCCCGGTGGCGTACTACTACGACACCTTCGGCCGCTACCTCACCCGACGCCAGTCATCGTCGGACCATTGCACGGACCGCCGGCCGGGGAAATACCGGAATCTCCTGGTGGTCCTCGGCACGGACAGTACAGCGAGAAAAGAAACCCGAAAAGTGACAACCCTCCAGCATGTAGCAGAGCCTTCCGCCGACGCGCCGTCCGGTCGACGGCGCACCCCGCCCATCGAGGAGTTGCGGCGCTACCGGGATCGGCTGGAGGCCGCGTGGTCGCTGGGCACCGCGCATCCCAGCTACGCCCGCGAGCCGCTCTCGTCGAAGGGGCAGTGCGGAGTGAGTTCCGTCTGGCTGGCGCGACGCCTGCGGCAGCAGGAGATCGAGGCGACGTACTGCTACGGCCGTCTTCGTTTCACCGACCCGCGGATCTCGTCCGTCGACCACCACTGCTGGATCGAGATCGGCTCCCCCGACGATCCCGCCCGCCAGGTGATCGACCTCACCTGCGACCAGGCGGACGGTTTCGAGGAGAAGGTGATCTGCCGTCGTCACGACGAACTCGTCCGTGCCGGCATCCGCTACGAGCCGGCGGCGCGCCTGACCGTCGACGAGCTGCCCGGCGACCGCGTCTGGCCCCGCTACCTCTCTCTCGAGGAGTCCATGCAGGCCCGGTGGGGCATGCAGCCCCTGTACGACGCGGTCTGACAGCTCCGCCTTCACGCTTCGGGGGGAACGTGACCAACCAGGAAGAGCGTCCGCAGGTCCTGCTGCTGTCGTCGAACGCGCGGCGCCGCTACTCCGAGGACATCCTCACCGCGCTGGCGCTCCCACGGGGTGCGTGCATGCAGTTCCGCTACGAAGCCCGGTACGTCGCCTCGCCCCTCCAGCAGAAGGTGGCCAACGGGAGCGTCCTCGGCATGCGGGCGCTGCTGGGCTTCGTCGCCGACGCCGCATCGCCCGACGACGCCTTCCTGCTGCCGGTCAGGGTCGCCGAGATCGTGGCCGCCGAATGCGCGGCCGAGGTGTTCCTGTTCAAGTTACGCGTCACCGACCACGTCGATCTCGACGACTACTCGCTCTCCCTGGCGGAGATCCGGAGCGACAGCCGCAGAGCCATCGCCAAGATCGTCGAGGGGAACTCCGGCACCTACTTCCCCGCCGTGCTGAAGTTCCCCGCCTTCCCGATACGGACCGGCGGGGACCAGGCACAGTTGTGGATCAGCGTGGCCCGTCGCCTCGCTCTCCATCCGACGTTCGAGAACGCGTACTTCATGCGGATCGACCCGCCGACGCACCTGGCCCATGCCAGGGCCTTCACCTTCGAGGCGGGAGGCCGGCTGAGTCTGGGGGATCTTCAGCCCGCACGGCTGCCGGTCAGCTTCTACTCCGAGCGGTATGCCGAGACCCCGAAGATCACGCTGGCCTGTGACACGGACGGCCGTTTCCTGCGCGTCTCCTCGGACGCCTCGCACGACGTGGCCCTGCGCTACGACTCCACCGAGTTCTGGCTCCAGCCGGACGCGGCCTCCTTCGACGCCCTCACCCACGTCACCGTCCGTCTCGGCCCCGACGATCCCGGCAGCACGCCGGTGGCGGCCGTACGCCTGCCGGTCATCATCAAGCACTCCCGCATGCGCCTGCTGTGGCGCGTCGCGATCAGCGCCCTGGGCGCGTTCCTGGTCGCCACGCCGGCCATCCTCGGCCCGACGTCGTCCCTCACGCTCCGTATCTTCCTGGCGGTGATCGGCTCCGCGGCCCTCAGCACGGCCACCATCGTGATGGGCCGGCCCCGTAGCTGAACCGGCACCGCCGCAGGTCTCCGGCCCGGGAAGCGCGGGGAGGACCGGCCGGGGGCGGCACGGGAGCTGGCAGGATGGGACGGCGGGCCTTGGGGGGTTCGCCGGGAAATCGGTGCGTCCGCGGTGATCGCGGGGCCGTGAGCAGGATGTGAGGTGCGGCTGTGACGGTGACGGCGGAGGGGACGCAGGGGGCGGGGGCCTCGCTGGACCGGGTGCGGCTGCTGAAGGACCTCCAGGCGCAGGCCCGCCTGCTGGAGGACGACCTGCGGGAGCGCACCGACAGCGAGCCGGAGTTCCGGGCCGCGCTGCGCGCCGAGTACGACCGGGCCCTCGCCGCGGAGCGCACGGCCGCGATGTACGAGACGTGGCGGGACGAGCGGGTCGTGCAGATCGCCGCCGCGTGGGTGCTGGCGTGCGTGTTCGTCCGGTTCGCCGAGGACAACGGCCTGATTCCCGACCCGTGGCTGGCCGGTCCCGGCGAGCGGCTGGCGGAGGCGCAGGACCGGCACGACGACTTCTTCCGCCGCCACCCGCAGAAGAACGACCGCGACTGGCTGTTCGAGGCCTTCGACGCGCTCGCCGCCGCCCACCCGACGGCCGCCGGCCTGTTCGACCGCGCGCACAATCCGCTGTACGAGGTGGAGCCCTCCTACGAGGCCGCGTCCGCCCTGCTGGCGTTCTGGCGGCAGCGCGGCGCCGACGGCGAGATCGTCCACGACTTCACCGACCCCGCGCTGGGCACGCGGTTCCTCGGCGACCTCTACCAGGACCTCTCCGAGCACGCCCGCAAGACCTACGCGCTGCTCCAGACCCCGGTGTTCGTCGAGGAGTTCATCCTCGACCTGACGCTGGAACCGGCCGTGGAGGAGTTCGGCCTCACGCCGGCCTGGAAGCACCGGCCCGACGGCTGGGGCGGCGAGCTGTGGGCCGACGGCCCGGACGGCGCGGAGGTCGTACGGGGGCTGCGCTCCATCGACCCGGCGTGCGGCTCCGGGCACTTCCTGCTGGGCCTGTTCCGGCGGCTGCTGGCCAAGTGGCGGGAGGCGGAGCCGGGCACCGAGCAGTGGGTACTGGTCCGGCGCGCCCTGGAGTCCGTCCACGGCGCCGACAAGAACCCGTTCGCGGTGGCCATCGCCCGGTTCCGGCTGTTGGTGGCCGCGCTGGAGGCTTGCGGGGTACGGGAGTTGAGCGCGGCGCCGGAACTGCCGATCCGGGTGGCGGTCGCGGACTCGCTGCTGCACGGGCGGGGCGCGGAGACGGTCACGGAGGCGCTGGACACGCTGTTCGCGGAGAACGAGCCCTTCTACTACCGCACGGAGGACGTGGACCTGTACGCCCGGGAGGTGGACCTGCTCGGGCGGGGGTCGTACCACGTGGTGGTGGGGAACCCGCCGTACATCACGGTCAAGGACAGCCAGGAGAACCAGAACTACCGGTACGCCTACTTCTCCTGTGCCGGGAAGTACGCGCTGTCGGTGCCCTTCGCCCAGCGGATCTTCGAACTGGCGATCCGCGCGGAGGGTGACCAACGGGACGGTGGCTTCACCGGGCAGATCACCTCGAACTCGTTCATGAAGCGGGAGTTCGGCAAGGTCCTCATTGAGGCGTACTTCCATGGGGGACGGCTGTACAAGGACCCCAAGTCGGGCCAGAAGAGGGATTTCCAGGGTGTCACCCTCACCCACGTCATCGACACCTCGGGCGCATTCATTCCGGGCCACGGGACCCCTACGGTGATTCTGGCCGGACGCAATCACCAGTCGAGGCAGGCCGACGTGATCCGAGCGGTGCTCGGCGTTCGGGGAGAGCCCAACCAACCGGAGGACGCCGCGAAGGGGCTGGTGTGGACGGCGATCACGGAGCAGGTGGGACGGCCGGGGAGCGAGTCGGAATGGGTGAGTTGTACTGATGCTCCGCGCTCGACCTTTGCCGAGTTCCCTTGGAGCCTTTCAGGCGGTGGCGCCTCGGAGGTGATGGCAAATCTGGAGGCTGGCCACTCCCGTCTGGGCGCACTACTCGACAAGGCCATCGGATTCGCCAGCTTCCCCGGACAGGATGAGGTCTTCTTCCTGTCAAATCCGTGGTTCAAGCAACGCCCCGATACCGTGTCACTCAAACGCGCGCTGATCACCGGAGATGTCGTACGCGATTGGGACATCGCCGATAATCAGCCAGCTCTCGTCCCGTATGACGCATCCCAGAAACCAATCCCCTTCGCCGCCGATGCCACTTGGGGACACCACCTCTGGACCATGCGCACCATTCTTGGTGCAACAACAGGCTTCGGCGGCCAGACCCGCGCCGAGTCGGATGAGCCATGGTGGACCTGGTACCGATGGGTCAGCGAACGCTATCGGACACCCTTTTCAATCACGTTCGCGTTCGTGGCCACGCACAACCACTTCGTGCTGGACCGGGGTGGGAAGGTGTTCAAGCAGTCCGCGCCGGTGATCAAGTTGCCGGAGGGAGCGAGTGAGGAGCGGCATCTGGAGTTGTTGGGGGTACTGAACTCTTCGGCTGCTTGCTTCTGGTTGAAGCAGGTTAGCCAGGGCAAGGGCGGCAGCGGACTCGGGCGTGGGCTGCAGGACGAGGACTGGGAGGAGCGGTACGAGTTCACCGGTACCAAACTCCAGGAGTTCCCACTCCCCAAGCAACTTCCCCTCTCCCTCTCTCGTGACCTCGATGCCCTCGCCCAGGAATCAGCCAAGCACGAATCCTCCATGCTCACCCGAGCTGCCGTCCCAACCCGTGCTGCCCTTGATCAAGCCCGCCGGACGCAGGAACGGATCCGGGGCCGCGCGATCGCGCTGCAAGAGGAGCTGGACTGGACCGTCTACGGGGCCTACGGGCTGCTCAGCCCAAAGGAGGTCGCGCAGACCACCATCGCTGAGGTACCCGAAGTCGCGCTCGGCCAGCGGGCGTTCGAGATCGTGCTCGCGCGGAAGGTTGCCGCCGGGGAGGCCGAGACCGCCTGGTTCGTGCGGCATGGATCCACGCCTGCCACGGAGATCCCCGCGCACTGGCCCGAGGCATACCGCAAGGTTGTCCAAGCCCGGATCGACCTCATCGAGGCCAACAAGGACATCCGGCTTATCGAACGCCCCGAGTACAAGCGCCGTTGGTCCGTCGAGCCCTGGGAGAAGCGGGAGGGCACCGCTCTTCGGAACTGGCTGCTCGACGCCGCCGAGCGCGAGGAACTGTGGTTCGAGGAGCGGGACGGGTTCACCGTGCCGCGTCCGCTCACCGTCAACCAGCTCGCCGATGCTCTCCGCCACGACCCGGACGTGCAGGCCGTCGCCGAGCTGTACGCCGCCGACCACCTCGGCAAGCGTGACGCCTCCCTCGCCACCGTCCTGGCCGCCATCGTCGAGCCCGAGCACGTGCCGTACCTCGCCGCCCTCCGCTACAAGGACTCCGGCCTGCGCAAGCGCGCCCAGTGGGAACAGGCGTGGGAGCAGCAGCGCGAGGAGGACCGGGCCGGGAAGCGGCTCGACATCAAGGTGCCGCCCAAGTACGCCAGCGCGGACTTCCTCAAGAACTCCTACTGGTCGAACCGCGGCAAGCTCGACGTCCCCAAGGAGCGGTTCATCTCCTACCCCGGGGCCTCCCTCGACTCCGACCCGTCCCTCCTGCTCGGCTGGGCCGGCTGGAACCACCGCGAGCAGGCCGAAGCCCTTGTCGGGTTCCTCACGAACCGTGTCGAGAGTGGTGGTTGGGCCAAGGACGACCCCCGGTTCGTCCCGCTGCTCGCCGGGCTGCGCGAGGTCATGCCCTGGGTGCACCAGTGGTACGACGAGTACGACGAGGAGTGGGAGGGCAACCCCGCCGAGGAGTTCCAGGCCGCCCTCGACTCCGGCCGCACGGACCGGGGCCTGTCCGACGCCGACCTGACCAACTGGCGCCCCGAGAAGAAGACGCGGGGCCGGAAGAAGAGCGAGTGACATGAGGGAGGGGCGGCTGTACCAACCGGCCGCCCCTCCCTCACCACACGTCAGCCGCGCGCGGCCATCCGCACGAACGCGGTCCACTCATCGACGCTGACGGAGAGAATCGCCTTCTCCGGCCGCTTGGAGTCCCTGATCAGTACGGCAGTGCCGGCGTCCGCGACCTCGACGCAGTCGCCGCCATCACCCGCGCTGTAGCTGCTCTTGAACCAGCTCAGTTGCTGGATGGCAGGCTCGGGGCTGCTTGCCTTCATAGCTCTCCCAACAGCTTCTCGATGAAGGCCAGAGACTCACGGGGGGTCAACGCCTGCGCTCGGAGAACGCCGTACGTCGCTTCCAGCGAACTGACCTTCTTCGGATCCGTGTGCAAGGAACTCAGCCCCTGCACTTCCACGTACGCCATCCTGCGCTGATTCTCCAGGTGGATCAACGTGAACGGTCCAGCCAGCCCGGCATGCTCTTCCCGGTCCAGCGGCATGACCTGCATCTCGATGTTGCGCTCGTGTCCGTAGAGCAAGAGCTGTTCTAACTGGCCTCGTTGAACCTCTCGCCCGCCAAGGGGCCTCCTCAGCACGTGCTCGTCAATGACGAAGCTTAGGAGCGGTGCGGGCCGACGCGTAAAGAACCTCTGTCGTTCCATCCGCGTGGCGACGCCCTGCTCGATCGCCTCTTCGCTCAGCAACGGACGCCACATCTGGAAGACGGCCCGCGCGTAATCCTTGATCTGCAAGAGCCCCTTGACCACATGGTTCATGTAGGCATGCAACTCAACCGCTTCCGCCTCCAGTTGCACGTACCGCCGGAAGAACGACGGATACCGAGCCTTCGCCACCTCCTCCTTCATCGCCGCCAGCACACCCCGTGCCCCCACCGCCCGGTCCACCGCGTCGATCAGTTCCGGCTTCGGAATCCGCCGCCCCTGCTCCACCGCCGCGATCTGCGCCTCGCCGTAACCGACCCGCTCGCCCAACTGCGCCTGCGTCAGCCCGGCCGCTTCCCGCAGCAGCTTCATCTGGCGGCCGAAGCACCGCAGGAAATCCCCGCTGGAGTCGGGTTCCGCGCCACCCACACCCGAGTCCGCACCCACGTCCACGTCCCTCGCCTCCCGCCGCCGGACCGACCGTCCACCCTTCCCGCAGGCTAGGAACACCCGTGCGTCAAGGGCGCCCGAACAGGGACAAGTTGGCTCGTACGAGTGACAGGCCCCCACAGGAACCGTTCTTCACGGATAGCGCTCACGCGAACACTTTGCGTGCGCTACCGTCACCTCAGCGCACCACACAAAACGGCCCCCGCGACGGCTGCAACCGTCCGCGAGGGCCTGGACCACCAGTGGAAGTCGAGACCTCCCACAGTGATTTACCGGCACTTTATCGCGCCCCCGCGCGCCTTCACGCAGTTCTCCCACGACCTCATCCGGCACCCCCGGCTGTCCTCCGACGCCGTCCGCCTCCTGACCTGGCAGCTCTCCCTGCCCGAGGGCGCCCGCGAATCACTCTCCCGGACCGCCGAACGCGCCCGCATCGGAGGCTGCGCCTTCACCCGGGCCAAGCGGCAGCTCAAGGACGAGGGCTTCGTGCACGAGCGGCGCGTCCAGGGGCCCGGCGGGCACTGGGTCACCCAACAGCTCGTCTCCAACGTGCCGTTGAGCCCGGGGGAAGCCGCCAAGCTCCTTGCCCGGATGCCCGTATCGCCGCAGGTCGCGCCGAGTGCCCCGAATCCGATCGTCGGTGAGCGGACTGGTCGGCTCACCGACGGTCTTCCCCACCGCAACACCCGTGGGAACACCTCCAACCAACCCCCCGAACCCCCCGAGGACGCACCCGATGCCGCCGAAGCCGCCCAAGCCCCCGAAGCCCCGCACCCCTCGCCAGCCCCGCAAGCCGCGGACTCCCCGCAAGCCCAGGAGGGGGTAGGCCACGACCACGAGAACCACCGGCCCGATCCCCCGCTCCCCCACCTCGACCAGGCCCGCGCCCTCGTCGACGCCTTTCCCGCCCTCTCCCCCGACCTGCGGCACATCCCGCGCGCGATGCACGCCGAGCTGACGGACCTCACCGCCCGCTGGCTGGCCGCCGGCCACCCGCCCGCCACCGTCCGCCTGCACATCCTGCGCGGCCTGCCCGACGACGGCACCCCCGTCCACCGCCCCGGCGGCCTGCTGCGGCACCTCCTGCGCGACGTACCGCCCCCGACACCGCCCGCACCGGCACCGGCAGCCGCCGCGTCACTCCCGCGCACCCCCGACGCCGGGCAGCCCGGCCCCCATCCGTCCCCGCGCCTCTCCGCCCGTCTGATGGGCACCCGTGAGTGCGCGGGCGACCACCTGCAGCCGACACTGTTCCGGCCCGTCGGCGACGAGACACTGTGCCGTCACTGCCTCAACACCCCGCCGGCCGAACGCAGTCGACACGCACCGCCCGCACCACTGCCCCAGGTCCCCGCATGACTCTCCTGACTCCCCGTTGTCAGCGGCCCCTGGCAGGATGCGCGCCATGGGAGCGAGAGACGACAGCGACGAGGCGTACGTCATCGGCCTGTGCAACCGGATCCTCGGCGAAACGGCCCTGACACAGCACCGGTTCGACTGGCTGCTCGGGGACCCGGGAGCCGGGGGCAGGCGGGTCAGGCTGCCGGTCGACGCGTACTGGCCCGGTCACCGGCTGGTGGTCGAGTACCGGGAACTCCAGCACGACCGGCCGGTGCCGCACTTCGACAAGCCGGACCGGCTCACCGTGAGCGGTGTCCACCGGGGTGAGCAGCGCGCCCTGTACGACGCGCGCCGTGAGACCGAGATACCCGCCCACGGGCTGCGGCTGGTCGTGATCCGGCCCGCCGACCTCGACGCGGACAAGCGCGGGCGGCTGCGGCGCGACGAGACGGCCGACCTGCCGGTCCTGCGGCGGATCCTCGCCCAAGCCGGCGACGAGGACCGGGTATGAGGTGACGGGGGCGGCAGGGGCGGTGCGTACGCTGGACGCGGGACTCCGGGCTGTTCCGGCCCGTCGGCGACGAGACACTGTGCCGCCGCTGCCTCACATTTCACGAGCCGACCGCCTTTACCCCTGCTTGACAGCCGCCTTACCTCGCGCATAACCGCCTTCAATAGTGTCGTGAGGTTGGCATGTGCACAGCGTGAATAGCGGGGGGTGGGTGGCGTGTCGGACCTGAAGAAGACAGCCACGTCCATGCACAAGGCGGCGACGGGGCTACGGCATGCGGGGCATCACACGGCGAAGCCGTTGCAGGAGTTCAGGGCTCAGTCCCACGACCTGGGCGCGCTCGGCGCACTCGGCTCGCTGCTCAGCGCCACGGACGAGATCCGCAAGGGCATGACCACCCTGACCAGGCTGACCAAGGCGCTGGAAGAGGAGTGGGAGGCGGAGGCGAAGCTGATCGGCGAGGTCTCCGACGCCTTCGACCTGCTGGATGTGCTGATCGCTGCCACGGCGCAGGAAAAGAAGGGCTGAGCCGGGCGTGGTCGACCTCAACCCCCTCCACTACGTCAACAAGTTCAACCACATGTTCGGCGACTCCATCGCCAGTGGTCTGGAGTTCCTGGGCATCTCGGATCCGGCGGTGGACCCGGACGGGGTGCGGGAGATCGCCAAGAAGTGGCGGCATCTGGCCACCGGCCTGGACGACGCCGCGGAGGCGTCCCGCAAGGCCGTCGCCGAGGTGGAGTGGGAGGGCAAGGCGGCCAAGGCCTTCGACAAGCGCTCCAAGGCCGCCCGCAAGCAGGCCAGGGAGATGGCCCACTCGCTGCGCGAGGGCGCCAAAGCTCTGGACGACTTCGCGGACAAGGCGCACGAGTTGCTGTCCGAGATCGGGGTGATCCTGGCGGAGATCGCCGAGTTCGAGATCGCGGGCCTGGCCCTGTCGATCCTGACCGCCGGCGCCTCGGAGGTGGCCTCCACCCTCATGGCGGGCGAGCGGGCGCTGAAGGTCGTGGCGCTGATCGGCCGGATCGAGGAGGAGGGCACCGCGCTGGGCTCCGTCATCCGCGGGGTGATGGAGGTCATCCGGGGCGTGGAGCGGGCGCTGAAGACGCTCAAGGAGATCCGGGGCGTGGCTGCGGTGGCCAAGATGGCCAAGGGTGGCGCCGAGTTCACGGCGTTCGAGACGCTGCTGCAGGATCCCTCCGCGTTCAAGGACCCGGAGAAGCTGGCCGGGATCCTGGCCGAGGGCGCGGTGATGGGCGTCGGCTTCGGCGTCCTGGGAAAGGCCCTGGGCAAGGGATTGAAGGCGCTGGGCCCCGCCGCCTTGGCCAGGCTGAGCAAGGGCATGGGGCTGGACTGCGCCGCCTTCGAGCGCCTGAAGCTGAACCCGGGCTTCGACAAACTGCCCGCCTCCGTCCGCAACATGGTCAAGAAGTTCGTGCGCGACCCGATCGACGTGGCCACCGGCGACATGGCCCTCACCCGCACCGACGTGAGCCTGCCGGGCGTGCTGCCGCTGATCCTCACGCGCACGCACCTCTCCTCCTACCGGTGGGGCGGCTGGTTCGGCCCCACCTGGGCCTCCACCCTCGACCAGCGCATCCAGGCCGACGACGAAGGCTTCGTCTACGCGGCCCCGGACGGCGCCCGCCTCTGCTTCCCCCGCCCGGACCCGGAGACCAACGACCCCGTCGGTCCGCAGACGCCCGGCTCCCGCCTCACCCTGTCCTGGGACACCGAGACCGACGGCGCCGTCCGCGTCACCGACCCCGACACCGGCCTGACCCACGTCTTCCACTCCCCGGTCCCGGCGGCCGACGACACCGCCGTCGACCTGCCCCTCCAGCACATCACCGACCGCAACGGCAACCGCATCACCGTCCACTATGCCGACGGGGACATCCCCGCAGCGGTGATCCACTCCGGCGGCTACCGCATCGCCCTCGACCACGACCGGTCCCGCTCCCGCATCACCGGCCTGCGCCTGCTCGGCCCCGCGCACCCGGACCGCCCCGGCACCACCCTGCTCACCTTCGGCTACGACGAGCAGGGCCGGCTGACCGAGGAGACCAACTCCTCCGGCCTGCCCATGCGTTACACCTACGACGCCGAAGGCCGCATCACCTCCTGGACCGACCGCAACGACACCACCTACTGGTACCGCTACGACGACCAGGGCCGCGTCACCGCCACCGGCGGCACCGGAGGTGCCCTCGCCTCCACCCTCACCTACGACACCGCCACCCGCACCACCCGCGTGACCGACTCCCTCGGCCACACCCGCACCTACGAACACAACGAGAATCTGCGCCTCATCCGCGAAACCGATCCGCTCGGCAACGTCACCACCCGGGAATGGGACGACAACCTGCAACTGGTGGCGGTGACCGACCCGCTCGGCCACACCACGCGCTACGGCTACAGTCCCCGTGGGCGAGTGGTCACGATCACCTTTCCGGACGGCCGTCGAACGACCGCCGAATACGGTGACTTCGGCCTGCCCACATCGGTGACCGGCGCAGACGGCGCCGTATGGCGTCTGGAGTACGACGAGCGGGGCAACCGCACCGCTGTGTCGGACCCGTCCGGCGCCACCACACGCATCGCGGTCAACCGGGCGGGTCACCCCACCTCCACGGTCGACCCGCTCGGCAACACCACGCTCATCCGCTGTGATGCCGCCGGCCTGCCGCTTCAGGTCACGGACCCGCTGGGAGCCGTCACGACCTATGAGCGCGACGCTTTCGGGCGTCCGATCGTGATCACAGATCCATCCGGGGCCACCACGCGGCTGACCTGGACGACCGAGGGCAAGCCGGCCCGTTCCGTCGGCCCGGACGGAGCCGTCGAGTCGTGGGGCTATGACGCCGAGGGCAACTGCATCAGCCACACGGACGCGATGGGAGCCGTCACCCGGTTCGCCTACACCCACTTCGACCTGATAGCGGCTCGTACCGGTCCGGACGGTGCGCGCCACGAGTTCATCCACGACACCGAACTCCGCCTCACGCAGGTCATCAACGCACAAGGGCTCACCTGGGACTACGCCTACGACCCCGCGGGACGCCTGATATCCGAGTCCGACTTCGACAACCGCACGCTCACCTACCGTCACGACGCAGCAGGTCGCCTCGAAAGCCGTACCGGGGCCATGGGGCAGACGATCCGCTACGTGCGCGATCCACTGGGCCAGATCCTGCGCAAGGACGTCGAAGGCGCGATCACCACCTACGACTACGACCCCGCCGGCCGGCTCGTCCTGGCGGTCGGGCCGGATGCGACCCTGGCTCTGGAGTACGACAACACCGGTCGGGTGCTGTCCGAAACCATCAACGGCCGGACCGTCCGCCATGAATACGATCCTCTGGGTCTCCGCACGAAGCGCACCACGCCCAGCGGATCAACCAGCCACCGGGATTACGACGCGGCGGGTCACCTCGTCGAGTTGGTGACCGCCGGCCGGTCGTTCCGCTTCGAGTACGACCCGGCCGGCAGGGAACTCTCCCGTCGCCTGGACGGCACCGTGAGCCTGGCGAACACCTACGATGCCGCGGGCCGTCTGACTTCTCGATCAGTACGCGACGACGTCGGCCGAATCGTTCAGGCACACACCTATGCCTACCGGCCGGACGGAAACCCTTCCCGCCATGACGACCTGCTGAACGGAGTACGCTCCTTCGACCTGGACACCGCGGGCCGGGTCACCGCCGTGCAGGGCCGGGACTGGACCGAAAGGTACGCCTACGACGAGGCCGGAAACCAGACCCGGGCGACATGGCCGACAGCTCATCCGGGCCAGGAGGCGACCGGCTTCCGCTCCTACACGGGCACCCGCATCACCAGCGCGGGGAACGTTCGCTATGAACACGACGCACAGGGACGCATCGTCCTTCGGCAGAAGCGTCGGCTGTCCCGCAAACCGGACACCTGGCGCTACACATGGGACGCCGAAGACCGGCTGGTTTCCGTGGTCACCCCGGACGGCAGCCGATGGCGCTACACCTACGACCCGCTGGGCCGCCGCATCGCCAAGCAACTGCTCGCAGCCGAAGGCGATTCAGTCGTCGAACAGGTCGAGTTCGCCTGGGACGGCACGACCCTCTGCGAACAGACCGCCGTCTCCGCCGCTCAACCGAACGCCGTCACCCTCACCTGGGACCATCTGGGCCTGCAGCCTGTGGCCCAGACGGAACGCATCACCGCTGCGGAGGCGCCCCAAGAGGAGATCGACGCCCGGTTCTTCGCCATCGTCACCGACCTCATCGGGACACCTACCGAACTCGTCGACGAGCAGGGCGACATCGCCTGGCGAACACGCAGAACTCTGTGGGGATCGACCGCGTGGGCTTCGGACAGTACCGCGTACACGCCGCTCCGCTTTCCGGGCCAGTACTTCGACTTCGAAACCGGCCTGCACTACAACTACTTCCGCCACTACGACCCCGAGACCGCACGCTTCCTGACGCCCGACCCCCTCGGCCTGACGCCGGCCCCCAACCCGCTGGCCTATGTCCCCAACCCCCTCGTCTGGATAGACCCGCTCGGTCTCGAGGCCTGTACCTATCCGACCGACGCCGACACTGTGCCGGGCATCGTCTTCCGGGCTCTGAGCGAGGGAGAAGACCCCGCACTCGGCCTCACGGCGCGAGCACCGGACAATATCAATGTGTCTCCCTTGTCCCATGTAGCCGGCAAGAAACTGTCCCCTTGGATATCCACGGCCAAACTGCCGAGCGTCGCCTTCGAGAAGTACAATGGCGGCCACGGGGTTGTGGCGATCGATCTGTCGAAGATACCGGGACGCGTCGAGGATGTTTCCGGTGGATTCCCGGGCAAGGGGCGGATCGACCTCTACGCAAAAAAGGACCAAGAAGTCCTAATATTCCAGAAGATACCACGAGAAGCGATCATTGGAGTTTGGGAGTGAAGCATTCCGACCCCCAGGTACTGGAGGCGCTCGACCTCGCATGGGATCCCGATCAAGGGCCGCTGGGGAAGCTCAGGGCAGGAGACTTCGACGCAGAACTCGCCCAGCGGTACATCGATCTGCTGAAATCCATCGAGGTCCCGGAAGGCGAGTCTCTGCACCAGGATTTCGTCAGGCTCCTCTGGTTCGCTCCCCTGTTCACCGAGTGGCAGATCGAACGGGCTGTGAAGCGTGGGGCCGACCAGCAGGATCTCTCGAATTTCTGCGACCTGGTCAGGGAATGCGTGATGGAAATTCTCGGCACGCCCTGAAGGCCAAGGGGGTGGGCGTTCTCAGATGATGGGCGCGATGCCTGACCGCTTCCTTCATTGCTTTCCGGCCCCGGGCGCCGCGCCGCCGGAAACATCGACAGCGATTTCACATGGAACGTGAGACTTTGCAGCGCCTGCTCCGAACGGGCGGCCACGTTGCGCAGCAGTGCGCCGACGCCCTGGCACAGGGCGCAGAATTCGAACTGTGGCCGGACCGGGCGCCAAAAATGCGCTTGGTCTCCCTCTACGCCCGCAGAGAGCGGACGCTCCAGAAGACCGGCCAGCCTTCCATTGGATTCACTGCGGCTGTCGAGGATCTCCGCGCATACCCGGGAGAAATCCTGCTGACGGGATACGTCGACGACCGACCGAACGACGGCTACCACTTCCAGATCTTCACCGATCCATCGATGGAGACTCTGATTGCCTGCCTGGGCGTGAGGCCGTCCCCGGACGAGCCTCCGCCTACCTGAACGCCATCTTCGGCAAGCGCCGGCTCCAGGACGCCGCGGCCACCCGCCGGTCGGCCTGCGCGCGGAGCCGGGGCTCGTCCCGCCCTTCCCGTCCGGTCGCCTCGCCGCTCTCCGCGAGCCGTGACGGACCGGCCACACGGCCTGGCGCACTGCACACCATGCCGACACCGATGCCGGTCGGAGACGGAACCGTAGCCGCAGGGTAGGCCCGACACACGTCAACCGAGTCTCGAACGGCACCGGTTGCCTCCTGTGAGTGAACTGGCGCCGCACCTTCCCATCCTCGGACCACCCCACCCCTTTTCGTGCGATACCGTCGCCTCCGCAACCAGCCGGTCCGCACCGCAGCGATCGCCGGCTCAGCCCCCGGTCCCCGAAACGCACCGGTAGGACTTTCTGAGCGTGCGGCCTGCTCGCACCCACGCCTCACCGTGTCAGGCGTGGAGGACGGCTAGCGTACCGCCGAGGATTTCGCTACCGTTCGAGGTGCTAACCATCAGTCCACCCAAACTCATCACCATCGCCCGATTTTTGATGAAGTGCATGACTGTGGACGGGGCACCCGGGGCTGTGCGACAAGAGTTCCCAACAACACCCCACAAGCCCGTCTGCCGCGACATCATGGTGCGTGCGCGGCTACACGGAGTCGACCTCAGAGAGAATGGAGCGAGCGATGGACCAGGAACGGTCGGACGCCGAAGGAATTTTCCCCTCGCTCTTCAGAAGGTTAAGCCACTGGATTCGACGCAGTTCGGCGGAGACCGATTCCGCATGCATTTTCTGCCGGCGGAACCAACCCGATCTGAACAGGATCCTGCAGCAGAACAAGACGTTCTACGTCCGCTATGACAACTTCCCGGCCACCGCCGGCCATGTGGAGGTCGTTCCCAAACGCCACGTGGAGTCCTTCTTCGAGCTGACCCCCAGAGAGGTCAAGGACGCCTATGCCCTCATCCTCGCCACGCGGGAACGCCTCACGGAGGAACACGGCGACCTCGACGGGTTCACCATCGGCGTCAACGAGGGGCGAGCGGCCGGACGGACCGTCGACCACCTGCACATCCACCTGATCCCCCGGCGCTTCGGGGATGTCGCGGATCCCCGCGGCGGAATCCGGCAGGCGGTCCCGAACTGCGAGCCGGACCTCTGGGCCGCCAAGCCCGACGAGGAACCCGGGCTGAGGCAGCTCACCGACGCTCATACCGGCCGACGCTGAGATCCACGACCGGATCACAGGACGTCGAAGTCGTCCTGCCCGATACGGGAGCACAACGAGTTCAGTTCGTGCCAGAAGTCATCCACGTCCATGGCGGCGTGGCCGTGTCGGGCATCGACGCTGACGCATCCGATGAAGTCACCCCCGCGGCTCCTGATCGGGCTCGCGAAGACCGCCCCGCGGTGCGCCACACGCCGGAACTCCGACCAGGTCAGGCCCATCACCGCGTCGGCGCCCCGGGCCTCCCGGTACCGCTCGAACTCCTGTTGGTCCGTCAGCCGGTCCGCCAGTTCCCGCACGTCGAAGGAAACCTCCTCGTTCCGCTTCCAGCAGAGGCCCACGACGCCCACCCCTTTGGTCGGCGCGAAGGACCTGGTGGCCGGGGTGCTTCCGAGGCGATACGTGACGGTGCGCCGGAGGTACCCCCGCAGCGGATGACGAAGCGAACGCTGGATCTGCCACACATGCAGCCCCAGATCACCCGTGTCCACGGGCGGCTGCGCGTTTCGCGCCACGGCCAGCATCTTGCCGAAGTGCGCCAGCACCTGCTGCCGGACGACGACCCGGCGCCCCACCCGCTGCCGGTCCGCGTAGCTCTGGAACGGGGTGAGGGCGCCGAACAGGGCGACCGTGCAGACGAGCGTGACGACAACATACGGATGGTTCAGCATCGCGTCGGCCCAGAACTGCTTGCTCGGCAGGTCGTACTGCCGGGCTATCAGCACCAGAGATGCCCCGAGCAGTATCGACCGGTCCAGGAACTTGGCGGTCAGCGCTCTCATCCGGACTGCGGGTCGGACGAGCCGGAGGCCAGCAGGCTGACGTCGGACTTCTGGTGCTTCCACGCCACCCCGGGCAGCGGGCGCGTTCCCTCATCACTCACCGCCCACGCCTCTCCGTCGTCGGTGGCTTCGCCGATCACGAAGAATTCCAGCCCCATGGCCGCGAACTCCGCGCGGCACGCCTCCAGATCATCCGGGGCAAGGGTGAAGGCCAACTGGAAGTCGGACGAGGCGCTCATCGTCAGAGCCAGCGGATCGACCTGCATGAGGTCCGCGACCATGCGCACCGCGGGGTCGACGGGGACGTCCCGCTCCGTGACGCGGAAGCCCACCCCGCCGGCCTGCATGATCTGCTCGATGGTGGCCTTGAGCCCGTCAGAGGTGTCCTGGCACGACGTGGCGAACGGCTTCTCGGCCAGGACACGTCCCTCGGCGACGCGGGCCCGGGGCCTGCGCCAACTGTCCAGGAGCCTTTGCGCCGCGTCGGCAGGAAGCCTGCGAGGCAGGAAGGAGTCCTCCTTCGGGAAATACGCGACCGCGGCTCCGAGCAGGCCGCAGGCGCCGGTGACACAGAGGAGGTCTCCCGGCCTGGCGCCGCTCCGTTTGAGTACCTTGCCCGGCCGGCAGACGCCCAGGGCGGTTCCGGAGAGGATGACGCGCTCGGCGTTGCCGATGTCGCCGCCCACGTTGAGGGTTCCGAAATCGGTACACGCCTGATGGATTCCGGCCATGACCTCGCGGAACCCCGCATCGTCCAGCTCGTGCGGGTAGCGGACGACGCTGAGCAGGCCGATGGGTGTCGCGCCCATGGCGGCGATGTCGCTGATATTGGCCGCTGCCAGGTAATAGCCGATGTCGAAGTCCGATAACAGGCCCATTTCGTGGAGAATGAATTTCGGGCCGCGGATGTAGTCCGATCCCACGACGAGGGTCACCGGCGAGCCGATTTCATACACGGCGCAGTCGTCCCGCACGTCCGCGCCCATGCTGAGGACCACGTCCAGTCCGTCCGGTCCCACACCGGCTCCGGACTGGCCGCTGAAGAATTCGCTGACCAGTTGCTTCACCCGTGTCGGCTCATCCGAGTAGACCGGTTCCTGGGAGCTCACGATTCATCGCACCTTTCTCTGAGTACCTGGCGCCGAGGCGTTCGTCAGCCTGTTCAGGGCGCATGTGGACACCGCCGAAGCGGGAAGATACGTCGTGTCGATCTCGATGGAGTCGGGGAGCGACCGGACGGCGGCCCGGTTCTCCTCGTCGCGCTGCGTGGGCGGGCCCACTGCCGTGGAGCGGTCGCTCCGGTCGCGGTACTGCGCACGCCGCCGCTCCCTGCGCACGGCCAGACTGGCGGTCAGGTAGATCCGCAGACGCGCCGCCGGCAGGAGAGTCATGGCCACGTCTCTGCCGACGGCGACGACATCGCCGTGCTTCTCGACGATGGCCTGATGCATGCCCAGGATCTCCTCGCGCCAGGCGGAATCCCCTGCGACCGCCTTGAGTCCGCCGTCCAGGGACATGTCCCAGATGTCCTCGGTGATGTCCTCACCGTGCAGGAGAATGGCGTGATCCTGCACCACCTCTCCCGACCTGTCATACACGACGGGCCGGTGCTCCAGAGCGGAGTGCAGTCGGGTGCGCAGGCTCTCCGCCGGCTCCCGGGAGAGAGCGTAGGCCAGGCTTCGATAAGTGAGTCCGGTATCCAGGAAAGCCAGTCCGAGGGACTGGGCAAGACATGTGGCCAGAGTGGTTTTTCCACTGGCCGTGGGTCCGTCGATGGAAATCGAGATGCGCGGCACGCGCCGCCCTCCACATGTGCTCAGAATGACGTCCCCACGGCCGGCAGGGCGTCCCGCCAACTCCTGGTGAGCGTCATGGTCTCGCGGAGCATTTCCTTGCGGACGACCAGGGCGTAGTCCCAGAGCGGGTCGGGGATGTCCAGCAGACGGCCGACGACGGAGCGCAGATACTGGCTGCGCATGGGGGTATGCCCGTCGTACACCTTGTATTCGCCCTCATGGGCGCAGAGAAAATACGGCTCGCCCCGCAGGGCCGCCAGGCCTTTGATGTCCGCGAGGGAAACAGCGGGCAGCCCGTCCGCCGCTATCAGAGAATCGACGTGATGACCGTCGACGGGCAGTATGTGCCAATGTGCGTGAGAAATGCACGCGCGTGTCCGCATGGCGGCGGAGGATCCGTGCTCAAGTATCGTAAGCGGTCCGAAGACACTTCGATATAAGGAGCCTAAGACCGAGAACACGGCCGCCAGTTCACCATGACGCACATCGATGAACTCCGCGAAGCTGAGATAATGTTCGACCGGGAGAAGCAGCAGATGACCGGCACACAGGGGGGACATGTCGGCGATGAGACGGAACCGCGAGGTCTCCCAGATGACACGGCTCGGCGGGTCACCCCCGTAAATCGCCGAGAAAGTGGTGTCCGGCGCACCGGCGATTTCCTCACAGAATTCCGAATCGACACAGCGGAGTCCGCTTTCCATGCCTACCCCTTGCCCAAGGGCTCAGCCGAGGAGAGAATAAAGACGGGAGGACTTTACAGGATGTCGCAGGGGCACACAAGTAAAAAGACTGTCGCTCGCCGAAGTTGACTGAAACAATGTACGTCAGATTACCTGCGCCTTTTCGGCCCTGCCTTCTGCATGGATGGTGAGTAATGCGTGAGGCTGAGAGAAACCACCCAGCGGGTCCAGGACAGAGTAGACGCTCCTCCCCCGCGGGCACGACGGGCTATGGCGCCGCGGCCGAAGATCTCGCGCGCCAGTACGAAAGCATCTCCTTCCAAAATGTCCACGGTGAGATGCTCCCTCTGTTTCCGCCTCCTCCCGCCAGGGTCGCCGACCTGGGCGCGGGGTCCGGCAGGGACGCGGCGGCGCTCGCCGTGCTGGGCCACGACGTGGTGGCGGTCGAACCGACGCCCGAACTCCGCGAGATCGGACAGCGACTGCACGCGGACGCGGCCATCACCTGGATCGACAGCGCACTGCCCGGGCTCCCCGGCGTGCACGGCCCCTTCGACCTCGTGCTGATCGTCGCCGTATGGATGCACCTGGAGCACGGAGACCGGGAGGCAGCGATGACGCGCGTTCGATCGCTGCTGTCCCCGACGGGGCGCGTGCTCATCACCCTTCGGCACGGTCCCGTCCCACCCGGGCGGCATATGTTCGATGTTCCCCTGTCCGAGACGGTCCGGCTGGCGCGCCGCGCCGGACTCGACGTGCTGACGGTCCGCGAGCAGTCGGACCTGCAGCAGCGCCCAGGGGTCTCGTGGAGCGTGCTGCTACTGCGGGCGAGGCTCTGACCGGGCGAAGCACGCGCCTGCCGGGGGACCCCGACAACCCCGACAGATCTGCCTGCCGCCCCCACAGAGCGCCACCGTGGGGGTGTCGTACCTGGTGAGCGGGGGTTCCGCCACGGGATCTTCGGGACATGACCACGTCCCCCCGCCAGGAGCGGCGGTCCACGCTGCCGCTCCCGCTCGCCGACCAGACGGTTCTCTCGTTCCGCTTCACCGCGTCCCCACGCGGCGCCCGGCTCGCCCGCCGGCTCGCCTCCTGCCAGATGGACGCCTGGGGATGGCCGTACGGCAGCCCGGCCCACGACGCCGTCGAGCTGATCGTCGCGGAACTGGCGGCCAACGCCGTCACACACGGCCTGGTCGCCGGGCGGGACGCCGAGCTTCGGCTGAGCCGGGAGAACGGCTGGAGCGTGCGCGCGGAGGTGAGCGACGCACGGGGCGAACGGCTGCCTGAGGCGCGGGATGCCGGAGCCGGGGAGGACGGCGGCCGGGGGCTCCTCCTCGTCGCGGCCCTCGCCGCGGCATGGGGCACGGCCCCTCGCCCCGGCGGTGTCGGCAAGACGGTCTGGGCCGTGGTGCCCGCCCCGTGCGGGACGGGATGAGGCAGCCGCCCGCACCGCACACGTCACACGGCGCCGGTGCGGCCGTCCCCGGAAAACAACCGCCGCCTCCCGCGGCCGGCCTCCGTCACAGTTGAGCACGATCCCTGTTCGGACGGTGACTCTCCGGTCCGCGGTGCCGCCCGTGCTGGCAGGATAGGGGGGAGTTGTAAGGGGCACGGGTTTTCACCGGCGCGGGCCCCGGGGAAAGCCGGGCCACGGGGGCGGCCGGGCGCGTGCCAGGGGAGTGGGAGCGGCTGATGGCCAGGGGTGGCGACACCGTCGTACTGAGGGACGTCCTCGACATCAAGGAGGACGTCTACGCCGGCGACTTCAAGGTCGAGCTGTCCCAGGGGTTCACCGGCAGGGCCGCCGGGCGCGTCGAGGAGTACGTCGTCACCCCGCAGTTGCAGGAGCAGTTCCGCAAGGCGCTGAACCTGGTGCGCGGCGCGGTGCGCAAGAACACCTCCTACGCCGCCTACCTGCACGGCTCCTTCGGCGCCGGTAAGAGCCACTTCCTGACCGTGCTGCACGCCGTCCTCAACAACGACCCCTCCGTGCGGACCAAGCCCCGGCTGCGGGAGGTCGTCGCCGAGCACGACGACTGGCTGCGCGGGAAGCGGTTCCTGATGGTGCCCTACCACCTCGTGGGCGCCGCCAACCTGGACGAGGCTCTGCTCGGCGGGTACGTGCGGGCGGTACGCGAGCGGCATCCGGAGGCGCCCACCCCGATCGTGTTCCGCTCCGACGCCATGCTGGCGGACGCCCGGCGCATGCGGGAGCAACTCGGGGACGACGCCTTCGTCCGGCTCCTCCCGGCCGACAGCGGGGCCGGGGACGACGAGGACGGCGAACTGCAGGTGATCGGCGCCGGCGGGGCCTGGACCTCCGGCGAGCTGGACGACGCCTTCACCGCGCCCGCCGGGGACCAGCGGCGCGAGCGGCTGGTGTCCGCGCTGCTCAGCGGGCCGATGCGGTCGTACGCGGAGAGCGCGCACGGTGACGCGGCCAAGTACGTGCCGCTGGAGACCGGGCTCGCCGCGATCAGCCGGCACGCCCGCGCGCTGGACTACGACGGCGTGGTGCTGTTCCTCGACGAGCTGGTGCTGTGGCTCCAGGCACACATGCGGGACCGCACCTTCGTCAACAGCGAGATCCAGAAGCTGGTGAAGCTGATCGAGTCGGGCGACGCGGACCGGCCCGTGCCGATCGTGTCGTTCATCTCGCGTCAGCGCGACCTGTCCCAGCTCGTCGGCTCCGACGTGCTCGGCGCCGACGTCAAGGCGATGGAACAGGCCCTCGAATACCTCAACGAGCGGTTCGACACCGTCGACCTGGAGGACCGCAACCTGCCGGAGATCATCAAGGAGCGGGTGCTGAAGCCGCTCCCCGGCAAGGAGGCGGTCCTGGAGAACGCCTTCGCCGGCATCGACCGCTCCAACCAGCAGGTCAAGGACATCCTGCTGGACGGAGGCGGCGCCACCCAGGCCGACTGGGCCGACTTCCGGGCCGTGTACCCGCTGTCCCCGGCACTGCTCAACGTCCTCGTCGCCCTGTCCGGCGCCCTCCAGCGCGAACGCACCGGCCTCAAACTCGTCCAGCAACTGCTGCAGCACAACGCCGACGCCGCCGTCGGCCGGCTCATCCCGCTGGGCGACCTGTGGGACGTCCTCGTCGACGGCACCCGCGCCGCCTTCACCGACAAACTGAAGCGCGAGTCCGAGGCCGCCGTGAAGTTCCACGCCAAGGCGCGCGCCCACCTGCTCGACAAGTACGGCTCCGACACGCACACCGACCTTCAGGCCGACGACCGGTTCGTCAAGACGCTGCTGCTGGGCGCCCTCGCCCCCGACGTGCCCGCCCTGCGGCGGCTGACCGGGGCACGGCTCGCCGCACTCAACCACGGCTCGGTGCGCTCCCGCACCGTGCCCGCCGGCGACGTCGTCGTGCGACGGATGCGCGACCTGCAGGCCGCGTTCCCGTCCGAGGTGCGCTCCGACGGCGAAGCCGACCCCGTGTTCTCGCTGCACCTGTCCGACCTCGACATCGAGCCGCTGCTCGACGCCGTCGCCGAGGAGGACAAGGCGGGCGTGCGCCGGGTCTGGCTGCGCGACCGGCTGTGGGACGCCATCGGCGTGCGGGACGGGCAGTTCGTCGCCGAGAAGGAGATCGTCTGGCGCGGCACCCGGCGCGTCGCCGAGTTCGTCTTCGGCAACGTACGCGACCGCGCCGACCTGCCCGACGAGCAGTTCACCCCGGCCACGTCCGGCAACGTGCGGTTCGTCGTCGACTACCCCTTCGACGACGGCGACCACTACCCCAGCGACGACTTCCACCGCGTCGAGGAGCTGAAGAAGGACGGGCTGACCGCCCCCACCCTGGTCTGGCTCACCGACTTCTTCTCCGACCAGCGCAAGGCACAGCTCGGCCGGCTCATGCGGATCACCTTCCTGCTGGAGCGCGACCGGCTCGCCGACTACACCGGCACCTTCCCGCCCGACGACCGGGCCAAGGTCCGGCGGCAACTCGAAGTGGCCCGTGACACGCTCACCGACCAGCTCACCGGGGCGCTCGCCGAGGTGTACGGGCTGGCCCGGCCCACCGACGCCAACCCCGGCCCGGAAGTCCCCGACGGGCGGCACGTGCTCTCGCTCCAGCCGGAGTTTGCGCAGCCCCGCACGGAGGGCGGCAAGGGCTTCGAGGCGAACGCGCAGCACCTGGCCGACGGCATGTTCTCCGCGCTCTACCCCAAGCACCCCGACTTCGGGCCGGACCCCAAGGGGCAGCGCAAGGCGGTGACGGCCGGCGAGCTGCGCACGGCCCTGGAGTGGATCACCCGGGCGATGGACGAGGGCGGGCGTGCCCAGAACGTCGACAGCCACCACCTGAAGACCGTCAAGCGGATCGTGGAGCCGCTGGAACTCGGCACCGTCCACGACGGCCCCCTCGTCATGCGGCAGGACTGGCGCACCCGCATCAACCAGGCCGCGTCCGCGCACAAACAGCGCGGCGACCTCGCCGTCGAGGACATCCGCGCCTGGATCACCAAGGACCTCGGCCACGGCGGGCTCGACAAGCTCACCGGGAACCTCCTCATCGCCGCGTACGCGCTGCTCGACGACCGGGCCTGGGTGTACCAGGGCGGCCCGGAGCGGGAGGCGCCCGCCCTGCACGAGATCGGGCCCGGCTGGTCGCTGCGGTCCCAGCCGCTGCCCGGCGAGGACGAGTACGCGGTGGCCCGGGACCGGGCGGCCCGGCTGTTCGGCGTCACCGCCAAACCGGCCATGTACGCGCGCAACGTCAACCGGCTCGCCGAAGGCATCCGCGCCCGTGCGGAGTCCTGGGAGAAGGACGTGGCCGGGGTGCGGGCGTCGCTGGAGCGGCACGCCGCGCTGCTCGGTCTGGACGCCGAGGGGCAGACCGCGCCGCGTACCGCGATCCTGCGGGAGGCCGCGGGTCTGCTGGCCCGGCTGACCCGGCACGGCAGCGACGCGACCGCGCTGGTGCGCGAGCTGGCGTCGGCCTCGTTCACCGCGACCGAGCGGGACCTCAACACCGCCATGGGCAGCGCCGGCGAGGTGCTGCGGGCGCTGGACGACGCCGCCTGGCCGGCCCTGACGAACGTACGCGGCCTGACCGGCCGTGAGGACGGCGTGGGCGACCGGGCCCGACGGCTGTTCGACGAGATCGCCATCACCGCCCGGGCCTCCGAGTTCGAGCGGTCGCTGGTGCCGGTGCTCGGCGAGGCGGGCGAGAAGGCCAACGCGATCATCAACGCGGCGCTGGCGGTGGAGACCGCGTTCACGCCCCGGCAGGAGCCCGCGCCGGGCGCGCAGCACGTACGGGTCAGCGAGCCGGAGGTGGCGACCCACCACCCCGCGGGCCCGCGGCCGGGGGCGGGCGGCACGGTGGTGCCGCAGACCGGCCCCGCAGCCCAGGCGCCGGACGCCTCCGGCACGCCGCCGCGCGCTCCCCGGCCGGGGCGCCGGGTCGTCGCCGCGGCCGGTGCGACACCGCTGGAGGAGCTGCTGGCCGGTGAACTCGCCGGCGTCCGCGACGACATCCGGGCCTACCTCACCGCCCACCCGGACGCCGCCGTGGAGATCACCTGGCGGCCGGTGGAGTCCGCGGAGGGCGCCGAGAGCGCCGGGGAGGCCCGCTGATGGCGGCCCGGCCCGCCGCCGGGCGGCGCGCCGTCGAAGTACTGCTGGAGACGGAACTGCCCGGGGCCGAAGGCCGCCGCCTCGTGCTGGTCGACGCCGTGTGGGCGGGCAGCGACGAGGAACGCGAGTTCACCGTGCAGGTGGACGGCAGCACGCGCCGCGTCCGCGTCACCGACCAGGACTCGCCGCTCGGCATCGCCGACGCCTGGCGGCGCCACCTCGCCGAGACCGGCCCGGACGGCGACGGCGTCCTCGTCGTCACCGGCACCGTCCCCGCCGACCAGCTCGGCTGGGACGTGCGCGGACACGCGGTCCGCCGCCGGCCGCTGGCCGTCGAACGGGCCGACATCGTCAAGCAGCTGTTCGGAGCCGGCGACCTCGACACCCGGATGGTGCGCGAGACGTGGCTGCTCGACGCGCTCCTGGAGGCCGAACCGCCCGGCGGCTGGCCGCGGACGGGTTCCGTCCTCACCCGCGACCGGGCCGTACGCGCCCTGCTCGCCGCCCGCGTCGGACTCGGCGACGCCGCCGACGACTCCCCGGACCTGGACGCGGACACCCTCTTCGACTGGAGCCGCACCCCGGCCGGGCCGCGGCGCTTCGCCGAGCTGCCGCAGCAGGAGCGCGCCGGGCTCACCGTCTGGCTGGAGGAGGTGGCCGGGCCCGCAGCGCCGACCCTGCTCGCGCTCGCCGCCGACGGCAGCGGCGCCGACGCGCTGCCGCTGGGCGCGCTCGCCTCGGCCGCCCTCGCCTGTCCGGCCGCCGCCGACGCGGGGTTCGCCCTGGGCACCCTCTTCGGCGGAGCACTACGGTCCTTCGACGCGCTGACGCCGTACGCGGCCGCCGCCACCGGAGTGCTGACCCGGTGGATCGCGCAGGCGGAAGCCGGCGGCCCGTCCGGGGCGGACGCCCGCGCCCGGGTGCTGGCCGTGCTGGAGCAGGCCGACCGGCTCGCCGAGACCGCGCGCCTGACCGGCCTGCTCACCGGCGACCGGCTGCTGCCCTCCGGATACCGGGCCCGGCTGCGGACCCTCGCCACCACGCTCGACGCCCGCCCAGCCGCCGCCGAGGCCGCGCTGCGCGACCTCGCGGACCACCAGCTCACCAGGATCCACGCGGAGTCCACCGAGCGGGCACGCACCGCCGTCCGACTCCTGCGCTGGCTCGACACCCCACTTCCCCCGCTGGAGTCGGTCGGCCAAAGCGTGTGCCATCACATGGAGTCCACCGGCTGGGTGGACCTGGCGACCGGCATACTCGCCGAGGGCGACACCTCACGCGACGGCACGGTCGGGGAGGCCTACCACCGGCTCATCGGCCGGGTGCGGGACCGACGCCGGCAACTCGACGAGCGGTTCGCCCGACTCCTCGCCATCTGGGCCGAAAGCGCGTCGCAGCAGGCACCGAACGGGGCGCTGCTGATCGAGGACGTGCTGACGGAGGCCGCCGCTCCGCTCGCCCGGGAGGGCGGCCGGCCGCTGATCCTCGTCCTGGACGGGATGAGCGCGGACGTCGCCGCCGAACTCGCCGCCGGGCTCGACCGGCGGGACTGGACCGAGATCGTCCCCACCGCACCCACGGGACGCCGTCCCGGCCGGCTCGCCGCGGTCGCCATGCTGCCGACCGTCACCCGGATCAGCCGGGCCTCCCTGCTCGCCGGAACCGCCACCGAAGGCGGCCAGGACGTCGAGCGCGCCGGATTCACCGCCTTCTGGAAGAAGCGGCGGCGGACGGCCAGGCTCTTCCACAAGGGAGGCTACGAAGGAGCCGCCGGGCACCGCCTCGCGCCCGAACTGCTCGGCGCGCTCCAGGACGACGACACCGTCGTCGGGGTCGTCCTCAACACCATCGACGACGCGCTCGCCGACGGGCGGGACAACGGACGTGCCCGATGGGGCACGTCCGACATCGCCAAACTGGCCGACCTGCTCGACGCCGCCCGCGGCGCGGGCCGGCCGGTCCTGCTCGTCTCCGACCACGGGCACGTCCTCGACCGCAGCCCGCGCGAGGCGGGCCCCACACCGGCCGACGGCGTGCAGGGAGCACGCTGGCGCACCGGACCGGCCCAGCCCGGCGAAGTGGAACTGACCGGACCGCGCGTGCGGGCGGGCAGCGGGCGGATCACCGCCGCCTGGCGTGACGACCTGCGGTACACCTCCCGCCAGGCGGGCTACCACGGAGGCGCCTCACTCTCCGAGGTCACCGTGCCGGTCCTGGCGTTCGTCCCGTCCGGCAGCGAGATCCCGTCCGGCTGGACGGCGCTGCCCGCCGAGAACACCGCCCCCGCATGGTGGCGCGGCGGCGAGACGGCCGAACCGCCACAGCCCGCCGCGGTACCGCGCGGCAGGGACACCCGCAGGCGGCAACCGCAGTCCGAAGGGCTGTTCCCGCAGCCCGGACACGGCACACTCGGCGAGCGGACCGTGCGCAGCAAGCCGTACGAGACACAGCGCGAGTTCGTGCGCAACGCGCCCGGCAACGCCGCCGTGGCCGCGGCACTCGACGCGCTGCTCGAAGCGGGCGGCAAGCTGTCGCCAGCCGCCGTCGCCGCGGCCGCGCAGTCGGCCACCGGCAGGTCGGAGCGCAACCCCCAGCGCTTCGTCACCATGCTCGAACGCCTGCTCAACATCGACGGTTACCCGGTGCTCCAGCTCGTGGAATCCGGGCGCACCGTCCACCTCGACAGGGAGCTGCTCCGGCAGCAGTTCACGGAAGGCACGCAGGCGTGAGCACCCCGACTCCCCGACCTCCCGGCACCGCCGGGATCAGCGCCGCACGCGCCCGGGACGTCGTCGACGCCCTGCGCCGCGGCACCGTGCCGCAGCAGGGACTCGGCCTGTTCGCCGTCGGCCTCGACCGGTTCGCCGACGCCCTGGACGACGACCTGTCCACCGTCGCCCGCGGCGGCAGCGCCTTCCACGCACTGCGCGGCGAGTACGGCTCGGGAAAGACGTTCTTCGCCCGCTGGCTCGCCGAACGGGCCAAGAAGCGGGGCCTGGCCGTCAGCGAGGTGCAGATCTCCGAGACGGAGACCCCGCTGCATCGTCTGGAGACCGTCTACCGCCGGCTGACGGAACGACTGACGACGTCCACGCATCCGCCCTCCGCGCTGCGCGCCGTGATCGACTCCTGGTTCTACGCCCTGGAGGAAGAAGTCATCGGCGCCGGGGACGCCGCCGAGGACGACGAGGCCGGACTCGCCCGTGCCGTCGACACCCTGCTGGAGCTGCGGCTGACGGACGTGGCCCGCACCACCCCCGCCTTCTCCGCCGCCCTGCGCGGCTACCGCGAGGCGGTCGCGGCGGGCGACGGGGCACGCGCCGAGGCGCTGATCGCGTGGCTGGGCGGACAGCGGTCCGTGGCCGCGTCGGCCAAGCGGGCCGCCGGGGTGCGGGGCGACCTGGACCACTTCGCCGCACTGGGCTTCCTGCAGGGCCTGCTGACCGTACTGCGGGACTGCGGGCACCCCGGGCTGCTGCTCGTCCTCGACGAGGTGGAGACCCTGCAGCGGGTGCGCGGCGACGTACGGGAGAAATCCCTGAACGCCCTGCGCCAGCTCCTCGACGAGATCGACGCCGGACGGTTCCCCGGCCTGTTCCTCGTGATCACCGGCACACCCGCGTTCTACGACGGTCAGCAGGGCGTGCAGCGCCTGGCACCGCTGGCCCAGCGGCTGGCCACGGACTTCACCACCGACCCGCGCTTCGACTCCCCGCGGGCCGTCCAGCTCCGCCTGCCGGGCTTCGACCTCGCCTCGCTCGGCGAGCTGGGCCGCAAGGTACGCGCGGTGTACGAGGCCACCGCACGCCACCCCGAGCGCGTCGCCGGACGGGCCGACGACGCCTACCTCGACGAACTGGCGCGCGCCGTCACCGGTTCCCTCGGCGGCAAGGCCGGCATCGCGCCCCGGCTCTACCTGCGGAAACTGGTGGCCGACGTACTCGACCGGATCGACACGTTCGACGACTTCGACCCCCGCGTCCACTACACGCTCACGGTCAACACCACGGAACTCGACGAGGTGGAACGCAACGCCGCGGCGAGCGCCGGGGACGTGGACCTGGAGCTGCCGTGAGCGCCGACGCGCTGGACCTGCTGGACCCGATCCTGACCCACCACATCGTCAACACGCTCGGCTGGCGCTCGCTGCGCCCGCTGCAGGAGGAGGCGATCGGGCCGCTGCTGTCCGGGCAGGACGCCGTACTGCTGGCCCCCACCGCCGGAGGCAAGACCGAGGCCGCCACCTTCCCCCTGCTCACCCGGGCCCAGCGGCACGGCTGGAAGGGCACCGGCATTCTGTACGTCACTCCGCTGAAGGCGCTCCTGAACAACCTGCACCCGAGGCTGGAGACGTACGCGGGCTGGGTGGGCCGCACCGCGGAGCTGTGGCACGGCGACATCGCGACCAGCAGACGCCGCCGCATCCTGGCCCAGCGGCCGGACCTGCTCCTCACCACGCCGGAGTCGCTGGAGGCGATGCTGGTCAGCACCCACGTGGACCACCGCACGTTCTTCTCCGGTCTGCACAGTGTGGTGGTCGACGAGGTGCACGCCTTCGCCGGTGACGACCGCGGCTGGCATCTGCTCGCCGTGCTGGAGCGGCTGCAGCGGATCGTCGGGCGGCCGGTGCAGAGGGTGGGCCTGTCGGCCACCGTCGGCAATCCGCACGAACTGCTGGACTGGCTCCAGGGGTCGGGGCGGGGCCGACGGCCCGGGCAGGTCGTCGCACCCGGCGTGGCGCTCCCCGGATCCGGCACCGTGGCGGCCCCGCCCTCGGCTGCCGAGCCCTCAGCAGCCCGGCCCACCACGGCTCCCCCGCCGGGCGACATCGAGCTGGACTACGTCGGCTCCGTCGCCAACGCGGCCACGGTCGTCGCCGCCCTGCACCGGGGCGAGAAGCGCCTGGTGTTCTGCGAGAGCCGCCGCACCGTCGAGGAACTGGGCGAGCAGCTCAGACTGCGCGGCGTCACCACGTTCCTGTCCCACGCCTCACTGTCGGCGGACGAACGACGACGTGCCGAACATGCCTTCGCGGAAGCCCGGGACTGCGTGATCGTGTCCACCAGCACCCTCGAACTCGGCATCGACGTCGGTGACCTGGACCGGGTGATCCAGCTCGACGCGCCGCAGACCGTCGCGTCGTTCCTGCAACGCCTGGGCCGTACCGGCCGTCGCCCCGGCACCCGCCGCAACTGCCTCTTCCTCGCCCTCACCGACGCCGGTCTGCTGTCCGCGGCGGCCCTGCTGCTCGCCTGGTCGCGCGGCTGGGTGGAACCGGTGACACCGCCTCCCGAGCCGCGGCACCTGGTCGCCCAGCAGGTGCTCGCCCTGTGCCTGCAGGAACACCGGGTCGGGGAGAAGCTGTGGCAGGAATGGTGGGGCGGACTGGACACCTTCGGGAAGGCGGCCGAGCCCATCGTGCACCACCTGGTGGAGCAGGGTTACCTGGACCGGGACGGCGGCCTGCTGTTCATCGGGCCCGAGGCCGAACGGCGTTTCGGGCACCGCCACTTCATGAACCTGACGGCGTCGTTCACGGCCCCGCCGGAGTTCACTGTGCTCAGCGGGCGGACGGAGATCGGCCGCACCGACCCGGACCTGCTCACCGAGGAGGTCGAGGGGCCGCGGAAGCTGCTGCTGGCGGGCCGCAGCTGGCTGGTGACGTACATCGACTGGCGCCGCAGGCGCTGCTTCGTCGAGCCCGTGGACGAGGGCGGGCGTGCCAGGTGGAACGGCTTCGGCCCGGACCGTGTCCGGTCGTTCACCCTGACCCGTGCCGGGCGGGAGGTCCTGCTGGGCGCCGCCCCGCCCGTCGTCCTCACCCGCCGCGCGCAGGCGAAACTGGCCGAGGCACGCGACGCGCACCGGGACGTGGTGCACCCGGCCGGTACGGTCGTCACCCGCCGGGGGGACGGCGACGTGCGGTGGTGGACCTGGGGCGGACACCGGGCGAACGCCACACTGGCCGCCTCCCTCCCCTCCGTCGTGCTGCCGCACCGGGTCACCGACGACCGGTTCGTGAGGCTGCGTGACGACGTGACCCCGCAGACCTGGCGGGCCGCCGCAGCGGACGCCGGCAACGGCGTGACGCTGCCCGAGGTGGACCTGCGCGCCGTTCGGGGCCTGAAGTTCGCGGAGGCGCTCCCCCCACGGCTCGCGGAGGCCACCCTCGCCGCCCGTCTGGCGGACACGTACGGGGCGCGGGCGCTGCTCGCGGAGCACGTCAGGTTCCTGGTGCGCACCGACGGCTGACCGGACCCGCCGCGAACAAGGGGGAAGGCCCTGCTCCGGTCAACCGGAGCAGGGCCTTCTTGTGAGCATGCGGCTCAGTGGCTGTGGCCGTGGCCGTGGCCCGCGGCGGCCGGCTCTTCCTCTTCCTTCTTCTCGACGACCAGGGTCTCGGTCGTCAGCAGGAGGGAGGCGATGGAGGCGGCGTTCTCCAGGGCGGAGCGGGTGACCTTGACGGGGTCGATGACGCCGGCCTTGACCAGGTCGCCGTACTCGCCGGTGGCGGCGTTGTAGCCGTTGCCCTTCTCCAGCTCCTTGACCTTGGAGACGATGACGTAGCCCTCGAGGCCCGCGTTCTCCGCGATCCAGCGCAGCGGCTCGACGACGGCGCGCGCGACGACGGAGACGCCGGTGGCCTCGTCGCCGGTCTTGTCGAGGTTGCCCTCGAGGACCTTGGCGGCGTGGACCAGCGCGGAGCCACCACCGGAGACGATGCCCTCCTCGACCGCGGCGCGGGTCGCGGAGATGGCGTCCTCCAGGCGGTGCTTCTTCTCCTTCAGCTCCACCTCGGTGGCGGCGCCGACCTTGATCACGCACACGCCGCCGGCCAGCTTGGCGAGGCGCTCCTGGAGCTTCTCGCGGTCCCAGTCGGAGTCGGTGGTCTCGATCTCGGCCTTGATCTGGCCGACGCGGCCCTGGACGTCCTCGGACTTGCCGGCGCCGTCGACGAGGGTGGTGTCGTCCTTGGTGACCGTCACGCGGCGGGCGGAGCCCAGCACGTCCAGGCCGACCTGGTCGAGCTTGAGGCCGACCTCCTCGGAGACGACCGTGGCGCCGGTGAGGATCGCCATGTCCTGCAGCATCGCCTTGCGGCGGTCGCCGAAGCCGGGGGCCTTGACCGCGACCGCGTTGAAGGTGCCGCGGATCTTGTTGACCACCAGGGTCGACAGGGCCTCGCCCTCGACGTCCTCGGCGATGATCAGCAGCGGCTTGGAGGAGTTGGCCTGGATGACCTTCTCCAGCAGCGGCAGCAGGTCGGCGATCGCGGAGATCTTGCCCTGCGTGATCAGGATGTAGGGGTCGTCGAGGACGGCCTCCATGCGCTCCTGGTCGGTGACGAAGTACGGCGACAGGTAGCCCTTGTCGAAGGCCATGCCCTCGGTGAAGTCCAGCTCCAGACCGAAGGTGTTGGACTCCTCGACGGTGATGACGCCGTCCTTGCCGACCTTGTCCATAGCCTCGGCGATGAGCTCGCCGACCTGCTGGTCCTGGGCGGACAGCGCGGCGACGGCGGCGATGTCGGACTTCTCCGCGATCGGGCGGGCCGACGACAGCAGGTCCTCGGAGACGGCGGCGACGGCGGCGTCGATGCCCTTCTTCAGGGCGGCGGGGGAGGCGCCGGCGGCCACGTTCTTCAGGCCCTCGCGGACCAGGGCCTGGGCCAGCACGGTGGCGGTGGTGGTGCCGTCACCCGCGATGTCGTTGGTCTTGGTCGCCACCTCCTTCACCAGCTGGGCGCCGAGGTTCTCGTACGGGTCCTCGACCTCGACCTCGCGGGCGATGGTGACACCGTCGTTGGTGATGGTGGGAGCGCCGAACTTCTTGTCGATGACGACGTTGCGGCCCTTGGGGCCGATCGTCACCTTGACCGTGTCGGCAAGCTTGTTGACGCCGCGCTCGAGGGCGCGACGGGCGTCCTCGTCGAACTTCAGGATCTTCGCCATGACAGCGTGAGCCCTCTCGGAAATCTAGGTGAAAGAAACTGCGCCCCGGGCGCCCGGCTTCTTGTGTGGTCGCGGGGGCCAGGGGCGCAGCTAAGAGCGGAATGCTCGAGGTGGGACTACTTCTCGATGATCGCGAGGACGTCGCGAGCCGAGAGGACGAGGTACTCCTCGCCGTTGTACTTCACCTCGGTGCCGCCGTACTTGCTGTACAGCACGATGTCGCCGGTCTTGACGTCGAGCGGGAGACGCTCGCCGTTCTCGAAGCGGCCCGGGCCCACGGCCAGGACGACGCCCTCCTGGGGCTTCTCCTTGGCGGTGTCCGGAATGACCAGGCCAGAGGCCGTGGTCTGCTCGGCGTCCAGCGGCTGGACCACGATGCGGTCCTCGAGCGGCTTGATGGCAACCTTGGAGCTGGCGGTCGTCACGATCCGACCTCCCCCTTCGGAGATCTCACGGGGTTAACTGTCTGAGGTGGCGACCAGGTCGATCCGTCGTCGCGGGTGCCGGACCTGCCCGTCGCGTTGTTGGCACTCTCCAGGGGGGAGTGCCAGACCCGAGACTATGACCGCGATTAGCACTCGGTCAAGCGGAGTGCCAATCCCCGCGGCGCGTCGGCCGGGGTTCCGCACCGTACGGGGGCCCTGCGAGGGCTGTACGGGGCCGTACGGCCGTCACCCGGGTCGGGCCGGCGTCAGACGTAGTCCTCCAGCCGCGCCACCGTCAGTCCCCGGCCGCACGCCTCCCGCAACAGCCGCGCCGTCCGCTCCCCGAGCGTCGGTCCGGCGCCCCCGCCCGCGGCCACGGCCACGACGTCGCCGGGGCCGAGGCGGTGCTCGCCGCCCGCGTACGTCAGTTCGCCGTCCCCCGTCATCGCCGCCCGCCACAGCACGACCGCGGAGATGCCGCAGTCCGCCGCGGCGCGCAGGGTGGTCGCGTCGTACCTGCCGTAGGGCGGGCGGAAGAGGCGGGGGCGGACGCCGAAGCGGGCGGTGAGCTTGTCCTGCTGGCCGCAGATCTCGGCGCGCTGGCCGGCGTAGGGCAGGCCGCGCAGGGCGCGGTGGTCGAGGGTGTGGTTCTGCAGGCTCACTCCGACCGACCGCAGGCGGGCGAGGCGGGCGTAGCCCGGGCCGGCGGCCCGGTCGGTGAGGAAGATGCTGACGGGCAGGCGCAGCGCCCGGACCGTCTCGACGAAGCGGGGGTCCGTCTCCGCGCCGTCGTCGTAGGTGAGGAAGACGACCTTGTCGCGGGTGGGAACGCGGGGGACCACGCGCGGCAGGCCCCCGTCCGCGGCGCGGGCGGCCGGAACACGGGACGGTCTCGCGGCCTCGTGACCCCGGCCGCGGGACGGCGGCCCACCGGCCGGGAGGTCCCTGCCGCGGGACGACGGCCGACCGGCCGGGAGGCCCCTGCCGCGGGACGGCGGCCGACCGGGCGGGAGGCCCCTGCCGCGGGACGACGGCCGACCGGCGGCGAGATCCCGGCCGCGGGACGGCAGTTGCCCGGCGTCAGGCTGCCCGCCGTCCGGGCGACCGGCGGCACGGTGCCCGCCGTCGTACGACGGCCGCCCGGCGGCCCTGGCCCCGGCGCCGGTCGGCCGGTGCCCGGCACCCCCGTCCTCCGTGCCACGGGGACGGCGCCCGGCGCCCCCGTCCCCGCCGTGCGTCCGGTGCCCGGCGGCTGTGTCCCCCGTGTCGTGCGGCGGTCGGCCGGCGGTCGCCGTGCCGTGCGGGCGCATGTGCCGGGCCGCCTTCTCGCCGAGCCGTTGGATGGGGTCGACGGACGGGGCGCAGCCGGTGAGCAGGACGGTGGCCGCCAGCGCCCCGGCCGCCAGGCGGCGCCGCCTCACAGGTAGTCCTCCAGCCGGGCCACCGCGTATCCCTGGGCGGTGACCTTGTCCAGGAAGCGGCGGAGCATGTCGGGCATGGTGCCCTTCCACTGCGCGCGGCCCCGGAAGTGGGTCAGGACGATGTCGCCGGGGTGCAGGAAGCGGTCGTCGCGGTACTCCCAGCGGTCGACGAAGACCTCCTCGTCCCAGATGGGCGCGTACCGGATGCCGCAGGACTTGGCGGCGAGCAGGGTGTCCTGGTTGTAGCTGCCGTAGGGCGGGCGGAAGAGGCGGGGGCGGACGCCGTAACGCTCCTCGATCACGTCCTGCATGCCGCAGATCTCGCGCTTCTGCTCCTTGTAGGACAGGCCGCGGAGGTAGGGGTGGTGCAGGGTGTGGTTGTTCAGCGTCACCCCGTCCTGCCACATCTTCCCGAAGTAGCCGTAATTGTCCCGGATCAGGAAGTCGCTGAGGAAGGCGGAGTACGGGATCTTCAGCTCGCGCGTCATGCGCAGGAACGCCGGGTCCTTCTCGGCGCCGTCGTCGATGGTGAGGAAGACGACCTTCTCTTCGGTGGGGACGGTGGTGAAGACCGGGGGCAGGTCCAGTTCGCGCTGGCCGTCGACCTCGAAGCCCTTGCGGGCGGTGATCACCGGCTTCTTGGCGGGCGGCGGCGGGGCGGCCAGCGGCACCTTCGCCAGGCCCCAGCGTCTGGCCGCCGCGGCCCGGGCGACGTAGGCGGCGCGCAGCCGCGCGGCGTACGCCTCCAGGGCGCGGGCCGGGGCCGCCCTCAGGGGCGGCTGGCCGGCGGCCGGGGTCACCTCGGCCGAATCCACCTCGGAGGCGTCGCCCTGCGCACAGCCGGAGGCGATGGCGGCCGCGGCGAGCAGGGCGGCCCCGCAGCGGACCCGCATCCCGAACGACGCCCCATTTTTATCGTTTTGTCGTACTGCTCGCATGATGCCGGATCCTCGCAGCCCCCGTCCCGCGTCCCGGCCCGACACCGCGGCCGGCGGCACACCATCCACCGACTGGCCCACAATGAGCCGGTGAACGACCTCGCCTGCCTCCTCGCCCCCGAAGGCCGCGCCCTCCTCGAAGAGGTGCGCGACACCGCCCCGGCCGACGAACTCGCCGTCGCCACCCGGCTGCGCCGCGAGCACCCCGCCGAACTGGTGTCGGCGGCGCTCGGGCAGGCGCGGCTGCGGCAGCGGGCGGCGGCGAAGTTCGGGGCGGCGGACGCGCGCCGGATGTTCTTCACGCCGAACGGGGTCGAGCAGTCGACCCGGGCGAGCGTCGCGGCGTACCGGGCCGGGCGGCTGCGCGAACTGGGCGTGACCTCGGTGGCCGACCTGTGCTGCGGGATCGGCGGGGACGCGGTCGCGCTGGCGCGGGCCGGCATCAGGGTGCTCGCCGTGGACCGCGACCCGGTGACGGCGGCCGTGGCGCGCGCGAACGCCGACGCGCTCGGGCTCGCGGAGCTGATCGAAGTGCGCCAGGCCGACGTGACCGAGGTGGACACGGCCGGCTGGGACGCCGTGTTCGTCGACCCCGCCCGACGCGGCGGACGCGGCCGCGTCTTCGACCCGGAGGCCTACTCGCCCCCGCTCTCCTGGGCGGTCGGCGCGGCCCGCACGGCGCCGCACGCCGCCCTCAAGGTCGCGCCCGGCATCCCGCACGAGGCGGTGCCCGCCGACGCCGAGGCCGAGTGGATCTCCGACGGCGGGGACGTGAAGGAGGCCGTGCTGTGGTTCGGGACCGCGCCGGGCGCGGTGCGGGCGACGCTGCTGCCGGGCCCCCGCGCGCTGCACGGCCGGGGCCTGCCCGACCCCCCGGTCCGCCCCGTCGGCCGGTACCTGTACGAGCCCGACGGGGCCGTCATCCGCGCCCACCTGGTCGCCGAGGTGGCCGAGGAACTGGACGGCGGCCTGATCGACCCGACCATCGCCTACGTCACCGCCGACCACCTGCGGCCCACGCCGTACGCCGTGCCGTACGAGATCACCGACCGACTGCCCTTCAACCTGAAGAAGCTGAAGGCGCTGCTGCGGGAGCGGGAGGTCGGGACGCTGACCGTGAAGAAGCGCGGGTCGGCGGTGGAGCCGGAGGAGCTGCGCAGGAAGGTCAAGCCGCAGGGGCCGAACGCGGCGACCGTGTTCCTGACCCGGGTCGCGGGGGCGCCGACGATGCTGGTCGGGGCGCCCGCGCGGCCGGAAGCGCGGTAGGACCTCAGACGCCGGGGAGGGACCGGAGCCGGTCCAGCAGCAGTTGCCGCTCGCGGGCGTTGCGCGTCAGCCCGGCCGCCCGGGCCAGTTCCTCGCCCGCCTCCGCCGTGCGTCCCAGGCGGGCCAGCAGGTCACCGCGGACGCTGGGCAGCAGGTGGTAGTCGCGCAGGGCGGGCGCGGCGGCGAGGGCGTCGACGATCTCCAGCGCCTTCGCCGGGCCCTCGGCCATGGACACGGCCACCGCGCGGTTGAGCTCGACGACCGGGGACGGGGCGCGTGCGGCCAGCAGCCCGTACAGGGTGGCGATGCTCGCCCAGTCGGTCTCCTCGTAGGAGTGCGCGTGCGCGTGGCAGGCGGCGATGGCGGCCTGGAGGGCGTAGGGGCCCGGGGCGCCGGACGGGGAGGCGGCCCCGGCGCGGTCGAGGGCGGCGATGCCGCGGGCGATGAGCATGCGGTTCCAGCGGCGGCGGTTCTGGTCCTTCAGCAGCACGGGTTCGCCGCCCGGGCCGGTGCGGGCGGCCGTGCGGGACGCCTGGAACTCCAGCAGCGCGGTCAGCCCGTGCACCTCGGGCTCCCCGGGCATCAGCTGCGACAGCACGCGGGCCAGCCGCAGCGCGTCCTCGCACAGGGCGGGGCGCAGCCAGTCGTCGCCGGCCGTGGCGGCGTACCCCTCGTTGAAGACGAGGTAGACGACGTCGAGGACCGACCCGAGCCGGGCCGCGCGCTCCGGCCCGTACGGCACCTCGAAGGCGACGTTCTTCGCGGCCAGCGTCCGCTTGGCGCGCACGATGCGCTGGGCGATCGTCGGCTCGGGGGTGAGGAACGCGCGGGCGATCTCGGCCGTGGTCAGGCCGCCGAGCAGGCGCAGGGTCAGCGCGATGCGGGCTTCGGCGGACAGCACCGGGTGACAGGCGGTGAACACCAGCCGCAGCAGGTCGTCGTCGATGCCATCAGGGTCGCGGGAGTCTGCGGGCTCCTCGAACGGCGCCGTCGTCTCCAGGTCCCGCCCGATCTCGCGCAGCTTGCGGGCGTAGGTCTCCCGGCGCCGGACCAGGTCGACGGCGCGGTGCCGGGCGGTGGCCATGAGCCAGGCGCCCGGGTTGTCGGGCACCCCGTCCCGCGGCCACTGCTCCAGCGCGGCGACCAGCGCGTCCTGCGCGAGTTCCTCGGCGATGCCGACGTCGCGGACGATGCGGGCGACGCCCGCGATGACGCGCGGGGACTCGATGCGGAAGACGGTGTCGATGGCCTGGCGGGGATCGGCGGCCCGGCAGGGGTCCGGGTCGGCGGCCCGGCGGGGGCCGGCGGTGGGCTGCGGTGTCACAACCCACCATCGAACACCCCGCGGCGGCCGGAGGCCAGGAGGAATCAGCCCTCCGCGATCTCGCGCACCTCGCAGGTCACCTGCCACTCCTCGCCGTGGACCTTGAGGAACCGCGAGGCCCACTCCAGCGCCTCGGCCTTGTCCTTGCACTGCATGATCGCGTAACCGCCGATGACCTCCTTGGACTCGGTGAAGGGTCCGTCGGTGACGGAGGTGTTCCGGCCGTCCCAGTGCACCCGGGTGCCCTGCGCCGACGGCGTCAGCCCGGCGGTGTCCAGCATCACCCCGGCCTTGGTGATCTCCTCGATCAGCTCTCCCATCCGCTGCATCATCTCCGGGCTGGGGCCCCCGGCAGGCGCGGAGTTCTCGTCGATCCGGACCAGTGACATGAAGCGGGGCATGGTGGCTCCTCGGTCGTTCGGTGGTCGTTCGGTGGTCGTTCGGTCTGCGGGCCGGTTCCTTCGTTTCCGGCCTCTCACCCAGTTCGTCGAACGAACGACGGCCGGATCGACAGGCGCGCCGGACTTCTTCGAAGATTTTTTCCGGCCCGCGCACGGAGGCCGTGGCGGCGGAGTGAGGCCGACGGCCCTCAGCGCTCTCGGCCGTCGGCCTCCGGGTCCGCCCGCGTCGGCGTTCTCGTGTCCGGTCACGGGCGGGACGGTGAGTCCGCGGTATCGGGGGATGGTCGGAGGCGCGCTGCGGGCGGTCCCTTCGGGGAGTCTCGCGCTTCCCGGCCCTCACGGTGCCGCGCTCGGCCCCGCTCGGCCCCGCCCGGTCCCCGGCTCAGCCCAGTGACACCGTGGGCACCGGATTGCTGCCGCTCCAGGACCCGTTGAACCCGAAGGTCACCGAACCGCCGTCCGGAACCGTGCCGTTGTAGGAGGCGTCGGCGCACGTCACCGCCGCCCCGGACTGGGTGCAGGTGGCGTTCCACGCCTGGGTGACCTGCTGGCCGGCGCCGTACGTCCAGTTCACCTTCCAGGACGACAGGGACCCCCCGGAGCAGGAGATCCGCACCTCTCCCGTGAACCCGGTGCTCCACTGGTCGGTCACGCTGTACGCCGCCGTGCAGCCGTCCGTGGGCGGCGGGGTGGTCGTGCCGCCGAGCGCCTCCGCGATGCCGTGGTACGCGGGCTTGGGCGCGTGGTTGTCGTCGTACGGCGTCGCCGCCCCGTAGCCGGGGCTTGGCGGCCGGGTCGGCGGCGTGCGCCCAGGTGAGGGCGGTGGCGATGTAGTCGGCGCCGAGGCCGTTGTACCAGAGGGCGGAGCGGTAGGTGCCGTCCTCGTTGAAGGGCTCGTTGACGACGTCCCAGGCGGCGATCCGCCCCTTGTAGCGGCCGACCTCGGTGCTGATGTGGTTCTGCAGCAGGCTGCTGAGCCGGGCGGAGGTCCAGGAGCCGTTCGTCAGCCAGCTCGGGTTCTGGCTGTGCCAGACCAGGGTGTGGCCGCGCACCCGCTGGTCGTGCGCCTCGGCGAAGGCGACGATCTGGTCGGCCTCGGTCCAGTCGAAGCTGCCCTGCGTCGGCTCGACCGACTCCCATTTCATGGCGTTGCCGGGCGTGAGCGAGCTGAACTGGGTGCCCGCGATGTCGCCGTAGGTGCCGGTGAGCTTGGAGCCGGTCACCGCCGTGCCGACGATCTTGCCCTTGGCGGCGCCGAGGTCGCGCAGCGGGATGTCGGCGGCGTGCGCCGCGGGCGCCGTGAACAGCATCAGCGCGCCGGTGACCACTGATGCCAGGGATAAGCCGTTCTCAAAGATCTCATCGCGAGGGACCTCCGAAAGTTTCGACCGTGCAACCGATTGACTTCGGAGAGTGTCGGGCGGCCCGCCACACCCGTCAATACAGCAACAGACAGGCTCCCCCGTGCCGACCGCGCCCGGCCGGAGCCGTCAGGCCGCCGACGGCGCTGGGCCTCAGGCCGCCGGCGGCGCTGGGGCCTCAGGCCGCGGGCGGCGCTGCCGTGCTGCTGCGCACCACCAGGCTCGTCGCGAGTTCCACCCGGGTGGCCACCGGGGCCTGGTCCGCGCGGCCGAGGTCGAGGACCAGCCGGGCCGCCGTCTCGGCCATCTCCGTCAGCGGCTGCCGTACGGTCGTCAGCGGCGGACCCACCCAGCGGGCGACCGGCAGGTCGTCGAACCCGACCACGCTCAGGTCCTCCGGGATCCGCAGCCCGAGCTCGCGGGCGGCCTCGTACAGCCCGAGCGCCTGGAGGTCGTTGCCGGCGAACACGGCGGTCGGCCGGTCCGGGCGGCGCAGCAGCCGCAGCCCCTGCCGGTAGCCGGTCTCGTGACGGAAGTCGCCGGGCGCGATCATCGACGGATCGACCGGGAGCCCGGCGGTCTCCAGGGCCGCCCGGTAGCCGTCGACGCGGGCGCGGCTGCACATGATGCGGGACGGTCCGCTGATGGTGCCGATGCGGGTGTGGCCGAGTTCGACCAGGTGGCGGGTGGCGGCCAGCCCGCCCTGCCAGTTGGTGGCGCCGATCGACGGCACGTCGACGCCCGGGTCGCCCGCCGGGTCCACCACCACGAACGGGATGGAGCGGCTGGTCAGCAGGGCGCGCTGGGAGTCGTCGAGGCCGGACAGCACCAGGATCACGCCGTGCGGCCGGCGCGCGGCGACCTGGTCGGCCCAGGTGCGGCCGGGGGTGAGCCGGCCTGCGCTCTCGCTCAGCACGACGCTCAGGCCGGCGTCCCGGGCGACGTTCTCCACGCCCCGGATGACCTCCATCGCCCAGGCGCTCTCCAGTTCGTGGAAGACCAGGTCGATCAGGGGCGAGCGGCTGGTCTCGGCGCGCCGGCGCCGGTAGCCGTGGACGCGCAGCAGTTCCTCCACGCGGCTGCGGGTGGCCGGGGCCACGTCCGCACGTCCGTTGAGGACCTTCGAAACAGTCGGCGCGGACACGCCGGCCTCACGGGCGATCTCGGCGAGCGTCGCGCTCTGCGCCGACCGCGCCGCCGTCCGCGTTTCCTGGGGCTCCGGAGGGGTCATGGCGGCGATCGTATCCCTGCGTCCCCTCTTGACGAACCTTTCGTCACGGGCCTAGGTTCCGGAACATTCGACATACCTACCGAAACATTCGCGAGAGGGCCGCACCCCGCCTCGACAAGAGCAGGAGTTTCATGACCACCGCCCCCTGGCGTGACCCCGCCCTGCCCGCCGCCGCCCGCGTCGACGACCTCCTCTCCCGGATGACCCTGGAGGAGAAGACCGCCCAGTTGTACGGGGTGTGGGTGGGCGCCGCCACGGACGGCGACGGAGTCGCCCCGCTGCAGAGCCAGATGGCCGCCGACTACGACTACGACGAACTGATCACCCACGGCCTGGGCCAGCTCACCCGCTCCTACGGCACCGCCCCGGTGGACCCGGCGCTGGGCGCGCAGGCCCTGGCACGCGCCCAGCGGCGCATCGCCGCGGCCGGCCGCTTCGGCATCCCGGCCGTCGCCCACGAGGAGTGCCTGGCCGGCTTCACGGCCTGGGGCGCCACGGCCTACCCCGTCCCGCTGGCCTGGGGCGCCACCTTCGACCCCGGCCTGGTCGAGGAGATGGCCCGGCGCATCGGGCACGACCTGCGGGCGGCCGGCGTCCACCAGGGCCTCGCCCCGGTGCTGGACGTCGTACGCGATCCGCGCTGGGGGCGGGTGGAGGAGACGATCGGCGAGGACCCGTACCTGGTCGGCACCATCGGCACGGCCTACGTGCGCGGCCTGGAGTCGGCCGGCGTCGTCGCCACGCTCAAGCACTTCGCCGGGTACGCGTCCTCGGCCGGCGCCCGCAACCTCGCTCCCGTCCGGGCGGGCGTGCGCGAGTTCGCCGACGTGACGCTGCCACCGTTCGAGATGGCGCTGCGCGAGGGCGGGGCCCGCTCGGTGATGGCCGCGTACACCGACACCGACGGCATCCCCGCCTCCGCGGACCCCGCCCTGCTGACCGGGCTGCTGCGGGAGGAGTGGGGCTTCACCGGCACGGTGGTCGCCGACTACTTCGGCATCGCCTTCCTGCAGACCCTGCACCGCGTCGCGGGCTCCCCCGCCGAGGCGGCGCACGCGGCGCTGACCGCCGGGATCGACGTGGAGCTGCCCTCGCTGAACTGCTACGGCAGGCCGCTGCTGGAGGCCGTCCGGGCGGGCGAGGTCCCCGAGTCCGTGGTGGACCGGGCGGCCCGCCGGGTCCTGCTGCAGAAGTGTGAACTGGGCCTGCTGGACGAGGACTGGGATCCGGAGCCGGCCGCGGCGCTCGACCTCGACTCCGCGGCCAACCGCGATGTGGCCGGCCGGCTCGCCCAGGAGTCGGTGGTGCTGCTGGACAACCCCGACGGGCTGCTGCCGCTGGCGTCCGACACCCGGATCGCGGTGGTGGGCCCGAGGGCGGCGGACGCGCTGGCGATGCTCGGCTGCTACTCCTTCCCCTCGCACGTCCTGCCCCGGCACCCCGAGGTGCCCATGGGGATCGACATCCCGACCGTGCTGGACGCGCTGCGCACCGAACTCCCCGACGCCAAGGTCACGTTCGCGGAGGGCTGCGGGGTGTCCGACCCGGACGCCTCCGGCTTCGAGGAGGCGGTGGCCCGCGCGTCGGAGGCCGACGTGTGCGTGGCGTTCCTCGGCGACCGGGCGGGCCTGTTCGGCCGGGGCACCTCGGGCGAGGGCTGCGACGTGACCGACCTGCGGCTGCCGGGCGTGCAGGGCGAGCTGCTGGACCGCCTGGTCGCCACCGGGGTGCCCGTGGTGCTGGTGCTGCTGACCGGCCGGCCCTACGCCCTGGGCCGCTGGCACGGCCGGCTGGGCGCCGTCGTGCAGGCCTTCTTCCCGGGCGAGGAGGGCGGGGCGGCGGTGGCCGGAGTGCTGTCCGGCCGCGTCAACCCCTCGGGCCGCCTCCCGGTGAGCGTGCCGCGCGAGCCCGGCGGCCAGCCCTGGACCTACCTCCAGCCGCCGCTCGGCCTCGCGGGCGAGGTCAGCAACCTGGACCCGACCCCGCTGTACGCCTTCGGGCACGGGCGCTCCTACACGACGTTCGCCTGGGACGACTTCGCGGGCACCGCGCCCGAGATCGCCACGGACGGCTCCTACGACCTGTCGCTGACCGTCCGCAACACCGGCGACCGGGCCGGGGCGGAGGTGGTGCAGCTGTACCTGCACGACCCGGTGGCCTCGGTGACCCGGCCGGACGTGCGCCTGATCGGCTACCGGCGGCTGGAGCTGGAGCCGGGCGCGGCGGCCCGCGTCACCTTCCGCTTCCACGCGGACCTGTCGGCGTTCACCGACCGCTCCGGCACCCGGGTGGTCGAACCGGGCGCCCTGGAACTGCGGCTGGCGGCGTCCAGCGCGGAGGTCCGCCACACGGCACACCTCGCGCTGACCGGCCCGGTCCGGCCGCTGGGCGCGGACCGGCGGCTGCGCTGCGAGACGGAGGTGTCACCGGCGGAGTGACCCTGGGCGAGCCGGGGGACCGGGGCGCCCCTGGGTCACTCAGGTGACCCAGGGGCGACCGGGGTGACCCGGGTGCCCCGCCCGCCTCGGGGCACCCGGCCCCTACTCCGTCCCCACCGACTCGAACCGCCAACGGTGCACCGCTCGGGTGACCAACTCGGCGTCCGGCTCGGGCAGTTCGGGGAGATCGGCGTCGAGGGCCGCGTCCCACCAGGTGATGACGAGGACGCGGTCCTGCGGGGCGCGGAAGGTCTCCCGGCGCAGGGGGCGGGCCGGGAGTTCCCGGGCCCGCGCCCAGGCGAGCAGTTCCGCGCCGCGCCCCGCGGCGGCCCTCGCCTCCCACATCAGCGCGACGGTCACGAGTACAGGTTCTCCTTGGCGGTCTCGTGCACGTGATCATGACTATGCCCGTGCCCGTGCCCGCGCCCGTGACTGTTGCCGTGATCGTGGCCGTTGCCGTTGCCGGGTACGTGCGGGTCCGTCACCGGCAGCGAGGAGTCGGCCGACAGGTCCCAGCCGGACGCCGGCCGGTTCCGGGCCACCATCTCCGCGCCGAGCGCCGCCACCATCGCGCCGTTGTCCGTGCACAGCTTGGGCCGCGGCACCCTGAGCCGGATCCCGGCCGCCTCGCAGCGCGTCTGCGCCAGCGCCCGCAGCCGGGAGTTGGCGGCCACGCCGCCGCCGATCATCAGGTGGTCCACGCCCTCGTCCTTGCACGCCCGCACGGCCTTGCGGGTGAGCACGTCGACGACCGCCTCCTGGAAGGAGGCCGCCACGTCCCGCACCGGCACCTCCTCGCCCGCGGCCCGCTTGGCCTCGATCCAGCGGGCGACGGCCGTCTTGAGACCGGAGAAGGAGAAGTCGTACGCCGGGTCGCGCGGGCCGGTCAGGCCACGCGGGAACGCGATCGCGTCCGGGTCGCCCTCCCGCGCGTACCGGTCGATGACCGGGCCGCCGGGGAACCCGAGGTCCAGCACACGGGCGATCTTGTCGAAGGCCTCGCCGGCCGCGTCGTCGATGGTCGCGCCCAGCGGCCGGACGTCGGAGGTGATGTCGCCCGACAGCAGCAGCGACGAGTGCCCGCCGCTGACCAGCAGCGCCATCGTCGGCTCCGGCAGCGGGCCGTGCTCCAGCTGGTCGACGCAGATGTGGGAGGCGAGGTGGTTGACGCCGTACAGCGGCTTGCCGAGGGCGTAGGCGTACGCCTTCGCCGCCGAGACGCCGACCAGCAGGGCGCCCGCCAGCCCGGGGCCCGCGGTGACCGCGACGCCGTCCAGGTCGCGGGCGCTGACCCCGGCGTCCTTCAGCGCGCGGTCGATGGTCGGCACCATCGCCTCCAGGTGCGCGCGGGAGGCCACCTCCGGCACGACGCCGCCGAAGCGGGCGTGCTCGTCGACGCTGGAGGCGACGGCGTCGGCCAGCAGGGTGGTGCCGCGGACGATGCCGACGCCGGTCTCGTCGCAGGAGGTCTCGATGCCGAGGACGAGTGGTTCGTCAGCCATTGATCTCGGTTCCTTGTACGGAGGTGGAAGGGTCGGTCAGGCGCATCACCAGGGCATCGACGTTGCCCGGCTGGTAGTAGCCGCGCCGGAACCCGATGGCCTCGAAGCCGAAGCGCTCGTACAGCTTCTGGGCGCGGGTGTTGTCGATCCGGCACTCCAGCATCACCTCGGAGCACTCGAACGCGGTCGCCGCCCGCAGCAGCTCGGTCAGCAGGCGTCCGCCGAGCCCGGTGCCCTGGTGGTCGCGGGCGACGGCGACGGTCTGCACGTCGGCGAGGTCGCCGGAGGCGGCGAGCCCGGCGTACCCGACGATCCGGCCGCCGGCCTCGGCGACGAGGTAGCGGCGCGTCGCCTCGGGGCCGCGCGCGTGGGCCAGTTCGGACCAGAACATGCCCCGGGACCAGGCGTCCTCGGGGAACAGGTCCTTCTCCAGCTCCAGCACGGGGTCGATGTCCCACCAGCGCATCTCGCGCAGTCGGGGGGTCTCGGGTCCGGTCACTTGGGGGTGACCACCTTGTAGTTCTTGGGCACCTGGGCGTCGGGCCGGCGCAGGTACAGCGGCCGTGGAGCGGGCAGTTCCGTGCCGGCGGCGAGCCGCTCGGCGGCCAGCGAGGCCAGCGCGGCGGCCGACACGTGCTCGGGCTCGTGGGCCCGCGGGAAGGTGTCCGGGTACAGCAGCGCGCCCGCGCCGACGGCCGGCAGCCCGGCGACCCGGTCGGCGATGTCGGCGGGCCGGTCGACGGCCGGGCCGGTCAGACGGGTGCGGGAGTCGGCGTAGGTCGCCCAGTAGACCTCCTTGCGCCGGGCGTCGGTCGCCACGACGAAGGGGCCCTCCTCGATGTCCGCCGCGTAGGCGAGGCCGTCGAGCGTGCACACGCCGTGCACCGGGACACCGAGCACCAGCCCGAAGGTGTCCGCGGTCATCAGGCCGACCCGCAGCCCGGTGTACGGGCCGGGGCCGACGCCGACGACGATGCCGGTGACGGCGTCGATCTTGAGTCCGGCCTCGGCGAGCAGCCGGTCGACGGCCGGCAGCAGCAGCTCTCCGTGCCGGCGCGCGTCCACCTGGGTCGAGGAGGCGATGACGTCCGTTCCGTCGTGCAGGGCGACGGTGACGGCGGGGGTGGCGGTATCCAGAGCGAGCAAGAGCACGCAAACAGCCTACGGCTCCCGCGGCGCGCGCACGGCCGCCCGGTCCGGGCGCACGGGGGCTGCTACGGTCGCCCGGAAGCACGACGTACGACGCGACGGCTGAGGTGGTCGACGGTGGCAGGCGGCAGCTCAGGAATCGTGTTCGGGCTCACCACGGCGGCCGTCGCGACGGTCGGCGTCCTCGCCTTCCATGCCTCCGCGGGCGTCCCGGACGGCCTGGGCGGACCGCACGCCGGCAGGTCGCCGTCGGCGGCGCCCACGCACCCGGCCCGCGGCCCGAAGGACCCCACCGCGCTGCCCGTCGACTCCGGCACGGGCGCACGGGTCGTGTACTCGGTGACCGGCGACCGGGTGTGGCTGGTCGGCGCGGGCGGCAAGGTGCGCCGCACGTTCCTGGTGCTGCCCGGCAAGGTGGACCCGGCGCCGGGCACCTACGAGGTCACCTCCCGCTCGAACTCCGTCACCGGCACCGACGGCGCCCCCGTCCGGCACGTCGTCCGCTTCGCCGACGTGGACGGCGTCGCCGTCGGGTTCAGCACACCGGCGGGGCCGGCGACGGCGAAACCGGACGAGGGCGTGCGCACGGGCGGCATCCGCGAGTCCCGCCAGGACGGCGACGCGATGTGGGCGTTCGCGACGATCGGCCGCCCGGTCGTGGTGGTCCGCTGAGCGCTCCGCCGGACGTGCCGCGCCGTGCCGCCTGCCGCCCGCCGCACCGTCGTGGCCGGTCGCGCAGTTCCCCGCGCCCCTTCAGGACGCCACCGGACCGCTGCCGAAGCACCACCGGACGTACCGCGCCATGCCGCCCGTCACCCGCCGCACCGTCGTGGCCGGTCGCGCAGTTCCCCGCGCCCCTTCAGGACGCCACCGGACCGTCGTGGACTTCGTCCGGCCTGCTCCGGGTCCGTCCGCCCGGCGCCGCGCCGGGGCCGGGCCCTCGGCCGGGGAGCTCAGGCGGCGTCCCGGTGCGCGGCTTCCCGGTGCCCGGTCTCCCGGCGCGGGGGGTTCGGCCGGGCCGCCTCGGGGTCGGGCAGGCGCGGCGGGGTGGAGACGGCCTTCGCCGCGGCGCAGGACGCCAGCAGGGCGCTCATGGGCACCGCGGAGACCTCGCGCGGCGGCGCCTCGTCTCGTTCCGTGGCCGGCATGGGCGCCTCCTGGGAGCCGGGGGCGAGCATAGTTAGGTACACCTAACTACGTCGGAGACACCATGTGACCACGTATCGGACGCCGGACGCAACATCTTGCCGACATCGCGTCGGAACCCACCCCCGGGGAAGAGGGAGCGACCGCGTCAGGCCGACAGCACGCTCAGGTCGGCCGCCGCCCACCGCTCCCCCAGCCCGGTCACCGTCACGTGCCGGACCTCGTCCGCGGTGTCGCCGACGGCCCGGTGGATGACGACGTGCAGGCGGTCGTCGGTCAGCTCCTCGACCTTGCCCTCGCCCCACTCCACGACGACCACCGAATCCGGCAGCGAGACGTCCAGGTCGAGGTCCTCCATCTCGTCCAGCCCGCCGCCCAGCCGGTAGGCGTCGACGTGGACCAGCGCCGGACCGTCGGCGAGCGACGGGTGCACCCGGGCGATCACGAAGGTCGGGGAGGTGACCGCGCCCCGGACGCCGAGCCCCTCGCCGAGGCCGCGGGTGAGGGTCGTCTTGCCCGCGCCGAGTTCGCCGTTGAGCATCACCAGGTCACCGGCGCGCAGCAGTTTCGCCAGTCTGCGGCCCAGTTCCCGCATCTGCTCGGGGGAGGTGACGGTCAGCTCGGTCTCAGCCGCGTCGTGCGGTGCTGCTGGTGCTTCCATAGCCACCCACGGTAGCCCCTGCGGGCACGGCTCCCACACGGGTCAGCAGGTCGGCGAGCCGGTCGGTGACCACCTCCGGGTGCTCCAGCATCACCAGGTGCCCGGCGTCCGGCACGAGCACCAGTTCGGAGTCCGGCAGCAGGTCGGCGATGGCCTCGCTGTGCTCGCTGGGCGTGACCAGATCGCCGATACCGGCCAGCACCAGCACGGGTATGTCCCTGAACAGCGCGAGCGCCTCGGTCTTGTCGTGGTCGTCGAACGCCGGGTAGTACTCGGCGACGACGTCGATCGGCGTGCCCTCGATCATCCGCTCGGCGAACCGGGCGACGGCCGGGTCGACGTCCCGGGAGGCGAACGAGTACCGCTTGACGACCCCGGCGAACAGGTCGGCGGTGGCCCGCCGCCCCTTCTCCACCAGCTCCGCCCGCTGCCCCAGCACCTTCAGCACTCCGGGCAGCACCCGCCGCACGGCGTTGACGCCGGCCACCGGCAGGCCGAAGTTGACCTCGCCGAGCCGCCCGGACGACGTGCCGACGAGGGCGACCGCGACGACCCGGTCGCGGATCAGCTCGGGGTACCGGTCGGCCAGGGCCATCACGGTCATGCCGCCCATCGAGTGCCCGACCAGCACGATCGGGCCCTCCGGCGCGGCGGCGTCGATGACGGCCTTCAGGTCTTGTCCCAGCTGCTCGATGGTGACCGGCACCCCGTCGCGTACCTGCCGCACGCCCCGCCCGGAGCGGCCGTGGCTGCGCTGGTCCCAGTGCACGGTCCGCACCACGCCCCGCAGGGCCGCGCGCTGGAAGTGCCAGGAGTCCTGGTTGAGGCAGTAGCCGTGGCTGAAGACGACGGTGACCGGGGCGGGGGCCTTGCGCCCGAACAGCCGGCGGCGGCGCGGGGTCAGTGCCGGGGCCGTCTCCGGGTCGACGTCGTCGACCTCGTAGTACAGCTCCGTCCCGTCGTCGGCGTACGCCTTGCCGGGGGTGCCGCGCAGCGCCCCGTACGGTCCGGTGGAGTCGAGGGCGAGCCGCGCCTTCTTCCGCATGTCGCGGCCGACGGTGAGCCGTTCGATGGCGACGCCGGCGGCGGCGCCCGCGGCGACCACGCCTATCGCGGCACCCGCGATGCCGGTCACCTTGCGCCAGGTCCCGCCCGTCCCGCCAGTCGCGCCCGCCGCGGCCGTCGTGGCGGTCGCGGCCGTCACGGCCGTCGCCTGCGCGGCGGAGGCGACGGCCGTGAGGGCCTCCGCACTGCTCTCGCTCACGTACCCGCTCCCCTTCGACGGACTGCTGTTCGATGGCTCGCGCGGCACCGGGCCGGTGCCGCCCACGGACGGTGTGACGCCGTCGGAACCCTGAGCGGCTACCCCGCTTGCCCCTCGCCCACATGGTCGTCCGTACGGACATGTGTATGGACGCGAGGAACACGCGTTCCGATGCGGGTGACGATCTCATACGCGATGGTGCCCGCGGCCTGCGCCCAGTCCTCGGCGGTCGGCTCGCCGCGGTCACCGGGCCCGAACAGCACCGCTTCGGCGCCGGCCTCGGGCTCGTCTCCCCCGAGATCCACGACGAACTGGTCCATCGCCACCCGCCCCGCGACCGTGCGCCACTTGCCGCCGATCAGGACGGGGCCGGTGCCGGAGGCGTGCCGCGGGATGCCGTCGGCGTATCCGACGGGGACGAGGCCGAGGGTGGTGTCGCCGGGGGTGGCGTAGTGGTGGCCGTAGCTGACGCCGTGGCCGCCCGGCACGTGCTTGACCAGGGCGAGGGACGCCGACAGCGTCATCACCGGGCGCAGCCCGAAGTCGGCGGGGGTGCCGATCTCGGGGCTGGGCGAGATGCCGTACATCGCGATGCCGGTGCGGACCAGGTCGAAGTGGCTCCGGGGAAGCGTGAGCAGGGCCGGCGAGTTGGCCATGTGCCGCACCTCGGGCCGCACGCCCTGCGCCTCGGCGTGGGCGGCCATCTCCTCGAACAGGGCGAGCTGCGCGGCGATGGAGGGGTGTCCGGGTTCGTCGGCGCAGGCGAAGTGGGACCACAGGCCGGTGACCCGCAGCAGCCCGTCGCGCTCGGCGCGGCGGGCCGCGCCGACGAGTTCGCTCCAGTCGGCGCCCGGCTGGCATCCGTTGCGGCCGAGGCCGGTGTCGGCCTTCAGGTGCACGCGGGCGGGCCGGCCGGCCCGCCGGGCGGCCTCGGTGACCTCGGCCAGGGCCCACATGGCGCTGACCGACACGTCGACGTCGGCCTCGATGGCCTGCTGCCACGGCCCGCCGGGGGTCCACAGCCAGCACATCACCCGCCCCGGAAGCCCGGCGGCCCGCAGCGCGAACGCCTCCTCGGGGGTGGCCGTGCCTAGCCAGGTCGCCCCCGCCTCGACGGCCGCGCGGGCGCACGGCACGGCCCCGTGGCCGTACGCGTCGGACTTCACGACGGCCATGACGGCCGCCCCGGACGCGACGGCACGCAGGGCCCGCACATTGGCCCGCAGGGCAGCGAGGTCGATCTCGGCGCGGGCCCGCAGGGTCGCGGTGGGGGCAGCTGCTGTCTCGTTCATGGCGCCCCCAGTCTCTCAGAGGCCCCAGCCGGACCCGACAGACACCTGCCGCCGCCCCGGCCCCCGGCGCCCGCGTCCCCCCGCACCGACGGACCCGCTCAACGGATCGACGGACGAGTTCAGCGGCCCAGGCCGGCCGCCCCCGGCAACGCCCCGGCCACGTCGCGGGCCCCTCGATCACACGAAGGCCGACCGCGGTCATGCCGGACCGCGCCACCCACACCGGCGAACCGCTCAACGACCCGGCAAAGGCCCAACTCAACGACAGCCCCGCCGCACCCCCGCCGGCGCGCCGGCCACATCACGGGCCACTCGGTCCCACGAAGGCCGACCGCGGTCGTGGACCGGGCCGTACCCCGCACCGAGGCCACGTGCCGACGCCCCGCCGTACCGAACCGCGTACGACGCCCCGCCGTACCGAGGCCGGCTACCGACCCCGCACCGACGCCCCGCCCCGTACCGACCCCGTACCGACGAGCCGACCCCATATCGACGGACCCACGCAGCGGCTCGGCGGACCCGCTCAACGGATCGACGACCCCGCTCAGGGGGATCGACGACCCCGCTCATCGGCAGACGTCCCGCCACGCCCGCGGCAGCGCCTCGGCCACGTCGTGGGCCCCCGCCGGCGCCCCGTCCGCCGCGAAACGCCCCGCCAGCCCGTGCAGATAGGCGGCCGCGCTCCCGGCGTCCGACGCCGACAGCCCGGACGCCAGCAGCGATCCCGCGAGTCCCGACAGCACGTCGCCGCTCCCGGCCGTGGCCAGCCAGGACGTGCCGGTCGGATTCACCCGCACCGGCCCGCCGCCGGGGTCGGCGACGAGTGTGGTGGAGCCCTTGAGCAGGACGGTGGCGCCGTAGCGGGCGGCGAGTTCGCGGGCGGAGGCCAGCCGCGCGCCCTCGACCTCCTCCCGGGCCACGCCGAGCAGCGCGGCGGCCTCTCCGGCGTGCGGGGTCATCAACGTCGGCGCCGTCCGCGACCGTACGGCGCCGACGTCGGCGAGCCGCAGTCCGTCCGCGTCGATCAGCACCGGCACGTCCGCCGACAGCACCTCTCCGACGGCCGACGCGTCGTCCCCGGCGCCGGGGCCCACCACCCACGCCTGCACCCGCCCGGCATGCCTGGGGCCCTGGTCCGACACGAGCGTCTCCGGGAACCGGGCGATGACGGCGTCCGCGGCCGGCCCCACGTACCGCACGGCGCCGGCGCCGCCCCGGAGCGCGCCGGACACCGCGAGCACCGCGGCCCCCGGATACCGCGCCGACCCGGCGGCGATGCCGACGACCCCGCGCCGGTACTTGTCGCTCTCCGCCGTCGGCACCGGCAGCAGGCAGGCCACGTCGGCGTGTTGCAGCGCCTCCAGTTCGGGCTCGTCGGGAAGGACGTCGCCGAGCCCGATGTCGACGAGCCGCACGGACCCGGCGTGCGCGCGGGCGGGATCGATCAGCAGCCCCGGCTTGTGGGTCCCGAAGGTGACCGTCAGATCGGCGCGCACCGCGACTCCGCGCACCTCGCCCGTGTCGACGTCGACGCCGCTCGGCAGGTCGACGGCGACGACGGCCGCCCGCGACCGCTCGGCGGCGGCTGCCAGCGGCGCGGCGTCCGGCCGCAGCCCGCCCTGGCCGCCGATGCCGACGATGCCGTCGACGACGAGGTCGGCCCCTTCGATCAGCGGCTCGGCGTCCTCCGTCCGGACGGTGGTCCCCCCGGCCCGGCGCAGCGCGGCCAGTCCGCCGGCGTGCGCCCGCTCGGGCGCGAGCAGCACGGCCGTGACGCCGGCTCCGCGCCGGGCCAGCCGCGCACCGGCGTACAGGGCGTCACCTCCGTTGTCCCCGCTGCCGACGAGCACGACGACCCGGCTGCCGTAGACCCGCCCGAGCAAGTCGGCGCAGGCGGCCGCCAGTCCGGCCGCCGCCCGCTGCATCAACGCCCCGTCCGGGAGCCGCGCCATCAGCTCCCGCTCGGCCGCCCTCACCGTCTCCACGCTGTACGCAGTACGCATGGGGTCGAGTCTGCCCCGGAAGCGCCCGCGCCCGCACGTGGGCCGGTCAGCCCTCCGCGATCACCACGGCCGACGCGACTCCCGCGTCGTGGCTCAGCGACACGTGGAAGGACCGCACCCCCAGGTCCGCGGCGCGCGCGGCCACGGTGCCCTTCACCCGCAGCCTCGGCTGCCCGCTGTCCTCGACGAAGACCTCGGCGTCCGTCCACAGCAGCCCGGCCGGCGCGCCGAGCGCCTTGGCCAGCGCCTCCTTGGCGGCGAACCGGACGGCGAGCGAGGCGACGCCCCTGCGCTCCCCGCCGGGCAGCAGCAACTCGCCGTCCAGGAACAGCCGTCGAGCCAGTCCGGGCGTACGCTCCAGCGACGCCGCGAACCGCTCGATCTCGGCCACGTCGATACCGACCCCGATGATGCTCACCCGGGCACTCTACGATCGCCGCGCGGTTCAGGCCTGTTCAGAGCCGCTCGCGGGAACTTCCTGCTCCTCGGCGAACAGCTCCTCGGCAGCGGTGGCCGTCAGGGAGCGGTCGAACCAGCGAGCGAGCACGTCGAGGTCGGTGCACGAGGCGATGCGCTCCCGCACGTCCTCGGGAACGGGGACACCGTGCAACTCCAGCACGCGCAAAATCAGCGAGGCACGGTCTTCGGCCTTGCCTTCGATCTTGCCTTCGATCTTGCCTTCGGCCTTCCCTTCCAGGTAGGCGGTCTCACGAACCGTCCCGCGGCCGGGGAAGTAGCTGACGAACGACATGATTTCCTTCCATTGCTCTCCGGCTGGGGTGTTCCCCAGGTTGATTTCCAAGAAGTCGAAGAAGTACCCGGCCGTCTCAGGATCCGTTTCCTGGAGTTCCTGAAGGGCGCTGCTGATCGCCTCCAGTATGGCGCCGCAGTCGGTGCTTCGGGCGTGAGCCAGGGCCGAGAGCACGGCCAGCGGGAGATTCTTCGCCGCCGTCCGGGCGTCGATGATCACCGGAAGGTTGTCCGGGCCGACCACCAATGGATACGTCCGCTGAGCCGTCCAGTCGCGCGTGCCGCAGTCGAAGGGACCGGCCGCCCACTTGGCCGTGGCCCTGTCCTGGCAGACTACGAGAAGCAGCACGGGCAGACCGTACTTCGCTTGCAGGAACGCGACGTAGTACGCCCAGCTCGCCTCCTTGCCCGGAACTCGCTTCGACTGCGATTCGATGGCGAGCAGGAAGTCCTCGCCATCGGACGGGCCGATACGCAGCACGGTGTCCACGCGCCGTTCCAGCGGCCGGGCCTCTGTCACGTCCGTGGTGACAGCATCCACCGTCGCCTTCGCGGAGAACGGAAAACCCAGCACCCCGAAAACAGGAGCCAGTACCTCGGGCCGCTCCTGGAAGATGCGGTGCATTCCCTCGTGAGCTTGTGTGACCATGTGCGCAACCTAAATGGATCAAGGGATGGACTGTCCGGGCAACCGCAATGCGTTCACTCTTTCGAGCGGCGGGGAAACGTTCACGCCGTCGCCAGTTCGCACCACACGAATTTGCCCCGGTTGCCGTGCCGGGCCAGTGGATGCCAGCCCCACAGGTCGGCGCAGGCGCGGACGAGGGCGAGACCGCGGCCGTTCTCCAGGTCGGCGGGTTGGCCCGGAGACAGCGGCCGCTCGGGCGGCTCCGGGTCGGCGTCCCACGCCCCGATCCGCAGCACCCCGGCCGCACAGCGCACCCGCAGCGCGGCGGGCCCCTTGGTGTGGGACACGGCGTTCGTGACGAGTTCGGCCGCGAGGAGTTCGGCGACGTCGACCAGACGGATCAGTCCGTGCAGGGTCAGGATCAGGCGGAGGGTGCGGCGGCTGACGGTGACGGCACGGGGGTCGTTCGGGATGTAGAGGCAGTACTCCCACGGTTCACTTTCGGGCATGGGTCGACTCCGTTGACGGGCAGAGGGGTTCGAGGCCGGGCTCCGGTGTCATTGCCGCGTCCGTCACGGCAGGACGAAGCGGTGCGCTTCCGGCGCCCCGGCATTTCACAGAGTGCGCGACGCGTCACCGAGAGTAGGTCTAATTCTTCATGTCAAGCAAGCCGATCGCGTAACCTTGCGCTCGAACGAGTTGCGCCGGCATGCGCGTTGGAACCGAGGAGCAGCCCCGATGGCGTTGAGGCGCGAACCAACGGCACGTCAGTTGCGCTTGGCGCACGAACTACGCAGGCTCCGCGACGCTGCGGGCCTCACCGCGCGCGAGGCAGCAGCCCTGCTCGGGGTGAGCCCCGTCCAGATCAGCCACATCGAGTCCGCCCTCGCCGGGGTGAGCGAAGAGCGACTGCGTCGTCTCGCCGCGAACTACGCATGCCCGGAAACGGAGTTGGTAGATGCCCTGGTAGCCATGGCGACCGACCGCACCCGGGGTTGGTGGGAGGAGTACCGAGGTGTCCTCCCCGCCGCCTATCTGGACCTCGCCGAACTCGATCACCACGCCACGTTCCGCCACGACGTGGCAGTCATCCACGTGCCGGGCCTCTTTCAGACGGAGGATTACGCGCGGGCCCTCTTCTCCTACATGAACCCGGAGTTCCCGGACGACGAGGTGGATCTGCGAGTGACCCACCGCATGCGGCGGAAGGTCGTCATCGAGGGGCCCGGCCCCATCCCGTACGAGGCCGTGATCCACGAGGCGGCGCTCCGCATCAAGGTGGCGGGACGCTTCGCCACCCGCGCCCAGCTGACCCGCATCCTGGAAATGTCGGAGGCGGACCACATCACGGTGAGAGTGGTGCCGTTCGCCTTGGACGACTTCCCGGGAGCCGGAAGCGCCATGGTGCACGTGGGTGGAGCGGTGCCCCGGCTGGACACCGTGGTTCGGGACGCCCCACACGGCACTGCGTTTCTGGATTCCGAGGCCCAACTGGAGCACTTTCGAACGCTCTTCCGTAGGGTGAAGGAAGCGTCACTCTCCCCGGAGCAGTCACGTGACCTCATTCGCGGGTTGGCCAAGGAGCTGTGAGGACAGCATGACCCCCACTCAGTGGAAGAAGTCGTCCTACTCGGGCGGAGGCGAGGGCAACGACTGCGTCGAGATAGCCACCGGCCCCGCTCGCATATCCGTCCGCGACTCCAAGACCCCGGCCAGGGCGATTCTCACCTTCCCGGCCGAGGCCTTCGCCGCCTTCGTCGGTGCTCTGAAGCGCCGCGCTCGCTGACCGCGCCCGGTCAGATCCGCGAGACCGTGCCGCACCCCTCCACGCGGTTCCCGTCGAAGCCCTCGCTGCGGTCGTACGGATCGGTGGTCGGCCCGGTCGGGGCCGCCCCCGTGGGCTCGGCCGTCGGGAACCGCGGGTGCAGGAAGCCGTCGTACACGTCGCACGCGGAGTTGCCGAACTTCACGTCGTAGCGGACCACGGTGATCCGAGCTGGAAGGGAGACAGGGCATCACCCTATTGAGACGGTGCGGGTGGCCGCCGTCAGCGCGGTGGTGGAGCCGGCGCGGGACCATATATACGTGACTGACTGTCACACCTGCCTGCTAACCTGCGGAGACTCTCGCGCGCCTGGGGGGCCAGTCTGCGCGCCCGCACATTCCGTCGCGCCAAGGGGGGCGTCCGCATGGGCAGAAGCACCACAGGCAAGGGGACCGGTCAGGGCGGCAGACCCGTCGGCTCATCGGCTCCGGTGACCGATCCGTTCGACGCGCTGCCCGAGCTGGCCGCGCTGCGCACCGCCGCCTGGGACGGTGACTGGGCAGCCACCCGGGCCTTCTTCGCGGGGCTCGACTCCGTCGAAAAGGTCACCTTCGCCACCGGCCAACTCGCCGATCTGGAGCGGACCGAGACGTACCTGGAAGCCGCCGCCAAGGCCCTGCCCGCCGACCCGCTGCCGCGCACACTGCTCGCCGAGCGCTACATCCGCATCGGCTGGCGCGTCCGCAGCGGCGCCCGGGCCCAGCACGTGTCGCGGGATCAGTTCGACGAGTTCCACGCCTGGCTGCGCAAGGCCGAGCAACTGCTGATCGAGGTGTGCGCGGAGCAGCCCGCGTACGCGCCCGCATGGACCGCCCGGCTGCTCACCGCCCGCGGCCTGGAGCTGGGGCAGTCCGAGGCCCGGCGGCGCTACGAACGGCTGGCGGAGCACCACCCGCACCTCTTCCGCGCGCAGTCGCAGCTGCTGCAGCAGCTCTGCCCCAAGTGGGGCGGCAGCTGGGAGGCCGCGCACGGATTCGCCCAGGAGTGCGCGAGCAAGACGCCGGACGGCTCCTATGCCGGAGTCCTGGTCGCCGAGGCCCACATCGAGCACTGGCTGGACCTCGACGGCGCGAAGGCCCAGGAGTACCTCCGGGACATCGCGGTCCGCGACGACCTGCGCCACGCCGCCCAGGTCTCCGTGCTGCACCCCGGCCACCGTCCGGGCTGGCACCACATCGGCGGCCACAGCACCTTCGCCCTCGCCTTCTCGCTCGGCGGCCATCTCCACGACGCCGCACGGCACTTCGCGGCCCTGGGCGACACGGCCTCCGAGTCCTTCTGGCAGTACCTGCCGGACTGGAAGAGCCGGTTCGCGAAGTACCGCACAGCCGCGCTGGCGACGCTCTGAGGGGGGACGGACACACGATGGACGCACACATGACCACGCAGGACCACGCCCCGGTCGCGGAACCGACCTCGGAACCGGTCGCGGAACCGGTCGCGCCGCCGACGGCGAGCCCGGAACTCGCCGTCCTCGACGGCCTCGTCGACCACACCACCGTCCACGGCATCCCCACCCTGCTCGCCGCACGCCCCGGCGCCCTCACCGCCGGTCTCCTCTTCCGCGTGGGCCGCGCCGACGAGACCCTGCCCACCTCCGGCGTCACCCACCTCGTCGAGCACCTCGCCCTGCACCGCCTGGGCCTGTCCGACCTGCACTACAACGGGGCCACGGCGAACACGTACACCCTCTTCCACGTCACCGGCGACGAGGACGAGGTCGTCACCTACCTCAACGGCGTCTGCGCGGCCCTGCGCGACCTGCCGCTGGACCGGCTGGAGACGGAGAAGGAGATCCTGCGGACGGAGGCCCGCAACCGCGCGAACGGGCCCGCGTCCCAGCTGCCGCTGTGGCGTTACGGCGCCCAGGGCTACGGCCTGTCCAGCTACGACGAACTCGGCACCCGGAGCCTGACCGCCGATCAGGTGCGGCACTGGGCCGAGACCCGTTTCACCCGCGACAACGCGGTGCTGTGGATCACCGGCGACCGGGTGCCGGACGGCCTGGACCTCGACCTGCCCGCCGGCCGCCGCATCCCCGCACCGGCCGCGACCAGCGCCCTGCCCGTCACGCCCGCCTGGATCCGCGGCGACGACGGCCACCTCGTCTTCACCTCCGTGCTGCGCCGCTCCACCGCGGCCGCCGTGTTCGCCGAGGTCCTCGGCCGTGCCCTCTTCCAGGACCTGCGCCAGAAGGGCGGTTACTCGTACTCGGCGGAGGCCGACTACACCCCGCGCGACGCCGATTTCGCCACCCTGACCGCGTACGCCGACGCGCTGCCGCAGAAGCAGGACGCGGTGGTCGGCGGCTTCGTCGACGCCTTCGCCCGGCTGCGCGCGGGCCGCATCGAGCAGGCCGAACTCGACTCCGCCCGCGGCAAGTTGCTCAAGCTCTACGACATTCCCGACCTCGGCGCGACCATGCTGCCGTCGTACGCGCTGAGCCTGCTGCTCGGGCACCGGATCACCGGTCCGAAGGAGCACCGGGCCGAGTTGGAGGCGGTCACGCTCGCGGACCTGCGGGAGGTCGCCCGTGAGGCCTGGGACGCCGGACTGCTCCAGGTGCCGACCCGGGGCGCCGACTGGGCGGGCCTCACGCTCGCCCCGCAGTACTCCTCGTCCGGGGTCTCCGGCTCGCTGCACCCGTCCGTGGAGGACGACGACGTCACGCTGGTCATCGGGGACCGGGGCGTGACCCTGTCGCTGCCGGGCGGCCTGGTCACCGTGCGGTACGACGCCTGCGCCGCGATGACCACCCGCCCCGACGGCGCCCGGCACCTGACCGGCCTCGACGGCTTCCGCGTGGCCGTGGAGCCGACCCTGTTCCGGGACGTCACGGCCGAGCGGATCGCGGTGCTGGACGCCGCCGTCCCCGCCGACGCGGTCGTCGCGCTGCCGGCCCGCACCGAGGAGGAGATACCCCGGCCGCGCGAGCGGGCAGCCAACCGAAAGGCCGGGCAGGAGGCCGGGCGAAAGGCCACCGCCGGGCGGAAGCCCACCGGACGCGTGACGACCCGGTTCGTCTTCACGACCGCGCTGGCCGTGCTGTGGCCCGTGCTCCTGGTCGCCCTCGTCGTCAGCGACGAATCGCACACGATCCGCTTCCCCGGGATCGGCGGCCTCCTCCTGGAGTACTGGCTGATCCGCACCGCCCGCCGCCTCTACCGGGAGGACCAGCTCGGGAACGGCTGACGCCGGGGCGACATCCAGGGCCGGCCCGGCGGGTCAGCCGGACCGGCCCTACTCCACGGTCACCGACTTCGCCAGGTTCCGCGGCTGGTCCACCTCGTTGCCCCGCGCCGTCGCCAGCTCGCAGGCGAACACCTGCAACGGCACCGTGGCCACCAGCGGCTGCAGCAGGGTCGGCGTGGCGGGGATGCGGACGAGGTGGTCGGCGTAGGGGACCACCGCCTCGTCGCCCTCCTCCGCGATGACGATGGTCCGCGCGCCCCGCGCCCGGATCTCCTGGATGTTGGAGACGATCTTGTCGTGGAGCACGGACCGGCCCCGCGGCGAAGGCACCACCACGACGACCGGCAGGTCGTCCTCGATCAACGCGATCGGCCCGTGCTTCAGTTCACCCGCCGCGAAGCCCTCCGCGTGCATGTACGCGAGTTCCTTCAGCTTCAGCGCGCCCTCCAGCGCCACCGGGTAGCCCACGTGCCGCCCGAGGAACAGCACCGTGTCCTTGTCCGCCAGGGACCGGGCCAGTTCCCGCACCGGCTCCATGGTCTCCAGCACCTGCTCCACCTCGCCGGAGATGTGTGACAGGTCCCGGATGACGGCGGAGATCTCGTCGCCCCACTTGGTGCCCCGTACCTGGCCCAGGTACAGCGCCACCAGGTAGCACGCCACGAGCTGGGTGAGGAACGCCTTCGTGGAGGCGACCGCGACCTCCGGCCCGGCGTGCGTGTAGAGCACCGCGTCCGACTCGCGCGGGATCGTCGAGCCGTTGGTGTTGCAGATCGCCAGCACCTTGGAGCCCTGCTCGCGGGCGTGCCGCAGCGCCATCAGGGTGTCCATGGTCTCGCCGGACTGGGAAATGGCGATCACCAGCGACCGGGCGTCCAGGATCGGGTCGCGGTAGCGGAACTCACTCGCCAGCTCCACCTCGCACGGGATGCGGGTCCAGTGCTCGATGGCGTACTTGGCGATCAGCCCGGCGTGGAAGGCCGTACCGCACGCGACGATGACGACCTTGTCCACCTCGCGCAGCTCGGAGGCGGAGATCCGCACCTCGTCCAGGGTCAGCGCGCCGGACGCGTCGATGCGCCCCAGCAGCGTGTCGGCGACCGCCTTCGGCTGCTCGGCGATCTCCTTGAGCATGAAGTAGTCGTAGCCGCCCTTCTCCGCCGCGGACGCGTCCCAGTCGACGTGGTACGAGCGCACCTCGGCGGGCCGTCCGTCGAAGCCGGTGACCGTCACACCGTCCCGGCGCAGCTCCACCACCTGGTCCTGCCCCAGCTCGATCGCCGACCGGGTGTGCGCGATGAACGCGGCGACGTCGGAGGCGAGGAACGCCTCACCCTCGCCGACGCCCACCACGAGCGGGGAGTTGCGGCGGGCGCCCACGACCACGTCCGGCTCGTCGGCGTGCACCGCGACCAGCGTGAACGCGCCCTCCAGCCGCCGGCACACCAGCCGCATCGCCTCGGCGAGGTCGGCGCAGGAGGAGAACTCCTCGGCCAGCAGGTGCGCGACGACCTCGGTGTCGGTCTCGGAGGCCAGTTCGTGACCCCGCTCCGCCAACTCGGCCCGCAGGGAAGCGAAGTTCTCGATGATGCCGTTGTGGACGACGGCGACGCGGCCCGCGTTGTCCAGGTGCGGGTGCGCGTTGGCGTCCGTCGGTCCCCCGTGCGTGGCCCAGCGGGTGTGCCCGATGCCCGTCGACCCCGTCGGCAGGGGCCGGTCGGCCAGTTCCTTCTCCAGGTTGACCAGCTTCCCGGCCTTCTTCGCGGCGGCGAGCCCGCCGTCCACCGCCACGGCCACGCCCGCCGAGTCGTAGCCCCGGTACTCCAGCCGCCGCAGTCCGGCCATCACGACATCGAGCGCCGACTGCGCCCCCACGTATCCCACGATTCCGCACATGCGCAGCAGCCTACGGGCCGAGGCCCGGCGAAAAGAGGCACCGCGTGCCCGAAATCGGAAATTCCCACTGTCGTACGAGCACGCCGGCACGGTCCCCGTACGAGCACGCGCACCACCGTCCGCGACCCCGCGCGGCGAGCGTGACGGACAGCGTGACGGACCCCACCCACCAAGCTGTTCAAACTCCGTTAACAATGGACTGTGATCTCTCCGGTCCCCTCGATGCCCCGGAGCGCCCACCGGCAGCGGCCGGAGGCGACTCCCTACGTCGACCTCACCCGAGCCGAGTGGAGCGCGCTGCGCGACAAGACGCCGCTGCCGCTCACCGCCGAGGAGGTCGAGAAGCTGCGCGGCCTCGGCGACGTCATCGACCTCGACGAGGTGCGGGACATCTACCTTCCGCTGTCCAGGCTCCTCAACCTCTACGTCGGCGCCACGGACGGCCTCAGGGGCGCCCTGAACACCTTCCTCGGCGAGCAGGGATCCCAGTCCGGCACCCCCTTCGTCATAGGGGTCGCCGGTTCGGTGGCGGTCGGCAAGTCGACGGTCGCCCGTCTGCTGCAGGCGCTGCTGTCGCGCTGGCCCGAGCACCCGCGCGTCGAACTCGTCACCACGGACGGCTTCCTGCTGCCCACCAGGGAGCTCCAGGCACGCGGCCTGATGTCGCGGAAGGGTTTCCCCGAGTCGTACGACCGCCGCGCGCTCACCCGCTTCGTCGCCGACGTCAAGGCGGGGAAGGCCGAGGTGGCCGCGCCCGTCTACTCCCACCTGATCTACGACATCGTCCCGGGCGAGAGGTACGCCGTCCGCCGCCCCGACATCCTCATCGTCGAGGGACTCAACGTCCTGCAGCCCGCCCTGCCCGGCACCGACGGCCGCACCCGGGTCGGTCTCGCCGACTACTTCGACTTCAGCGTGTACGTCGACGCGAGCGCCGACGACATCGAGCGCTGGTACCTCAGCCGGTTCCGGAAGCTGCGGCAGACCGCCTTCCAGAACCCGTCCTCCTACTTCCGCAAATACACACAGGTGTCGGAGGAGGAGGCGCTGGACTACGCCCGCATGCTGTGGCGCACCATCAACAAGCCGAACCTCACCGAGAACATAGCGCCCACCCGGGGCCGCGCCACCCTGGTCCTGCGCAAGGGCCCGGACCACAAGGTGCAGCGCCTGCGTCTGCGCAAGCTGTGACCGCTACGCTGCGGCCATGCTGCATGTGCGCCTGATCACGCCGTCCGGGAAGACCGACGACGTGGTCCGCCTCATAGAGAAAACCGTCGGGACCGCCCACCTGGTCGTGCTGCCGGGTGCCGCGCGCAACCCGGCCGGGGACGTGGTGCTGTGCGACGTCGCCCGGGAGGCCGGCGACGAGCTCCTGTCCGAGCTGCAGGAGCTGGGCCTGGACCGCGAAGGCTCGATCGCCGTCGAGAACATCGACCTGTCCCTGTCCAAGCGCGCCGAGAAGGCCGAGGAGGAGGCGCCCGGCGAGGCCGCGGACGCGGTCCTGTGGGAGCACCTCACCGACGCCACGCACGAGGAGTCGACGCTCTCCGTCACGTACGTGTCCTTCATCGTCCTCGCGACGATGATCGCGGCCTGCGGTGTCGTGCTGGACAACGCCATCCTGATCGTGGGCGCCATGGCGGTGGGCCCGGAGTTCGGCCCGCTGGCCGGCATCTCCACCTCGATCGTGCAGCGGGCCCCGCGCCTGGCGCTGCGCTCCACGGTCGCGCTGCTGGTGGGGTTCGCGCTGGCGATGGCGGCGACGGTGGGCTTCAGCCTCTTCATGGACGCGCTCGGCCTGTTCTCGGAGGAGATGCTGGAGGGCGCCCGCCCCCAGACACGCTTCGTCTACGCGCCCGACGCGTTCAGCTTCATCGTGGCCGTCCTGGCCGGCGCGGCCGGCACGCTCTCCCTGACCTCGGCGAAGTCCGGCGCCCTGGTGGGCGTGGCCATCTCGGTGACGACCGTCCCCGCCGCCGCCAACGCGGCCATCGCGCTGAGCTACGGCGACACGCGGCAGACCTGGGGCTCCACCGAGCAGCTGCTGCTGAACCTGCTGGGCATCGTGCTGGCCGGCACGCTGACGCTGCTGTCCCAGAAGTGGTTCTGGACCAAGCAGCGCGAACGTCTCAGCAGGCGCCCGCGGCAGTGACCCCGGGCGCCTCCGGGAACTCGGTGCGCGGTTCCTAGCCCAGCGCCGACTTCACCACGTCGGCCAGCCGTCCGGCCACCGACCGCGCCTGCTCGATGTCCGCGGCCTCGACCATCACGCGGACCAGCGGCTCGGTCCCGGACGGGCGCAGCAGCACCCGCCCGGTCGCGCCCAGCTCCCGCTCGGCCTCGGCGACGGCGGCCGCCAGCTCCGCCGACGTGTTCACCCGGGACCTGTCCACGTCCGGCACGTTGATCAGCACCTGCGGCAGCCGCTCCATGACGGACGCGAGCTCCTTCAGCGACCGTCCGGTCTCGGTGACACGGGCGGCCAGCATCAGGCCGGTCAGCGTGCCGTCGCCGGTGGTCGCGTGGTCCAGGATGATCACGTGCCCGGACTGCTCGCCGCCGAGCGCGTAGCCGTGCTGCTTCATCTCCTCCAGCACGTAGCGGTCGCCGACCGCGGTCTGGACGAGCTTCAGCCCCTCCCGCTCCAGCGCCAGCTTGAACCCGAGGTTCGACATGACCGTCGCGACGACGGTGTCGGAGCGCAGTACGGAACGCTCCCGCATCGCCAGCGCGAGCACGGCCAGGATCTGGTCGCCGTCCACTTCCTCGCCGGTGTGGTCGACGGCGAGGCAGCGGTCGGCGTCGCCGTCGTGGGCGATGCCGAGGGCGGCGCCGTGCTCGACGACGGCTGCCTTCAGCTTGTCGAGGTGGGTGGAGCCGCAGCCGTCGTTGATGTTGAGCCCGTCCGGCTCGGCACCGATGGTGATCACCTCGGCGCCGGCCCGCGAGAACGCCTCGGGCGAGACCCGGGCGGCGGCGCCGTGCGCCTCGTCGAGGACGACCTTCAGCCCGTCCAGGCGGTTGGGCAGTACGGCGATCAGGTGGGCGACGTACTTGTCGAAGCCCTCCTCGTAGTCCCGCACGCGTCCGACGCCCGCGCCGGTGGGCCGCTCCCAGGGCTCACCGTGCCGGTGCGCGTCGTACACGGCCTCGATGCGGTCCTCCAGGTCGTCGGCGAGCTTGTGGCCGCCGCGCGCGAAGAACTTGACGCCGTTGTCGGGCATGGCGTTGTGGCTGGCGGACAGCATCACGCCGAGGTCGGCGCCGAGCGCGCCGGTCAGGTACGCCACCGCCGGCGTCGGCAGCACGCCGACCCGCAGCACGTCCACGCCCGCGCTCGCCAGGCCCGCGACCACGGCCGCCTCCAGGAACTCCCCGGACGCGCGCGGGTCCCGTCCGACGACCGCCGTCGCGCGGTGGCCCTCGAAGGTGCCCGCCTCGGCCAGTACGTGCGCCGCGGCCACGGAGAGGCCGAGCGCCATCTCCGCCGTCAGGTCCGCGTTGGCGACGCCACGCACGCCGTCCGTGCCGAAGAGTCGTCCCACTTGTCCTCCTGAGAAGCGTCAGTTTCGGAAGCGCCTGACGATGGATGACAAGCATCCGATCACACAAGCCGTTGAGCATCTTGTGCCGTTATACGCCCCCGACGGCGATAAACGAACGCCCCGACAGCACAGTGGCGTGCCGCCGGGGCGTTCGTACGAGCAGGCAGCTGCGAAAGCAGCCGCGTTTAGCGCTTGCTGTACTGCGGGGCCTTGCGGGCCTTCTTCAGACCGGCCTTCTTGCGCTCGACCGCACGGTCGTCGCGGCGCAGGAACCCGGCCTTCTTCAGCGGGCCGCGGTTGTTGTCGACGTCGGCCTCGTTCAGCGCGCGGGCGACACCGAGACGGAGCGCACCGGCCTGGCCGGAGACACCGCCACCGGCGATGCGGGCGATGACGTCGTAGCGGCCCTCGAGCTCGAGGACCTTGAACGGCTCGTTGACTTCCTGCTGGTGCACCTTGTTCGGGAAGTAGTCCTCGAGGGTGCGACCGTTGATCTTCCACTTGCCGGAGCCCGGAACGATCCGGACGCGGGCGATGGCGTTCTTGCGGCGGCCCAGGCCGGCGGCCGGCTGGGGCTCGCCGAAGCGCGAGGCGAGGGACTCGGAGGTGTACTCACCCTCCACCGGAACCTCGGACTCGGTGGTGTAGCTGTCGATGTCAAGCTCTTCGAGCGGCTGCTCGGCAGTGGTCTCGGCCACGATGCTCCTCAGATTCTCTTCGGTCTTAGGGGGTGGCCGGACTTACTGCGCGACCTGGGTGATCTCGAACGGAACCGGCTGCTGGGCAGCGTGGGGGTGGTTCTCGCCCGCGTAGACCTTCAGCTTCGTGAGCATCTGACGGCCCAGGGTGTTCTTGGGGAGCATGCCCTTGACGGCCTTCTCGATGGCCTTCTCGGGGTTCTTGTCCAGCAGCTCGTCGTAACGGACGGAGCGCAGACCACCCGGGTAGCCGGAGTGGCGGTACGCCATCTTCTGGGTCCGCTTGTTGCCGGAGAGGTGCACCTTGTCGGCGTTGATGATGATGACGAAGTCACCGGTGTCGACGTGCGGCGCGTAGATCGGCTTGTGCTTGCCGCGGAGAAGAGACGCGGCGGTCGTGGCCAGACGGCCCAGGACGACGTCCCGAGCGTCGATGACGTGCCACTGGCGAGTCACATCGCCGGGCTTGGGGCTGTATGTACGCACTTCGCAGCCTTTTTCTTCAGTGGATGGGTGCTGACACGTGGCATCACTGAAGCGATCGTGCAGCTGGGGACGACAATGCCGGGGACGCTGCCCGTATGCCGCCCACTGGTAACTGCTCCAGGGAACCTAGGTATGGGCCTCTCGCGTGAGAACGCGCGAGCCAATACACAACGAAGATGCAGGATACCGGGGTCGCACGTACGGGTCAAAACGAGCCCTCCGCGACACGGACGGGCCGAGATGTGCCGCCGTGCCGGAAAGGTCCCCGCGGGAGGCGCCGCGGCCACCACGGGGCGCGCCAACCCCCGTCTAAGATGCGCCCCATGAGCTTCGGGCAGCAGGGGGGACCCCCGTCCCAGTGGGATCCCTGGAAACCGCATTCCCAGCAGCCGTGGAACAACGGCAGCAGCGGCGACACACCGGACTGGGCCGCGCTCGCCGAGGCGTCCGAGACGCGCAACAAACGGCGCCGGCTGCTGTTCATCGGTGGCGGCGCCCTCGCCACCGTCGCGATAGGCACCGCCGTCGCGATGGCCGTGGTGTCCGCGAACGGCGACAACGACAGCTCCGACCGGACGACCGGGCTCCCCTCGACGGCGGACATCCCCAGCAGCAGCACGGCGGTCCCGTCCTTCGAGCCGACCAGCGCCCCGCCCCCGCTGGACCCGAAGGAGTTCGTCTCCAGCAAGACCAAGGACACGGCCCCGCTCGACGTCCCGGCGCTCTTCCCCGGCACGCAGCTGACCATGGGCTCGACCGTGTACAAGAAGGGCCCGACCGCGGACACCACGAACTGCGCCTCGGCCGCCCAGGGCACGCTCCCGAAGGTGCTCACCGCCAACAAGTGCACCCGCCTGATGCGGGTCACCTACGTCAAGGACGACGTCGCCGTGACGGTCGGCGTGGCCGTCTTCGACACCGAGGCCGCGGCGACCAGGGCCAAGGGCCAGGCGGACAAGCAGAGCATCGTCAGGTCCCTGTCCGGCAAGGGCGCCAAGGCCTTCTGCGACGGCGCCGTCTGCCGCTCCACGACCAACTCCTACGGCCGCTACGCCTACTTCACCATCACCGGCTTCACCAGCGGCAAGGACGTCACCACCAAGGACACCGCGGTCTTCTCCACCGGCGACGACCTGGCCCAGTTCACCTTCCGCCAGATCCACCGCCGCGGCGAGGCACAGGCCTCGGCGGCGGCGAACCGGTAGCCGGGCCGGGCGTCAGCAGCACCCGGCCCCGGGCAGCGACCGCTTGTTGCGCGCCTCCCGGCTGCGCGCGGCCAGCAGCTCGTCGGCCGGGTAGCCGACCTCCTCCAGGGTCAGCCCGTGCGGCCGTACGACGTGCACGGCCGAGTCCCGTACGCCGGCCGCCAGCACCTTCCCGGGCCAGTCCGTCCCGCGGTGCCCGTCGCCCACGAACAGCAGCGCGCCGATCAGCGAGCGCACCATGTTGTGGCAGAAGGCGTCGGCCCGGACGGTCGCGGTGATGATCCCGTCGTCGCCGCGCGCGAGGCCGAGTTCCTGGAGGGTGCGGATCGTCGTCGCGCCCTCCCGCTTCTTGCAGTAGGCGGCGAAGTCGTGCTCGCCGAGCAGCGCCCGGGCCGCCTCGTTCATGGCGTCGACGTCCAGCGGCCAGTCGTGCCACAGGACGTGGTTCCGCAGCAGCGGGTCGACGCCGCCGGGGTTGTCGGTGACCCGGTAGGCGTAGCGGCGCCAGACCGCCGAGAAGCGGGCGTTGAAGCCGCTGGGCGCCTCCCTGAGGGCCCACACCCGCACGTCCCTGGGCAGGCGGCCCGCGAGCCGCTTGAGGAGCTTGTCGTGGTGCTCGCCCCAGACCTCGTGCGGCAGGTCGACGTGCGCCACCTGCCCCCGGGCGTGCACCCCGGCGTCGGTCCGACCCGCCACCGTCAGCTCGTACGTCTCCCCGGACCGGGTGACCGTCCGCAGCGCGTCCTCGATCTCCCCCTGCACGGTCCGCCGGCCGCCGGCCTGCCTGGCCCAGCCGGAGAAGTCGGTGCCGTCGTAGGACAGGTCGAGGCGGACGCGGACATAACCGGGCTGTACTTCGTCACTCACCCCTGGATCCTCTCAGGAACACGGAAGCGGGCCCGCCCCCAGGGGGCGGACCCGCTCACGTCGCGTCAGGCAGAGCCTCAGGCGTCCTTGGACTCCTCGGAGCCCTCGGCGGCCTCGTCGGCCGGCTTGGCGTCCTCGACCGGGGCCTCGGCGGCCTTGGTCTCCTCCGCCTTGGCCTCCTCGGCCTCCTTGACCGCACGCTTGGTGGCGGCCTCGGCCTCACCGGTCGCCTGCTGCGCGACCGTCAGCGCCTCGACCAGCTCGATGACGGCCATGGGCGCGTTGTCGCCACGGCGGTTACCGATCTTGGTGATGCGGGTGTAGCCACCGGGACGGTTCTCGTAGCGCGGGCCGATCTCGGTGAAGAGCGTGTGGACGACGGCCTTGTCCGTGATGACCTGGAGCACCTGACGGCGGTTGTGAAGGTCGCCCTTCTTCGCCTTGGTGACCAGACGCTCGGCGTACGGGCGCAGACGGCGCGCCTTCGCCTCGGTGGTGGTGATGCGGCCGTGCTCGAAGAGCGACCTCGCGAGGTTCGCGAGGAGCAGCTTCTCGTGCGCGGCGCTGCCGCCCAGACGGGCACCCTTGGTGGGCTTCGGCATGTTCTTTCTCCTGTGTGTCTGCCCCGGCCGTATCAGGTACCGGAGTCAGTATCCGAGCGGGCGGGTTTGCCCGTCGGAGACCCCGCGCCCGAAGGGGCGCGGGGAACTGCGCGACCAGCCACGGCGGGCCCGCAGCCGAGGATCGACCCGGCGAGGCACCGTCCGAAGTCGGACCGCCCCGCCGGAGGCGATCAGTACTGCTCGGTCTCGACGAACCCGGCGTCCGCGTCGTCGTCCGCGCCGAACGCGTCCGCCGCGGCGGTGGGGTCGAATCCGGGCGGGCTGTCCTTCAGGGCCAGGCCCATGCCGGCCAGCTTCGCCTTGACCTCGTCGATGGACTTCGCACCGAAGTTGCGGATGTCCAGCAGGTCGGCCTCGGAGCGGGCGACGAGTTCACCCACGGAGTGGATGCCCTCACGCTTGAGGCAGTTGTAGGAGCGGACCGTGAGCTCCAGCTCCTCGATCGGCAGCGCGAGGTCGGCGGCCAGGGCGGCGTCCGTCGGGGACGGGCCCATGTCGATGCCCTCGGCGTCGATGTTGAGCTCGCGGGCCAGACCGAACAGCTCGACCAGGGTCTTGCCGGCCGACGCCATGGCGTCACGCGGACGCATGGCCTGCTTGGTCTCGACGTCGACGATCAGCTTGTCGAAGTCGGTGCGCTGCTCGACACGCGTGGCCTCGACCTTGTACGTGACCTTCAGCACGGGGCTGTAGATGGAGTCGACCGGGATACGGCCGATCTCCTGGCCCACCTGCTTGTTCTGCACGGCGGAGACGTAACCGCGGCCGCGCTCGACCGTCAGCTCCATCTCCAGCTTGCCCTTGCCGTTGAGCGTGGCGAGGACGAGGTCGGGGTTGTGCACCTCGACACCGGCCGGGGGCGCGATGTCGGCGGCGGTGACCAGACCCGGGCCCTGCTTGCGCAGGTACATCACGACCGGCTCGTCGTGCTCCGAGGAGACGACCAGCTGCTTGATGTTGAGGATCAGGTCGGTGACGTCCTCCTTGACGCCCGGCACGGTGGTGAACTCGTGCAGCACGCCGTCGATCCGGATCGACGTGACCGCCGCACCGGGGATCGAGGACAGGAGGGTCCGGCGGAGGGAGTTGCCGAGGGTGTAGCCGAAGCCCGGCTCCAGCGGCTCGATCACGAACCGGGAGCGGAACTCGTCGACGACCTCTTCGGTCAACGAGGGACGCTGAGCGATCAGCATGTGTGGAGATCCTTCATTCGTGGACGCCCGCTATTTGACGCCCGACGGAAACCGCGCCCGTGAAAAACGCGGGTACTGCAAGGGTACGGGCGATACGGCGCTTTGACAGTGCCGTACCGCCCGGTCCCGAAGCCGTGAAGCGACGCGCGTCAGACGCGGCGGCGCTTCGGCGGACGGCAGCCGTTGTGCGGGGTCGGGGTGACGTCCTGGATGGAGCCGACCTCGAGACCCGTCGCCTGCAGGGAGCGGATCGCGGTCTCACGACCGGAGCCCGGGCCCTTGACGAACACGTCGACCTTGCGCATGCCGTGCTCCTGGGCGCGGCGGGCGGCCGACTCGGCGGCCATCTGCGCGGCGAACGGCGTGGACTTCCGGGAGCCCTTGAAGCCGACGTGGCCGGCGGAGGCCCAGGAGATCACGTTGCCGGACGGGTCCGTGATGGAGACGATCGTGTTGTTGAACGTGCTCTTGATGTGCGCGTGGCCGTGAGCGACGTTCTTCTTTTCCTTGCGGCGCACCTTCTTGGCAGCGCCCTGACGACCCTTGGGGGGCATCTATTACTCCTACGGGGGAGGTGGTCGGTCCTGCAGCGAAGACCGTGGACAGGCGTCCGCTGAGGACTACTTCTTGCCCGGCTTCTTCTTGCCGGCGATGGCGCGACGCGGGCCCTTGCGGGTACGGGCGTTCGTGCTGGTGCGCTGACCGCGGACCGGCAGACCGCGGCGGTGACGGAGACCCTGGTAGCAGCCGATCTCGACCTTGCGGCGGATGTCGGCCTGGATCTCGCGACGGAGGTCACCCTCGGTCTTGATGTTGTTGTCGACGTACTCACGAATCGCGACGAGCTGCTCCTCGGAGAGGTCGCGAACGCGGGTGTTCGGGTCGATGCCGGTCTCGGCCAGCGTCTGCTGGGAGAGCGTCCGGCCGATGCCGAACACGTAGGTCAGGGCGACCTCCACGCGCTTTTCGCGCGGGATGTCAACACCGGAAACGCGTGCCATTCAATGGCTCCAGTTGATCTTCGGAGGTCTTCCGCAGCACCGTCTCCCGGCCGCCGTATCAGGTACGAACCGGGTCCCCGGCCTCCGAACCGGGGGTGTCGGGCGATCGCTCGCCCGGGTCCTGCGTATGAACAATTCAGCTCGCGTCGCGCGAATCCCTGCGATGTCGATGCAGAGGGATCGGTCGATCGTGCGTCAGCCCTGGCGCTGCTTGTGGCGCGGGTTCTCGCAGATGACCATGACCCGACCGTGACGGCGGATCACCCTGCACTTGTCGCAGATCTTCTTGACGCTCGGCTTGACCTTCATGGGATTGAGGTTCTCCGGGTCAGTGCCACCACCCCGCCGGAACGGGGTGCGGGCAAGATCTACTTGTACCGGTAGACGATCCGGCCACGCGTCAGGTCGTACGGAGACAGCTCCACCACGACCCGGTCGTCAGGGAGGATGCGGATGTAGTGCATGCGCATCTTGCCGCTGATGTGTGCCAGGACCTGGTGGCCGTTCTGGAGCTCGACCTTGAACATGGCGTTCGGCAGAGACTCGACGACAGTGCCCTCGATCTCGATGGCACCTTGCTTCTTGGCCACGCTTCGCCCTTCGAATCGACTACCTTGATCGACTCCCTCGCGTCCCTTACGGGCGCATGCGGACATGCGGGTGCACGAGAGCCGACGAGTCAGTCTACGTCAGCGCACCCGGAAAGACGAATCGAGGAAGTCTGCCCCAGGCAGAGATCATTAAGCGAGCGGGTCCGGAGCGGCCGTGACGCCGTGCTCCGCCAGCTTGGCCCGGCCGCCGTCCGGGGCCGTCAGGACCAGCGGGCCCTGCTCCGTCAGGGCCACCGAGTGCTCCCAGTGGGAGGACCAGGTGCCGTCCGTGGTGATGACCGTCCAGTCGTCTTCCAGGACCTGCGTCTTCGGGGTGCCCAGGGAGACCATCGGCTCGATGGCGAGGCAGAGGCCGGGAACCAGCTTGGGGCCCCTGCCGCGGCGCCGGTCGACGTAGTTCAGCAGGTGCGGGTCCATGTGCATCTCGGTGCCGATGCCGTGGCCGCCGTAGTCCTCGATGATGCCGTAGCGGCCGCCGCCGGGCTTGGGCTGACGGCGGATGTACGTCTCGATGGCGCGGGAGACGTCGACGAGCCGGTTGCCCTGCTTCATCGCCGCGATGCCGGCCCACATGGACTCCTCGGTGACCCGGGAGAGCTCGATCAGCTCCGGGGCGTGACCGGAGCCGACGAACGCCGTGTACGCGGCGTCGCCGTGCCAGCCGTCGACGATGGCGCCGCAGTCGATGGAGATGACGTCGCCGTCCTTGAGGACGACCTCGTCGGACGGGATGCCGTGGACGACGACCTCGTTGACCGAGGTGCAGATCGTCGCCGGGAAGCCGCCGTAGCCGAGGAAGTTCGGCTTGGCGTTGTGCTCGGCGAGCACCTTGCGCGCCACCTGGTCCAGATCCCTGGTGGTGGCCCCGGGCACGGCGGCCTCGCGGGTGGCCGCGTGGATGGCGGCGACGACCAGCCCCGCCTCACGCATCTTGGCGATCTGCTCGGCGGTCTTGATCTGCACCATGGGGCCCTGCGCTCTCCGTCACTCGCGTCAACCGGTTACTGCACAACAGTACGGCCGTGGCGCCCATCCGGGTGCCACGGCCGTACCGGACCGACGACTACTTGCCGTCGTCCTCGCGCTTGAGCGCCTCCAGGGCGCGCTGCGTGATCTCCTCGACCGGGCCGAGGGACGAGATCGTGACGACCAGTCCCTGCGACTTGTAGTAGTCGATGATCGGCTCGGTCTGCGTGTGGTAGACCTCGAGCCGCTTGCGGACCGTCCCCTCGGAGTCGTCGTCACGCTGGTACAGCTCACCGCCGCAGACGTCGCAGACGTCTTCCTGCTTCGGCTTGCTGTACGTCACGTGGAAGACGTGGGAGGAGTCGTTGCGGCAGATGCGCCGGCCGGCGATCCGCTTGACGACCTCATCCTCGGAGACTTCCAGGTCGAGAACCGCGTCCAGCTTGATGGCCTCGGTCGTCAGCAGTTCGTCGAGCGCTTCGGCCTGCGAGACGTTGCGCGGGAAGCCGTCGAGCAGGAAGCCGCCCTCGGCGTCCGGCTGCTCCATCCGGTCCTTCGCCATCGCGATCGTGACCTCGTCGGGAACGAGGTTGCCGGCGTCCATGTAGGACTTGGCGAGCTTGCCCAGCTCGGTCTGCTGGCTGATGTTGGCCCGGAACAGGTCGCCCGTGGAGATGTGCGGGACGCGCAGCTTCGCGGCGAGGCGCGTGGCCTGCGTGCCCTTTCCGGCACCCGGCGGCCCGACGAGGACGATTCGCATCAGCGGAGGAACCCTTCGTAATTGCGCTGCTGGAGCTGGCTCTCGATCTGCTTCACCGTCTCGAGACCGACACCCACGATGATCAGGATGCTGGTCCCGCCGAACGGGAAGTTCTGGTTCGCCCCAAACCCAACCAACGCCATCGTCGGCACGAGAGCGATCAGACCCAAGTACAGCGAACCCGGCCAGGTGATCCGGTTGAGTACATAGCTCAGATACTCAGCGGTCGGTCGGCCAGCCCGGATGCCCGGGATGAATCCACCATACTTCTTCATGTTGTCGGCGACTTCCTCGGGGTTGAACGAGATCGCCACGTAGAAGAACGCGAAGAAGACGATGAGCAAGAAGTACGAAGTGATGTAAATCGGGTGATCACCCTTGGTCAGGTTCTGCTCGACCCAGGTCTTCCACCCTGAATTGCCTCCGGAGAACTGGGCGACCAGTGCCGGGATGTAAAGCAGCGACGACGCGAAGATGACCGGGATCACACCGGCCTGGTTGACCTTCAGCGGAATGTAGGTCGACGTGCCGCCGTAGGAACGACGGCCGATCATGCGCTTGGCGTACTGCACCGGGATGCGGCGCTGGGCCTGCTCGACGAAGACGACCAGGCCGACCATGACCAGGCCGACGAGGATGACGGTGCCGAACTCGATCCAGCCGCCCGCCAGGTTGCCCTGCTTCTTGATGGCCCACAGGGCCGAGGGGAAGGTGGCGGCGATCGAGATGAACATCAGGATCGACATGCCGTTGCCGATGCCGCGGTCGGTGATCAGCTCACCGAGCCACATGACGACGGCCGTACCGGCGGTCATGCAGACGACCATGGTGATGGTGGTGAAGATCGCCTGGTCGGGGACGATGCTCGACGCGACCGTGCAGCCGTTGAAGAGGGCGCCGCTGCGGGCGGTGGCCACCAGGCCGGTGCCCTGCAGGATCGCGAGCGCCACCGTCAGGTAACGGGTGTACTGGGTGATCTTCGCCGTACCGGCCTGGCCCTCCTTCTTGAGGGCCTCCAGACGCGGGATCACCACGGTCAGCAGCTGCAGGATGATGCTCGCCGTGATGTACGGCATGATGCCCAGCGCGAAGACCGTGATCTGCAGCAGCGCGCCGCCGCTGAACATGTTGACCAGGCCGAAGAGGCCCTGGTTGCCGGAGGCCTCGTCCACGCACTGTTGGACGGCCGTGTAGTTGACGCCGGGGATCGGGATGTGGGTACCGACCCGGTAGACCACGATGATGCCGAGCGTGAAGAGCAGCTTCTTGCGCAGGTCGGGCGTCTTGAACGCCCGGGCGAACGCGGTGAGCACGGTGCCTCCTGCGACCCCCGCGCAACAGCGTCAAGGGTGACGGTCTTGAGGTTCGACGAATAAGGAAGTGAACAGTGCAGGCCACCTTACCGGCGACACTGCCCCCCTTGGAACGACCAACCGGGGATACCTCATTGTGAGGTATCCCCGGTCGGGAGACGCTTACGTCATCGAGACGTCCGAACGGACTCAGACGAGCTCGGTGACGGTGCCGCCGGCGGCGGTGATCTTCTCCTTGGCGGAGCCGGAGACGGCGTCGACCGTCACCTGCAGCGCCACCGAGACCTCACCCTGGCCGAGGACCTTGACCAGGCTGTTCTTGCGAACGGCGCCCTTGGCCACCAGGGACTCGACCGTGACCTCGCCACCCTCGGGGTAGAGCGCGGCCAGCTTGTCGAGGTTGACGACCTGGTACTCGGTCTTGAACGGGTTCTTGAAGCCCTTCAGCTTCGGGAGGCGCATGTGCAGCGGCATCTGGCCGCCCTCGAAGCGCTCCGGAACCTGGTAACGGGCCTTCGTGCCCTTGGTACCACGACCGGCCGTCTTACCCTTCGACGCCTCACCACGACCGACACGGGTCTTGGCGGTCTTGGCGCCCGGGGCGGGACGGAGGTTGTGGATCTTGAGCGGGTTCTGCTCCGCCATGATCAGTCGACCTCCTCGACCGTCACGAGGTGGCGGACGGTGTGCACCATGCCGCGGAACTCGGGGCGGTCCTCCTTGACGACCTGCGTGTTGATGCCCTTGAGACCAAGGGAGCGCAGGGTGTCACGGTGGTTCTGCTTGCTGCCGATGTAGGACTTGACCTGCGTGATCTTGAGCTGCGCCATGATTACGCACCCGCCCCGGCACGCGCACGCAGCAGAGCCGCGGGAGCGACGTCCTCGAGGGGCAGACCACGGCGGGCCGCGATCTCCTCGGGGCGCTGCAGGCCCTTGAGGGCCTCCACGGTCGCGTGCACGATGTTGATCGCGTTGTCGGAGCCGAGCGACTTCGACAGCACGTCGTGGATACCGGCGCACTCGAGCACGGCACGCACCGGGCCACCGGCGATGACACCGGTACCGGGCGACGCGGGCTTGAGCAGCACGACACCGGCCGCCTTCTCACCCTGGATGGGGTGCGGGATGGTGCCCTGGATCCGGGGGACCTTGAAGAAGTGCTTCTTGGCCTCCTCCACACCCTTGGCGATGGCGGCCGGCACCTCCTTGGCCTTGCCGTAACCGACACCCACGGTGCCGTCACCGTCGCCCACCACGACCAGCGCGGTGAAGCTGAAGCGACGACCACCCTTCACAACCTTGGCGACGCGGTTGATCGCGACGACGCGCTCAACGTACGCGGTCTTCTCGGCGGCAGCAGCGCCGCCGTCACGGCCCTTCCGGTCCCGCCGCTCGCCGCCACCGGCACCGCTTCCGCGGCGCTGGGGTCCAGCCATTGGATTACCTCTCTCTTTCCGCTAGCTACAAGCGGCTCAGAACTTGAGCCCGGCTTCGCGGGCGGCGTCCGCCAGGGCGGCGATGCGCCCGGCGTACTGGTTGCCACCACGGTCGAACACGACGGCCTCGACACCGGCGGCCTTGGCACGCTCGGCGACCAGGGCGCCGACCTGCTTGGCCTGCGCGGACTTGTCGCCCTCGCCACCACGGATCGACGCGTCCAGGGTGGACGCAGACGCCACGGTGTGGCCCTTCAGGTCGTCGATCACCTGCGCCACGATGTGGCGGTTGGAGCGGGTCACGACCAGACGGGGACGCTCCGCCGTACCGGAGACCTTCTTGCGGATCCGGATGTGGCGGCGCTTGATCGCGGCGCGCTTGTAGGCGTCGCCCTTGAGGATCTTCTGCCCGTATGCCATGGCTTACTTACCCGCCTTTCCGACCTTGCGGCGGATGACTTCGCCCTCGTACTTGACGCCCTTGGCCTTGTACGGGTCGGGCTTGCGCAGCTTGCGGATGTTGGCCGCAACCTCGCCGACCTTCTGCTTGTCGATGCCCTCGACCTGGAAACGGGTCGGGGTCTCCACCTTGAAGGTGATCCCCTCGGGGGCCTCGACCGTGATCGGGTGGCTGTAGCCGAGCGCGAACTCGAGGTTCGAGCCCTTGGCGGTCACGCGGTAACCGACACCACTGATCTCGAGCTTCTTCACGTAACCCTGGGTCACGCCGGTGATCATGTTCGCCACCAGCGTGCGGGAGAGGCCGTGCAGGGCCTTGCTCTGACGCTCGTCGTTGGGGCGGGTCACCTGCAGGGTGCCGTCCTCGCCCTTGGCGATCTCGATCGGCGCCACGACGGTGTGGGTCAGTTCGCCCTTGGGGCCCTTGACCGAGACCGTACGGCCGTCGATGGTGACGTCCACGCCGGCGGGAACCGCGATGGGGAGCTTGCCGATGCGCGACATAGCTGTTTCCTCCGTTCCCTTCCGCTACCAGACGTAGGCGAGGACTTCCCCACCCACGCCCTTCTTGCCGGCCTGCTTGTCGGTGAGGAGCCCGTGCGACGTGGAGATGATCGCCACGCCCAGGCCGCCGAGCACCTTCGGCAGGTTGGTGGACTTCGCGTACACCCGGAGACCGGGCTTGGAGATCCGCTTGATGCCCGCGATGGAGCGCTCACGGTTGGGGCCGAACTTCAGCTCGAGGACGAGGTTCTTGCCGACCTCGGCGTCCTCGACCTTCCAGCCCGTGATGAAGCCCTCCTGCTGGAGGATCTCCGCGATGTGGGACTTGATCTTGGAGTGCGGCATCGACACCGAGTCGTGGTACGCCGAGTTCGCATTCCGCAGACGCGTCAACATGTCTGCGATCGGATCAGTCATGGTCATGAATTGGCCTGTGGCCTTTCTCGCCGGGGTTTCCTATATGCGCCATCCCTCTCCCCGTACATGGACGGGACGGGTGCGGCGCGGGGACCTACGGCGTAGTAAGCAATCGTTGGCGGACACTGTCCGCGGGCGTTCAGGGCGGCAGAGGCCCAACCCTCCCAGCCTACGGCATGGAAGGCGGGGCCCCTGCCAACCCGGTTGCTTACCGAGAGGTCCAGGAATCCCTGCTTACAGGGATTACCAGGAGCTCTTGGTCACGCCCGGCAGCTCGCCACGGTGAGCCATCTCACGAAGGCACACGCGGCAGAGGCCGAACTTGCGGTACACGGAGTGCGGACGACCGCAGCGCTGGCAGCGGGTGTAGCCGCGCACACCGAACTTGGGCTTACGGGCAGCCTTCGCGATGAGAGCCTTCTTCGCCATCTCGCTCACGCCTCCTTGAAGGGGAAGCCGAGGTGACGGAGGAGCGCGCGGCCCTCAGCGTCGTTGGTCGCCGTGGTGACCACGGTGATGTCCATACCCCGGACGCGGTCGATCTTGTCCTGGTCGATCTCGTGGAACATGACCTGCTCCGTGAGACCGAAGGTGTAGTTGCCACGGCCGTCGAACTGCTTGGGGGACAGACCGCGGAAGTCACGGATGCGCGGCAGCGCGAGCGACAGGGTGCGGTCCAGGAACTCCCACATGCGGTCGCCACGGAGCGTGACGTGGGCACCGATCGGCTGGCCCTCACGCAGCTTGAACTGCGCGATGGACTTGCGGGCCTTGGTGACGGCCGGCTTCTGACCGGTGATCGTGGTGAGGTCGCGGATGGCGCCCTCGATCAGCTTCGAGTCGCGGGCGGCGTCGCCCACACCCATGTTGACCACGATCTTGACGAGGCCGGGGACCTGCATGACGTTCTCGTACTTGAACTCGTCACGCAGCTTGCCCGCGATCTCCTCGCGGTACTTCGTCTTGAGACGCGGAGTGGTGGTGGTAGCCATCAGATGTCCTCACCCGTCCGCTTGGCAACGCGGATCTTGTTGCCCTCGTCGTCGAAGCGGTAGCCGACACGCGTGACGACCTTCTGACCGTCCTTCTCGACGACCAGCTGGACGTTGGAGACGTGGATCGGCGCCTCGGTCGTGACGATGCCGCCGGCCTGGGAACCGCGAGCGGTAGGACCGGCCTTCGTGTGCTTCTTGACCCGGTTGACACCTTCGACCAGGACGCGCTCCTCGCGCGGGTAAGCGGCAATGACCTTGCCCTGCTTGCCCTTGTCCTTGCCGGTGATGACCTGGACCAGGTCGCCCTTCTTGATCTTCATGCTTACAGCACCTCCGGCGCGAGCGAGATGATCTTCATGAACTTCTTCTCGCGCAGCTCACGCCCGACCGGGCCGAAGATGCGGGTGCCGCGAGGGTCGCCGTCGTTCTTCAGAATGACGGCGGCGTTCTCGTCGAAGCGGATGTACGAGCCGTCCGGACGGCGGCGCTCCTTGACGGTGCGAACGATGACCGCCTTGACGACGTCACCCTTCTTCACGTTGCCACCGGGGATCGCGTCCTTGACGGTGGCGACGATGACGTCACCGATGCCCGCGTAGCGGCGACCGGAGCCACCGAGCACACGGATGCAAAGGATCTCCTTCGCACCAGTGTTGTCGGCGACACGCAGTCGCGACTCCTGCTGGATCACGTCTATCTCCTGAATGTCTGCCGGTTCCCCGGGGGCCGCTCGGCGAGCGGCCCCCGGAGCCTGGCGGAACTGTCCTGCGAGGGGTGCCCCGCAGGAACGTACTTTTGGGAATTCCCTTGCGGGAACTACCTACTTGGCCTTCTCGAGGATCTCGACGACGCGCCAGCGCTTCGTCGCGGACAGCGGCCGGGTCTCCATGAGGAGGACGCGGTCGCCGACACCCGCGGCGTTCTGCTCGTCGTGGGCCTTGAGCTTGTTCGTACGGCGGATGACCTTGCCGTACAGCGCGTGCTTGACACGGTCCTCGACGGCGACGACGACGGTCTTGTCCATCTTGTCGCTGACGACGAGACCCTCGCGGGTCTTGCGGAAGCCGCGGGCCTCTGCAGTCTGCTCAGTCACGTTGCTCTCACTCATCAGGCGCTCTCCACCGTCTCGATGCCCAGCTCGCGCTCACGCATCAGGGTGTAGATCCGCGCGATGTCCTTGCGGACGGCCTTCAGCCGACCGTGGTTCTCGAGCTGACCGGTCGCCGCCTGGAAGCGGAGGTTGAACAGCTCTTCCTTGGCCTCGCGGAGCTTCGCCAGAAGCTCCTCGTTGCCCAGCTCGCGCAGCTCGGACGCCTTGGTACCGGCCGACATCACGCTTCACCTGCCTCGCGCTTGACGATCCGGCACTTCATCGGCAGCTTGTGGGCCGCACGGGTCAGCGCCTCACGGGCGATCTTCTCGTTGGGGTACGACAGCTCGAACATGACGCGTCCGGGCTTGACGTTGGCGATCCACCACTCCGGAGAACCCTTACCGGAACCCATGCGGGTCTCGGCCGGCTTCTTGGTGAGGGGACGGTCCGGGTAGATGTTGATCCAGACCTTGCCGCCACGCTTGATGTGGCGGGTCATCGCGATACGGGCCGCCTCGATCTGGCGGTTCGTCACGTAGGCCGGGGTCAGCGCCTGGATGCCGTACTCGCCGAACGCAACCGTGGTGCCACCCTTGGCAGCGCCGCTGCGTCCCGGGTGGTGCTGCTTGCGGTGCTTGACCCTACGGGGGATCAGCATGACGGTCAGGCCTCCGTTCCGGTGCTCTCAGCCGGAGCGGCGGCGGGAGCCTCGGCCTTGGGGGCCTCGGCGCCGGCAGCCTGCTGCGGCTTGCGACCGCGCCGCTCGCCACCGCGGCCACCACGGGCCGGGCGGTCGGCGCCACCGCGGGCCGGGCGGTTACCCGCACGGGCGGCAGCGTTCTCGGCGCGAACCTCGGCGATGTTCTTGACGTCGCCCTTGTAGATCCAGACCTTCACACCGATGCGGCCGAAGGTCGTCTTGGCCTCGAAGAAGCCGTAGTCGACGTTCGCGCGGAGCGTGTGCAGGGGCACGCGGCCCTCGCGGTAGAACTCCGAGCGGGACATCTCGGCGCCGCCGAGACGGCCACCGCACTGGATCTTGATGCCCTTGGCGCCCGCCTTCATCGCCGACTGCATGCTCTTGCGCATGGCACGGCGGAAGGAGACGCGGGAGGAGAGCTGCTCGGCGACGGCCTGGGCGACCAGCTGGGCGTCGGTCTCGGGGTTCTTGACCTCGAGGATGTTCAGCTGGACCTGCTTGCCGGTGAGCTTCTCGAGGTCGCCGCGGATGCGGTCGGCCTCGGCGCCGCGGCGGCCGATGACGATGCCCGGACGAGCGGTGTGGATGTCCACCCGCACGCGGTCACGGGTGCGCTCGATCTCGACCTTGGAGATGCCGGCGCGCTCCATGCCGGACGTCATCATCCGACGGATGGCGACGTCTTCCTTGACGTAGTCCTTGTACAGCTTGTCGGCGTACCAACGGGACTTGAAGTCCGTGGTGACACCGAGCCGGAACCCATGCGGGTTAACCTTCTGGCCCATTACCGGGTTCCTTCCTTGCTGCTGACGACCACGGTGATGTGGCTGGTCCGCTTGCGGATCCGGTAGGCACGGCCCTGGGCGCGCGGCCGGAACCGCTTCAGGGTCGGGCCCTCGTCGACGTACGCCTCGGAGATGAAGAGGCTGTCGGCGTCGGTGTGGTCGTAGTTGTGCGCGGCGTTGGCGATGGCGCTGTCCAGCACCTTGCCGACCGGAACCGAGGCTGCCTGCGGAGCGAATCGCAGAACAGCCTGGGCCTCCGTGGCGTTCATGCCACGGATGAGGTCCACCACACGGCGGGCCTTCATGGGCGTGACGCGGATGTACCGCGCCTGGGCCCTGGCTTCCATGGTTGTCCCTTCAGAGTTACTTACGTGTCTGAATGCGATCCGCTGCTAGCGGCGCTTCGACTTCCGGTCTTCCTTGACGTGGCCCCGGAAGGTGCGGGTCGGCGAGAACTCGCCGAGCTTGTGGCCGACCATCGACTCGGTGACGAACACCGGGATGTGGGTCTTGCCGTTGTGCACCGCCAGGGTGTGGCCGAGCATGGCCGGGACGATCATCGAGCGACGGGACCAGGTCTTGATGACGTTCTTGGTGCCGGCTTCGTTCTGGGCGTCCACCTTCTTCATCAGGTGGTCGTCGACGAAGGGCCCCTTCTTCAAGCTACGAGGCATCTCAACCCGTCCTTAGCGCTTCTTGTTCGTCTTGCGGCGGCGGACGATGTACTTGTTGCTCGCCTTCTTGGGAGCACGAGTACGACCTTCCTTCTGACCCCAGGGGCTGACCGGGTGGCGACCACCGGAGGTCTTGCCCTCACCACCACCGTGGGGGTGGTCAACCGGGTTCATCGCCACACCGCGAACGGTCGGGCGGACGCCCAGCCAGCGCTTGCGGCCGGCCTTGCCCCAGTTGATGTTGCTCTGCTCGGCGTTGCCGACCTCGCCGACCGTGGCGCGGCAGCGCTGGTCGACCAGGCGGATCTCACCGGACGGCATGCGGAGGTGGGCCATCGTGCCCTCCTTCGCGAGCAGCTGCACGGAGGCACCGGCGGAGCGGGCGAACTTGGCGCCGCCGCCCGGACGAAGCTCCACGGAGTGGATCGTCGTACCGACCGGGATGTTGCGCAGCGCCAGGTTGTTGCCGGGCTTGATGTCGGCGCCGGGGCCGTTCTCGATCCGGTCGCCCTGGTTCAGGCCCTTGGGGGCCAGGATGTAGCGCTTCTCGCCGTCCGCGTAGTGCAGGAGCGCGATGCGCGCGGTGCGGTTGGGGTCGTACTCGATGTGCGCGACCTTCGCCGGCACGCCGTCCTTGTCGTGACGACGGAAGTCGATCAGACGGTAGGCGCGCTTGTGTCCGCCACCCTGGTGGCGAACGGTCACACGACCGGCGTTGTTACGGCCGCCCTTGCTGTGCAGCGGGCGAACCAGCGACTTCTCCGGCGTGGACCGCGTGACCTCGACGAAGTCGGCGACGCTGGCGCCACGACGGCCCGGCGTAGTCGGCTTGTACTTGCGGATTCCCATTTCTCAGTCCTCGTCCGATATCGGACGATCCGACCCGCTTACGCGGTCGGACCGCCGAAGATGTCGATACGGTCGCCCTCGGCGAGGGTCACGATCGCGCGCTTGGTGGCGGCACGCTGGCCGAAGCCCGTGCGGGTCCGCTTGCGCTTGCCGGCGCGGTTGATCGTGTTGACCCCGGTGACCTTGACGTCGAAGACCGCCTGGACGGCCTCCTTGATCTGGGTCTTGTTGGCCCGCGGGTCGACGATGAACGTGTACTTGTTCTCGTCGAGGAGCGCGTAGCTCTTCTCGGAGACGACCGGCTTCAGCAGCACGTCACGGGGGTCCGTGTACGACTTGCTGAGCGGGGTCTCGACGGTGTTCTTGCCCTCGGCGGCGTGGCGACGCGCCTTGGCGACGCGCGCGGCCTTGGCGGCCTTGGCGGCCTTCGAGGCAATGGCGGGGTGACGGATGGCCATCAGACCTCGCTCCCTTCGGTGTCGTTGGCCTTGTTCGGGCCGGCGACGAAGGACTCGAAAGCGGCCTGGGTGAAGACCACGTCGTCCGAGACGAGAACGTCGTACGTGTTCAGCTGGCCCGGCTCCAGGATGTGGACCTGGGGCAGGTTGCGGGCGGACAGCCACGCGGCCTCGTCGGAACGCTCGGCGACCAGGAGCAGGTTCTTGCGCTCCGAGATCTTGCCGAACAGGTTCTTCGCGGCCTTGGTGGAGATCGCACCCTCGACCACGCCGGAGACGACGTGGATGCGGTTGTGACGCGCCCGGTCGGTGAGGGCGTGGCGCAGGGCCGCGGCCTTCATCTTCTTCGGGGTCCGCTGCGAGTAGTCGCGCGGCACGGGACCGTGCACGACGCCACCACCGGCGAACTGCGGCGCGCGGGTCGAACCCTGACGGGCGCGACCGGTGCCCTTCTGGCGGTACGGCTTCTTGCCACCGCCGCGGACTTCGCCGCGCGTCTTGGTCTTGTGGGTGCCCTGGCGGGCAGCGGCCAGCTGCGCGACGACGACCTGGTGGATCAGCGGGATGCTGACCTTCTCAACGCCGAAGATCTCCGCGGGGAGCTCGACGGTACCGGCCTTGTCGCCCGCCGGCGAAAGGATGTCAACAGTGCTCATCGGTTACCTCAGGCCCCCTTGGCCGCGGTGCGGACCAGGACGAGGCCGCCGTTCGGACCGGGAACCGCGCCCTTGATGAGCAGCAGACCCTTCTCCGCGTCAACGGCGTGGACGGTCAGGTTCTGGGTGGTGACCCGCTCGTTGCCCATGCGACCCGCCATGCGGAGGCCCTTGAACACACGGCCCGGGGTGGCGCAGCCACCGATGGAACCGGGCGAGCGGTGCTTGCGCTGCGTGCCGTGACCGGCGCCGAGGCCACCGAAGTTGTGGCGCTTCATGACACCGGCGAAGCCCTTGCCCTTGCTCTTGCCGGTGACGTCGACCTTCACACCGGCCTCGAACACCTCGGCGGTGATCTCCTGGCCGAGGGTGTACTCGCTGGCGTCAGCGGTACGGATCTCGACGAGGTGACGGCGCGGGGTGACGTCGGCCTTGGCGAAGTGGCCCTTGAGGGGCTTGTTCACCTTGCGCGGGTCGATCTCGCCGAAGGCGATCTGGACCGACTCGTAGCCGTCGGTGTCGTTCGTACGGACCTGGGTGACGACGTTGGGCCCGGCCTTGACGACGGTGACCGGAACAACACGGTTGTTCTCGTCCCACACCTGCGTCATACCGAGCTTCTCGCCCAGGATGCCCTTGATCTGCTTAGCCATCTCTCAGATCACCGCGCCTCAGAGCTTGATCTCGATGTCGACACCGGCCGGGAGGTCGAGTCGCATCAGAGAGTCAACGGTCTTGGGGGTCGGGTCGAGGATGTCGATCAGGCGCTTGTGCGTGCGCATCTCGAAGTGCTCGCGCGAGTCCTTGTACTTGTGCGGCGACTTGATGACGCAGTACACGTTCTTCTCAGTGGGCAGCGGCACCGGGCCCGCGACCGACGCACCAGTGCGGGTCACCGTCTCGACGATCTTCTTCGCCGAGGAGTCGATGACCTCGTGGTCGTAGGCCTTGAGCCGGATGCGGATCTTCTGTCCCGCCATGGCTACTCAGTAGTCCTGTCTCTTCTCACGCTCTGGACCCGATGTCACTCCACCCTCGTCCTCCGACCCACGCGGTCGGGCGTGTCGCGCTCCCGCTCACACAGATGTCCCTTGTTCGGACATCCCTGCGGGGAACGCACACGGCCCTTCCGGAACCGCAAGCCGGGGACGAAAGTCCACCGGGCGCCTGGCCGGTGCCGCGCCGACACTTCCCGGAAGATTCCCGTACGTCCGCCCCAGCGCTGCCTGACGGCAGTTAGGGCGACGAGTACTGTGGGACTCGCTTCCGGTCCCCCCGGCGGGAGGCGCGCAGCATCAACACTCGACCGAGCAACTCGGACAGTCTGCCATACGGGGCAGGCAGCTGGCCAATCGAGCCGGAGAGAATACCCCCAGGGTGACGCAGGTCAAACCCGCACCCTCCCCGCGCGCTCCTCGCAGCTCTCCCAGCACTCCGGGCTCGTTCATGTTCGTGAACATGAATCACGTACGCGACCTTTGACGCGTCCACGACAGACGCTTACGGTCCCACACGGACACGAGAAGGCGCTTTCCCCTGCACGGCACCCCTGGTCACGGACGAACCGGAGGCACCACCATGCAAGTGAAGCCCGTCATCGCGCGCGTCAGTCTGCTGGCAGGCGCGCCGGTCGCGCTGTCCGGCGCTCCAGGCCGCGAGCACCACGCAGTACGTGTCGCCCAGCGGCACCGCCGGCGCGGCCGGAACCCAGTCCGCCCCGACGACGCTCGCCACCGCGATCAGCCGCATCGCGCCGCGGGAGCCGTTGGTACCGGTCCAGAACTGGTTGGAGCTGTCGGCGTCGCCGACCGTCTGGTCGTGACGCCGTAGGGCCGGGCCGGCCCGACGGATCCGCCGACGCCGACGCCGACGCGCCCCGCTCCCGGTTCTCCCCGGGAGCGGGGCGCGTCACCGGTGTGCGGCCGACGTGACAGGGGGCGCCGGTCGGACGCGGTCAGCCGGTGGCGCCGAGCGGGAGCGGGCCGCCCCGCAGCCACTGGGCGCCCTGACGGCTCAGCATGACCCAGTCACCCTCGGCCTTGGGCCGCAGGTCGTCGACGATGATCATCCGCAGCCGCAGCCACGCCACCGCCTCGCTGATGGCGCCCAACGCCTCGGGATCCTTCAGCTGCCGGTAGTCCCGGCGGACCCGGTGCAACCAGCCGGAGATGTACGGCGTGCCACCGCCCGGCCTGAACAGATCGCCCACGACGCTGCGGGCGAGGGTTTCGAGCGGAAGCGCCACCACCTGCTCGGCCGAGAGCGAGGACAAAGCCGGTGTACTCCCCTGTATGCCTGTCATGGGCAGAAAGGTAACTCAGTTCGCCGACACCGCAATTGGCGTGGCGCGGTGGGTCCGGTGATCGCACCCTGGCCCGCGCCGAATCCGGAGACGGACGTCAGCAGGCCCTCGCCGTCGTACACGAACGACTGCGTGTCGCCGTTGATCGTGCGGGTGTCGGTACGCCCCGCGTCGTCGTAGGTCGCCGAGTTCACCTCGGTGACCGTCCTGGTCCCCGAGTCCGCCGACGTGACCGTCTTCTCCGTCCAGCCGGTCAGGGTGTCCGGCTGCCCCGCCCCGCCCCGCCCCGCCCCGACGACCGTGGACTCCTCAGCTCCGCTCGGCGAGGACGAGCAGCACCGCCGTGCCGCGTCGCGCGTGTCCTGCCTCCGGCGCCTGCGGGCCGTGGCGGGTCCGCGGAATGACGATCAGCGTCTGCCGCGGGACGGCGCCCATGAACGGCCGCGGACCGTGGTGGCGCCACGGGCCCGTGGATGCGGTCCCGAACGGCGTGCTGAAGCCTGGAACACTGACTGCCGTGCCTCCGACACCGCAGTCACCAGCGCCACTGCAGCCACGACCGCCGATACCCCCGCACCCCATAACGGCCGACCCGCCCGAGGCCATCGCGCGGCCCCTGCTCACCCAGTCCTGGCTCGATCTGACCTTCCTGCACTGGGCGGTGGACCCGGCCGACGTGGCCCGTCTGCTGCCGACGGGCGCCGTGCCCGACACCCTGGACGGTGTCACGTACGTCGGTCTCGTCGCCTTCCGCATGCACCGCGTGGGCTGGCTCCGCCTCCCGGGCGTCCCCTACCTCGGCACGTTCCCCGAGACCAACGTCCGCCTGTACTCGGTGGACGCGCACGGGCGGCGCGGCGTCGTCTTCCGCTCCCTGGACGCCTCGCGCCTGATCCCCGTGGCGGTCGGGCGCCTGGGCTTCCGCATGCCGTACCTCTGGTCCCGGATGGACATCCGGCACGACGGGGACACCGTGACGTACACCAGCTCACGGCGATGGCCGGGCCCGCGCGGCGCCCGGAGCCGTATCACCGTGCGGACGGGCGAGCCGGTCGAGGAGCCCACCGAGCTGGAGCACTTCCTGACCGCCCGATGGGGCATGCACGGGGCCTTCTTCGGCCGGTCGATGTATCTGCCCAACGCCCATCCGCGCTGGCCGCTGCACCGGGCCGAACTCATCGAGTGCGACGAGGACCTGGTCACGGCGGCCGGTCTGCCGGCACCGGAGGGGGAACCGGTGAGCGTCCTGTACTCGCCGGGCGTCCCCGCCCGCTTCGGGCGCCCGGCCCGGCCGGCCGGCATCGCCACGCCGTGACCGGTTCTCAGGCATCTCGTTCTCGTATACGCAATCTCACATACGGAACACCGTCCTGGCCTCTTGGTCTTCTCTTTAACATGGGAGCAGCACTGAAGCGCCGGCTGCTCGCGGAGGCGGGCGGTCGACATTCCCGCGCGCGGCAATGGCGCCGAGCGCCCCTCACCGGCTCTGTCCCGGTGTCAGCCGTGCCTGAAAGGGACCTCCGTGACCTCACGCCCCGACCCCAAGACCGCCCTCGAATTCCTGCGCACCGAGATCGAGCGCCGCAACCCGGCGGAGCCCGAGTTCCACCAGGCCGCCCGCGAGGTGCTGGACAGCCTCGGCCGGGTGCTCACGGCCCGCCCCGAGTACGCCGACCCGGGCCTCGTCGAGCGGCTGATCGAGCCGGAGCGGCAGATCATCTTCCGAGTGCCGTGGCAGGACGACCGGGGCCGGGTCCACGTCAACCGCGGCTTCCGCGTCGAGTTCAACAGCGCCCTCGGCCCGTACAAGGGCGGCCTGCGCTTCCACCCGTCCGTGAACCTCGGGATCATCAAGTTCCTCGGCTTCGAGCAGATCTTCAAGAACGCGCTGACCGGCCTCGGCATCGGCGGCGGCAAGGGCGGCAGCGACTTCGACCCGCAGGGCCGCAGCGACGCGGAGGTCATGCGCTTCTGCCAGTCCTTCATGACCGAGCTGTACCGGCACATCGGCGAGTACACCGACATCCCGGCCGGTGACATCGGGGTCGGCGCCCGCGAGATCGGTTACCTGTTCGGCCAGTACCGGCGGATCACCAACCGCTGGGAGGGCGGCGTGCTGACCGGCAAGAGCGCCGGCTGGGGCGGCTCGCTGATCCGTCCGGAGGCGACCGGATACGGCAACGTGCTGTTCGCGGAGGCCATGCTGCGCGCCCGCGGTGAGGATCTCGACGGGCAGACGGCGGTCGTCTCCGGCTCCGGGAACGTCGCGATCTACACCATCCAGAAGCTGGTGGCTCTCGGCGCCAACCCGGTGACGTGTTCGGACTCCAGCGGCTACGTGGTGGACGAGAAGGGCATCGACGTGGACCTGCTGCGTCAGGTCAAGGAGGTCGAGCGCGGCCGGGTGAGCGACTACGCCGAGCGCCGCGGCGCCTCCGCACGGTTCGTCCCCGGCGGGCGGGTCTGGGAGGTCCCGGCGGACCTCGCCCTGCCGTCGGCGACGCAGAACGAGCTGAACGCCGCCGACGCCGCCGAACTCATCCGCAACGGCGTGAAGGCGGTCTCGGAAGGCGCGAACATGCCGACCACCCCGGAGGCGGTGCAGCTCCTGCAGCGGGCCGGGGTCGCCTTCGGCCCCGGCAAGGCCGCGAACGCGGGCGGGGTCGCGGTGAGCGCCCTGGAGATGACGCAGAACGCGTCGCGTACGTCGTGGAAGGCCGAGCAGGTCGAGAACGAACTGGCCCGCATCATGACCGACATCCACACCACCTGCGCCGAGACCGCCGAACGCTACGGCGCCCCCGGCGATTACGTGGCCGGCGCGAACATCGCCGGATTCGAGCGGGTGGCGGACGCGATGCTGGCACAGGGCGTCATCTGATCCAGGGGCCCTGCCCCCGCCCGGTCGGGACGGGCGCCGAGGTGGGCGGGGGCACCGGTGAGCGTGGGAACGCCCACCGGTGCCCCCGCCGGGTCATCCCGCGTTTCGCAACCGCGCGAACGACGTGTCCAGCCCCCGCTTCAGCAGCCTCGACACCGGGCGCTCCACGAACCGGTGCACCAGCCAGCTCAGCAGCAGGAACCCGGCGATCACCGACGCGACCAGCAGCCGGGCGTCCATGGTGTCCCGCAGGCGGTTGATGACCGCCGTACCGGCCGCGTAGTGCAGCAGGTAGAGGGGGTAGGTCAGGCTCCCGGCGGTCGCCGGCCACTTCCAGCGCATCCGGTCCGTCGCGCCGAGCGCGATCGCGGCCATGGCGAGCAGGAACACCGTGTAGATCAGCACGCTCCCCCGCCAGCCGGAGACGTGCTCGACGTTGTCGATGCGCAGTCCCAGTTCCCGCTGTCCCATCAGCCAGGCCATCGCGAGGATGCCCCACAGCAGCAGGTCCTGGCCGAAGCGGTGCATCAGGTAGAGGGCCAGGCCGGCGATGAAGTACCAGGCGCCGTCCGGGTCGGCGGCCAGGACCAGCAGGTGGAACCTGGACACCGGGGCGAGCATCGCCGCGGCGCCCCACACGCAGCAGAAGACCACGACCCGCTTGTACGTGAGCCCCATCGCGACGACGACCAGGAACAGCAGGTAGAAGCGGAGTTCCGACCAGAGCGTCCAGTACACCGCGTCGATGTCGGCCACCCCCGAACCGGACTGCAACATCGTCAGGTTGAGGAGTACGTCGCTCAGGGGCAGGCGGTCCCAGACACCGGGGAGGGCCACCAGGACGGCCGTGGTGAACGCCACGGCGAACCAGTAGGCGGGGTACAGCCGGATCACCCGCGAGACGAAGAACTGGCGCGGGGTGCGGCCCCAGCAGGACATGCAGATCACGAAGCCGCTGATGACGAAGAAGATCTCGACACCGATCCAGCCGTACGAGGCCAAGTGGTACACCGTCGGCATGATGTCGGACGCCGGCCGGTCCCAGACGGCGTTGTGCGGCCGGTCGACGCGGCGCGTGCCGGCGTAGTGGTGCACGGCGACCATCAGGGCGGCGAGCAGGCGGATGCCGTCGACGGCGTACAGGCGCGGGCGCCGGGGCGGGGCCGGGTCGCGGCGCGCCCGCACCGTCCGCGCTCGCTGTGCCGGCCGGTCGGCCGTCGTCACGGACATCAGCCCTCACCCCTGTCTGCCTCCGGTGCGAGCGTCCACGCTAGGGCGGAACAACCGGCCCACAGCGAGCGGACAGGAACATTCGGGACGCCTCCGGCGCGGAGTTGGCGCAACTCTCGGCGGCCGGTCCCGCGGGGTTCGCCGGGACTTCACCGGGCCGCCGTCCGCCCTCCCGGCGCGGGGAAGGCGAAGGGGCCCGTACGACCGAAGTCGTACGGGCCCCTTCAGAGACCTACCGGGTCAGTCGAAGATCACTTGTTGATCTTGGTGACCTGGCCGGCGCCCACGGTCCGGCCACCCTCACGGATGGCGAACTTCAGGCCCTCTTCCATGGCGACGGGCTGGATGAGCTCCACCTTCATCTCGGTGTTGTCACCCGGCATGACCATCTCGGTGCCCTCGGGGAGGGTCACCACGCCGGTCACGTCCGTCGTACGGAAGTAGAACTGCGGACGGTAGTTGTTGAAGAACGGCGTGTGGCGGCCACCCTCGTCCTTGGACAGGATGTAGGCCTGCGCCTCGAACTCGGTGTGCGGGGTGACCGAGCCCGGCTTGATGATGACCTGGCCGCGCTCGACGTCCTCGCGCTTGATGCCGCGGAGCAGCAGACCGACGTTCTCACCGGCCTGGCCCTCGTCGAGCAGCTTGCGGAACATCTCGATGCCGGTGACCGTGGTGGTGGTCTTCTCGGTCTTGATGCCGATGATGTCGACGGTCTCGTTGACCTTGAGGACACCACGCTCGATACGGCCGGTGACGACCGTACCGCGACCGGTGATGGTGAAGACGTCCTCGATCGGCATCAGGAACGGCTTGTCGACGTCACGCTCGGGCTCCGGGATGGAGGTGTCGACGGCGTTCATGAGCTCGAGGACCGAAGCGGTCCACTTCTCGTCGCCCTCGAGCGCCTTCAGCGCGGAGACGCGGACGACCGGCAGGTCGTCGCCCGGGAACTCGTACTCGGAGAGGAGCTCACGGACCTCGAGCTCGACGAGCTCCAGGATCTCCTCGTCGTCCACCATGTCGGCCTTGTTCAGGGCGACGACGATGTAGGGGACGCCGACCTGGCGGGCCAGGAGCACGTGCTCCTTGGTCTGCGGCATCGGACCGTCGGTCGCGGCGACCACGAGGATCGCGCCGTCCATCTGGGCGGCACCGGTGATCATGTTCTTGATGTAGTCCGCGTGACCCGGGCAGTCGACGTGGGCGTAGTGACGCGCCTCGGTCTGGTACTCGACGTGCGCGATGGAGATGGTGATACCGCGCTGACGCTCCTCGGGCGCCTTGTCGATGTTGTCGAACGGGGTGGCCTCGTTCAGGTCCGGGTACGCGTCGTGCAGCACCTTGGTAATGGCGGCCGTGAGGGTCGTCTTACCGTGGTCGATGTGACCGATGGTGCCGATGTTGACGTGCGGCTTAGTCCGCTCGAACTTCGCCTTCGCCACTGGGGTCCTCCTGGGAGTGGTTCTGGTACGCCTTACTTCATCGGCGCCAGGTGATCTTTGCTGGAAAGCCCGGGCCCTGGGACGAACACCGTCGGATGGGGGTGTCCGTCCCGTGAGGCTCCGGAGTCAAGCCTACGGCGTGTGAACGCGGTGCGTTACTCGCCCTTGGCCTTCGCGATGATCTCCTCGGCGACGTTCCGCGGAACCTCGGCGTAGGAGTCGAACTGCATCGAGTAGCTTGCGCGACCCGACGTCTTGCTGCGGAGGTCTCCGACGTAGCCGAACATCTCCGAGAGGGGCACGAGGCCCTTCACGACGCGGGCACCCGCCCGCTCCTCCATGGCCTGGATCTGGCCACGGCGGGAGTTGATGTCGCCGATGACCTCACCCATGTAGTCCTCGGGCGTGGTGACCTCGACGGCCATCATCGGCTCGAGGAGCACGGGGCTGGCCTTGCGCGCGGCCTCCTTGAAGGCCTGCGAACCGGCGATCTTGAACGCGAGCTCGGAGGAGTCCACCTCGTGGTAGGCACCGTCGAGCAGCGTGACACGCACACCGGTCATCTCGTAGCCGGCGAGGATGCCGAACTGCATGGCCTCCTGCGCACCGGCGTCGACCGAAGGGATGTACTCCTTCGGCACGCGGCCACCGGTCACCTTGTTGACGAACTCGTACGAGGCGTCGCCGCCCTCGATCGGCTCGATCGCGATGATGACGCGGGCGAACTGGCCGGTACCACCCGTCTGCTTCTTGTGGGTGTACTCGACCTTCTCGACCGCCTTGCGGATGGTCTCGCGGTACGCGACCTGCGGCTTGCCGACGTTGGCCTCGACCTTGAACTCACGGCGCATGCGGTCGACCAGCACCTCGAGGTGCAGCTCGCCCATGCCGCCGATGATGGTCTGGCCGGTCTCCTCGTCGGAGTGGACCTGGAAGGAGGGGTCCTCCTCGGCCAGGCGCTGGATCGCGACGCCGAGCTTCTCCTGGTCGCCCTTCGACTTGGGCTCGATGGCGACCTGGATGACCGGCGCCGGGAAGTCCATGGACTCCAGGATGACCGGCTGCTTCTCGTCGCACAGCGTCTCACCGGTGGTGGTCTGCTTCAGGCCCATGACGGCGACGATGTCGCCGGCGCCCACCGACTCGATCTCCTCACGCTTGTTGGCGTGCATGCGGTAGATCTTGCCGATGCGCTCCTTGCGGCCCTTGACCGAGTTGAGCACGGCGGAGCCGGACTCGAGACGGCCGGAGTAGACGCGCACGAAGGTGAGCTTGCCCAGGTGCGGGTCGCTCATGATCTTGAACGCCAGCGCGGACAGCGGCTCGTCGTCGGACGGCTTGCGCTTGACGACGACCTCGGGGTCCTTGACGTCGTGGCCCTCGATGGCCTCGATGTCGACCGGGGACGGCAGGTAGCGCACGACCGCGTCGAGCAGGGGCTGCACGCCCTTGTTCTTGAACGCGGTGCCGCAGAACACCGGGGTCACCGTGGTGCCGGTGCCCTTGCCGGACGCGATGGTGATACGACGGATCGCCGCGTACAGCTGCTCCTCGGTGGGCTCCTCGCCCTCGAGGTACAGCTCCATCAGCTCCTCGTCGTTCTCGGCGACGGCCTCGAGCAGCTTGCCGCGCCACTCCTCGGCAGCCTCGGTGTGGGTGGCCGGGATGTCGACGACGTCGTACATCTCGCCCTTGGTCGCCTCGGCGGACCACACGAAGGCCTTCATCGTCACCAGGTCGACGACGCCCTTGAAGTCGGCCTCGGCGCCGATCGGCAGCTGCATGACCAGCGGCTGCGCGCCCAGACGGTCGGAGATCATGTCGACGCAGCGGTGGAACTCGGCACCCGTGCGGTCGAGCTTGTTGACGAAGCAGATACGCGGAACGCCGTAGCGGTCCGCCTGACGCCACACCGTCTCGGACTGGGGCTCGACACCGGCGACGCCGTCGAACACCGTCACGGCACCGTCGAGCACACGCAGGGAACGCTCCACCTCGACGGTGAAGTCGACGTGACCCGGGGTGTCGATGATGTTGATGGTGTGGTCGACGTTGTCCAGCGACCAGTGACAGGTGGTGGCAGCAGAGGTGATCGTGATGCCACGCTCCTGCTCCTGCTCCATCCAGTCCATGGTGGCAGCGCCGTCGTGGACCTCACCGATCTTGTAAGACACACCGGTGTAGAACAGGATCCGCTCGGTGGTGGTCGTCTTGCCCGCGTCGATGTGGGCCATGATGCCGATGTTGCGCACCTTGGCCAGGTCAAGTGAAGTGGTAGCCATAAGGCTTCAGTCTTCTCTCGGTCTCGATGTGGGTAGCGACTACCAGCGGTAGTGCGCGAAGGCCTTGTTGGACTCGGCCATCTTGTGGGTGTCCTCGCGCTTCTTCACGGCCGCACCGAGGCCGTTGGAGGCGTCGAGAAGCTCGTTGAGGAGACGCTCGGTCATGGTCTTCTCGCGACGGGCGCGGGAGTAACCGACCAGCCAGCGCAGCGCCAGGGTGTTGGCACGGCCGGGCTTGACCTCGACCGGCACCTGGTAGGTGGCGCCACCGACACGGCGGGACTTGACCTCGAGGGTCGGCTTGATGTTCTCGAGAGCGCGCTTGAGCGTGATGACCGGGTCGTTGCCGGTCTTCTCGCGCAGGCCTTCCATGGCGCCGTAGACGATGCGCTCGGCGGTGGAGCGCTTGCCGTTCAGCAGCACCTTGTTGATCAGGGAGGTCACCAGAGGAGAGCCGTAGACCGGGTCGATGATGACCGGGCGCTTCGGGGCGGGGCCCTTACGAGGCATTCTTACTTCTCCTTCTTGGCGCCGTAACGGCTGCGAGCCTGCTTGCGGTTCTTGACACCCTGGGTGTCGAGCGAGCCACGGATGATCTTGTAGCGAACACCCGGCAGGTCCTTCACACGGCCGCCGCGCACGAGCACGATGGAGTGCTCCTGCAGGTTGTGTCCCTCACCCGGAATGTAAGCGGTGACCTCGATCCCGCTGGTCAGACGCACACGCGCGACCTTACGCAGGGCCGAGTTCGGCTTCTTCGGGGTGGTCGTGAACACACGCGTGCAGACGCCACGACGCTGAGGGGAACCCTCGAGTGCGGGCGTCTTGTTCTTCTCGACCTTGTCCTGCCGGCCCTTGCGGACCAGCTGCTGGATCGTAGGCACTACTTCTCCGGTTTCTGTGTGCCGATAGGTACAGCTAACCTGGAACATCTCCGACCCACGCGGTCGGGTGTGTCGAATCCCGCGGACTCCCGCCGGGCGGCAGAAAGAGGCGCAGATCACGGTGGCCGTTCACGGCTCCCTATGCGGTTTGAAGGCACGCAGGAGAGCCAAGGCACACCCCAGGCACAAGGTCTGAGCGTACCTACCTCATTCGCTGCGGTCAAAACAAATGGGCCTCGCCCGCATCGTCACCCGACACATGTCAAGCCCATACACCGGCTTCGGGCTTCGGACGGGTGATCCCCTCGCTTCCCCCGGCACCCTGCGCGGGCGCGCCCCCGCGGCCGTACCCGGGACCCCGGCCGCCCCGCGGCCCCGTCACCCGCCGCCCGACACGACCGCGGACACCATGCCCAGCACCAGCACCAGGGCCCAGAAGCCGGTGGCCAGCCAGCCGAGGATCACGCCGGTCAGGGCGAAGCCGTCGCCGGGCTCGCCGGTACGGCGGATCTCGGCGCGGGCGGTGTGGCCCAGGACGATCGCCGGGATGCCGGTGAAGCCCATCGTCGGCACGCACAGCAGACCGCAGACGAAGGCGCCCACCGCCTTGCCGTTGGTCCGCGCCGGGGGCACCGGCAGGAAGGTGCCCGGCAGGGGCGCCGGGGCCGTCGTCATCGGCATCGGGCCGTGCGGCAGGTCGGCGACGAGGAGGGCCAGTTCCCCGACCGTGCGGGACGCGTAGGCGCGTGCCACCCGCTTCTCGAACTCGGGCTGCTCCAGGCGTCCCTCGCCGAACCCCGCTCTGAGCACGTCCACGGTCCGCTCACGGTCGGCGTGCGAGGCGAGCATCCCCGACGACGACGCCGACGGCATGCCCTGACCTGCCCACGGCTGCGGCATGCCCTGGCCGGCCCACGGCTGCGGCATGCGGGGCCCCTGCTGCCAGGGCCGCGACGACTGTTCGGACACGGAGCACCTCCCCCACAACCCCTAGGTCCCTCCATCATCTGCCAAGTGGGCAATTCCGGCACAGTCCCACGGCCCACAATCACGACATCGGGACAGGACCGTGAAGAACGCCGACGGGCGGCCACCCCGGAGGGTGACCGCCCGTCGCTCTCAGCGGATGCTCGCCTACTGGTTGTACGGACCGTAGTCGTAGTCCTCCAGCGGGACGGCCTGGCCGGAGCCGGTGCCGAACGGCGAGTAGTCGATGTCGTCGTAGCCGACGGCCGAGTACATCGCGGCCTTGGCCTCCTCGGTCGGCTCGACCCGGATGTTGCGGTAGCGGGACAGGCCCGTACCGGCCGGGATGAGCTTACCGATGATGACGTTCTCCTTGAGGCCGATCAGGGAGTCGGACTTGGCGTTGATCGCCGCGTCCGTGAGGACCCTGGTCGTCTCCTGGAAGGACGCCGCCGACAGCCACGACTCGGTCGCCAGCGAGGCCTTGGTGATACCCATCAGCTGCGGACGGCCGGAGGCCGGGTGACCGCCCTCCTGGACCACACGACGGTTCTCCTGCTCGAACTTCGAGCGCTCGACCAGCTCGCCGGGCAGCAGCTCGGCGTCGCCGGACTCGATGATCGTCACGCGGCGGAGCATCTGCCGGATGATGATCTCGATGTGCTTGTCGTGGATCGACACACCCTGCGAGTTGTAGACCCGCTGGACCTCGCCGACCAGGTGGACCTGGACGGCGCGCTGGCCCAGGATGCGCAGCACGTCGTGCGGGTTGGTGGCACCCACGGTGAGCTTCTGGCCGACCTCGACGTGCTCGCCCTCGCTGACCAGCAGACGGGCACGCTTCGAGATCGGGTACGCCGTCTCGTCGCTGCCGTCGTCCGGGGTGATGACGATCTTCTTGGTCTTCTCCGTCTCCTCGATGCGGACGCGGCCGCTCGCCTCGGAGATCGGAGCCACACCCTTCGGGGTACGGGCCTCGAAGAGCTCGACGACACGCGGCAGACCCTGGGTGATGTCGTCACCGGCCACACCACCGGTGTGGAAGGTACGCATCGTCAGCTGGGTGCCGGGCTCACCGATGGACTGGGCGGCGATGATGCCGACCGCCTCACCGATGTCGACCAGCTTGCCGGTGGCCAGCGAACGGCCGTAGCACATCGCGCAGGTGCCGACGGCGGACTCGCAGGTCAGGACCGAGCGGGTCTTGACCGTCTCCACGCCGTGCCGGACGAGCTCGTCGATGAGCACGTCGCCGAGGTCCGTGCCGGCCGGGGCCAGCACCTTGCCGTCGACCACGATGTCCTCGGCGAGGCAGCGCGCGTACACGCTCGTCTCGACGTTGTCCGCCTTGCGCAGCACGCCGTCCGCGCCGCGCTCGGCGATCGCCAGCTTCAGGCCGCGGTCGGTGCCGCAGTCCTCCTCGCGGATGATGACGTCCTGCGAGACGTCGACCAGACGACGGGTGAGGTAACCCGAGTCGGCGGTACGCAGGGCGGTGTCCGCCAGACCCTTACGGGCACCGTGCGTGGAGATGAAGTACTCCAGCACGGACAGGCCCTCACGGAAGGACGCCTTGATGGGACGCGGGATCGTCTCGTTCTTGGCGTTGGACACCAGACCGCGCATACCGGCGATCTGACGCATCTGCATCATGTTCCCTCGGGCGCCCGAGTTCACCATCATGAAGATCGGGTTGGTCTTCGGGAAGTTCTCGTTCATCGCCTCGGCGACCTCGTTGGTCGCCTTGGTCCAGATCGCGATGAGCTCCTGCGTGCGCTCGTCCTTGGTGATCAGACCGCGCTCGTACTGCTTCTGGACCTTCTCGTCCTGCGCCTCGTAGCCCTTGACGATCTCCTTCTTCGCCTCGGGAACGACGACGTCGGAGATGGCGACGGTGACGCCGGAACGGGTCGCCCAGTAGAAGCCGGACGCCTTCAGGTTGTCGAGCGTCGCCGCCACGATGACCTTCGGGTAGCGCTCGGCGAGGTCGTTGACGATCTCGGAGAGCTGCTTCTTGCCGACCTCGTAGTCGACGAACGGGTAGTCCTCGGGCAGCAGCTCGTTGAAGAGCGCACGGCCGAGCGTGGTCTTCAGCCGGAAGCTGTCACCCTGCTGCCACTCCGGCTCGCCCTCCTCGCGGGCCGGCGGGGTCCAGCCGCGCGGCGGGATGGTGCCCACCGGGAAGCGGATGTCCACGCGCGACTGCAGCGAGAGCTCGCCGGCGTCGAACGCCATGATCGCCTCGGCCACGGACGCGAAGGAGCGGTCCTCGCCCTTCACGTTCCGCATCTCGCCGTCGGTGGTGAGGAAGAACAGACCGAGGACCATGTCCTGGGTCGGCATCGTCACCGGACGGCCGTCGGCCGGCTTGAGGATGTTGTTCGAGGACAGCATCAGGATGCGGGCCTCGGCCTGCGCCTCCGCCGACAGCGGCAGGTGCACGGCCATCTGGTCACCGTCGAAGTCCGCGTTGAACGCGGTGCACACGAGCGGGTGGATCTGGATGGCCTTGCCCTCGACCAGCTGCGGCTCGAAGGCCTGGATGCCGAGGCGGTGCAGGGTGGGAGCACGGTTCAGCAGGACCGGGTGCTCGGCGATGACCTCTTCGAGGACGTCGTACACGACCGTGCGGCCGCGCTCCACCATGCGCTTGGCGCTCTTGATGTTCTGCGCGTGGTTCAGGTCGACCAGGCGCTTCATCACGAACGGCTTGAACAGCTCCAGCGCCATCGCCTTCGGCAGACCGCACTGGTGCAGCTTCAGCTGCGGACCGACGACGATCACGGAACGCGCCGAGTAGTCGACACGCTTGCCGAGCAGGTTCTGACGGAAGCGGCCCTGCTTGCCCTTGAGCATGTCGGACAGCGACTTCAGCGGACGGTTGCCGGGGCCCGTGACCGGGCGGCCGCGGCGGCCGTTGTCGAAGAGCGCGTCGACGGCCTCCTGGAGCATGCGCTTCTCGTTGTTCACGATGATCTCGGGCGCACCGAGGTCGAGAAGGCGCTTCAGGCGGTTGTTGCGGTTGATCACGCGGCGGTACAGGTCGTTCAGGTCGGAGGTCGCGAAGCGGCCACCGTCCAGCTGCACCATCGGACGCAGGTCCGGCGGGATGACCGGCACGCAGTCGAGCACCATGCCCTTGGGGCTGTTGGACGTCTGCAGGAACGCGGAGACGACCTTCAGGCGCTTGAGCGCGCGGGTCTTCTTCTGGCCCTTGCCGGTGCGGATGATCTCGCGGAGGCGCTCGGCCTCCTCCTCCAGGTCGAAGGACTCCAGGCGCTTCTGCAGCGCCGCGGCGCCCATCGAGCCGTCGAAGTAGGTGCCGAAGCGGTCGCGCAGCTCGCGGTAGAGGAGCTCGTCGCCCTCCAGGTCCTGGACCTTGAGGTTCTTGAACCGGGTCCACACCTCGTCGAGACGGTCGATCTCGCGCTGCGCGCGGTCGCGCAGCTGCTTCATCTCGCGCTCGGCGCCCTCGCGCACCTTGCGGCGCACGTCGGCCTTGGCGCCCTCGGCCTCCAGCTCGGCCAGGTCGGCCTCGAGCTTCTTGGCGCGGGCCTCCAGGTCGGCGTCGCGGCGGTTCTCGATCTGCTGCCGCTCGACGGAGACGTGCGCCTCCAGGGAGGGCAGGTCGCGGGTACGGCGCTCCTCGTCGACGTACGTGATCATGTACGCCGCGAAGTAGATGACCTTCTCGAGGTCCTTGGGAGCCAGGTCGAGCAGGTAGCCCAGGCGGCTCGGGACGCCCTTGAAGTACCAGATGTGCGTGACGGGCGCGGCCAGCTCGATGTGGCCCATCCGCTCACGGCGCACCTTGGCGCGGGTGACCTCCACGCCACAGCGCTCGCAGATGATGCCCTTGAAGCGGACGCGCTTGTACTTGCCGCAGTAGCACTCCCAGTCCCGGGTCGGACCGAAGATCTTCTCGCAGAAGAGTCCGTCCTTCTCGGGCTTGAGGGTGCGGTAGTTGATGGTCTCGGGCTTCTTGACCTCGCCGTGGCTCCACTGACGGATGTCGTCAGCGGTGGCCAGGCCGATCCGGAGCTCGTCGAAGAAGTTGACGTCGAGCACTATGCGTCAATCCCTCTCAGGGTTGTGAGTCTTGGGGTCTGATACGGGGGTCCTGGGGCCGGGAGCCTTCACCAGGAAGGCTCCCGGACTCCCGTCAGACCTCTTCGACGCTGCTCGGCTCGCGCCGGGACAGGTCGATGCCGAGCTCCTCCGCAGCGCGGAAGACATCCTCGTCGGTGTCACGCATCTCGATGGACATACCGTCGCTGGACAGGACCTCCACGTTCAGGCAAAGGGACTGCATCTCCTTGATGAGGACCTTGAAGGACTCGGGGATGCCGGGCTCGGGGATGTTCTCGCCCTTGACGATGGCCTCGTAGACCTTCACGCGGCCGGTGACGTCGTCGGACTTGATGGTCAGCAGCTCCTGGAGGGCGTAGGCGGCGCCGTACGCCTCGAGCGCCCACACCTCCATCTCGCCGAAGCGCTGGCCACCGAACTGGGCCTTACCACCCAGCGGCTGCTGGGTGATCATCGAGTACGGACCGGTCGAGCGGGCGTGCAGCTTGTCGTCGACCAGGTGGTGCAGCTTCAGGATGTACATGTAGCCGACCGAGATCGGGTCCGGGAACGGCTCACCGCTGCGGCCGTCGAACAGCCGCGCCTTGCCGGACGGGAGCACCATGCGCTCGCCGTCCCGGTTCGGGATGGTGTGCTGCAGCAGACCCGCGAGCTCGTCCTCGCGCGCGCCGTCGAAGACGGGGGTCGCGACGTTGGTGCCCGGGTCGACCTGGTCGGCGCCGATCGCCTGGAGACGCTGCGCCCACTCCTCGCCGAGGCCGGAGACGTCCCAGCCGCGGCTGGCGAGCCAGCCGAGGTGGATCTCCAGGACCTGTCCCGGGTTCATTCGGGACGGCACACCCAGCGGGTTGAGGATGATGTCGACCGGGGTGCCGTCCTCCAGGAACGGCATGTCCTCGATCGGCAGGATCTTGGAGATGACACCCTTGTTGCCGTGCCGGCCGGCGAGCTTGTCACCGTCGGTGATCTTGCGCTTCTGCGCCACGTACACGCGCACCAGCTGGTTCACACCGGGGGGAAGCTCGTCGCCCTCCTCGCGGTCGAAGACGCGCACGCCGATGACCTTGCCGGTCTCGCCGTGCGGCACCTTCAGCGAGGTGTCACGGACCTCACGGGCCTTCTCACCGAAGATCGCGCGCAGCAGGCGCTCCTCCGGCGTCAGCTCGGTCTCGCCCTTCGGGGTGACCTTGCCGACGAGGATGTCACCGGCGATGACCTCGGCGCCGATGCGGATGATGCCGCGCTCGTCGAGGTCGGCGAGGACCTCCTCGGAGACGTTCGGGATGTCCCGGGTGATCTCCTCGGGGCCGAGCTTGGTGTCACGGGCGTCGACCTCGTGCTCCTCGATGTGGATCGAGGAGAGGACGTCGTCCTGCACGAGGCGCTGCGACAGGATGATCGCGTCCTCGTAGTTGTGACCCTCCCACGGCATGAACGCGACCAGCAGGTTCTTGCCGAGCGCCATCTCGCCGTTCTGGGTGGCCGGACCGTCGGCGAGGACCTGGCCCTCGATGATCCGGTCGCCCTCGTTGACGATGACCTTCTGGTTGACCGAGGTGCCCTGGTTGGACCGGGCGAACTTGGCCAGGCGGTACGTGATGTACGTGCCGTCGTCGTTGGCGGTGGTGATGTAGTCCGCGGAGACCTCCTGGACCACACCGGCCTTCTCGGCCTTGACCACGTCGCCGGCGTCGACGGCGGAGCGGTACTCCATGCCGGTGCCGACGAGCGGGGCCTCGGACTTGATCAGGGGCACGGCCTGGCGCATCATGTTCGCGCCCATCAGGGCACGGTTGGCGTCGTCGTGCTCGAGGAACGGGATCATGGCGGTCGCGACCGACACCATCTGGCGCGGCGAGACGTCCATGTAGTCCACGTCGTCGCCGGGGACGTAGTCGACCTCTCCGCCACGACGGCGGACCAGCACCCGGGACTCCTCGAACCGCATGTCGTCACTGAGCGTGGCGTTGGCCTGCGCGATGACGAAGCGGTCCTCCTCGTCGGCCGTCAGGTAGTCGACCTCGTCGGTGACCTGGCCGTCGACGACCTTGCGGTACGGGGTCTCCACGAAGCCGAACGCGTTGACCCGGCCGTAGGACGCCAGCGAACCGATCAGACCGATGTTCGGGCCTTCGGGCGTCTCGATCGGGCACATGCGGCCGTAGTGGGACGGGTGCACGTCACGGACCTCGAAGCCGGCCCGCTCACGGGAGAGACCACCCGGACCGAGCGCCGACAGGCGGCGCTTGTGGGTGAGACCCGACAGCGGGTTGTTCTGGTCCATGAACTGCGACAGCTGGCTGGTGCCGAAGAACTCCTTGATGGAGGCGACGACCGGCCGGATGTTGATCAGGGTCTGCGGCGTGATCGCCTCGACGTCCTGCGTGGTCATGCGCTCGCGGACGACGCGCTCCATGCGCGCCAGACCCGTGCGGACCTGGTTCTGGATGAGCTCGCCGACGCTGCGCAGACGACGGTTGCCGAAGTGGTCGATGTCATCGGTCTCGACGACGATCGTCTGACCGCTGTCGCCGACCGTCTCGGTCTCACCGGCGTGCAGCTTCACCAGGTACTTGATCGTCGAGATGATGTCCTCGACGGTCAGGATGCCGGCGTCCAGCGGGGCGTCCGCGCCCAGCTTCTTGTTGACCTTGTAGCGGCCGACCTTGGCGAGGTCGTAGCGCTTGGGGTTGAAGTACAGGTTCTCCAGGAGCGTCTGCGCGGCCTCACGCGTGGGGGGCTCGCCCGGACGCAGCTTGCGGTAGATGTCGAGCAGCGCGTCGTCCTGGCCCTGGGTGTGGTCCTTCTCCAGGGTGGCGCGCATGGACTCGTACTCGCCGAACTCCTCGAGGATCTGCTCGGTCGTCCAGCCGAGCGCCTTCAGGAGGACGGTGACGGACTGCTTGCGCTTGCGGTCGATGCGGACACCGACCATGTCGCGCTTGTCGATCTCCATCTCCAGCCAGGCACCCCGGGACGGGATGATCTTGGCGGAGAAGATGTCCTTGTCGGACGTCTTGTCGATGGAGGAGTCGAAGTAGACACCCGGCGAACGGACCAGCTGCGACACCACGACACGCTCGGTGCCGTTGATGACGAAGGTGCCCTTGTTGGTCATGAGCGGGAAGTCGCCCATGAAGACCGTCTGGGACTTGATCTCGCCGGTCTCGTTGTTCGTGAACTCGGCCGTGACGAAGAGCGGGGCGGCGTACGTGAAGTCGCGCTCCTTGCACTCGTCGATGCTGTTCTTCGGCGGCTCGAAGCGGTGGTCGCGGAACGTCAGCGACATCGACCCGGAGAAGTCCTCGATCGGGGAGATCTCCTCGAAGATCTCCTCGAGACCGGACTTGGTGGGGACGTCCTGACCGGACTCCAGAGCCTCCTCGACCCGACTCTGCCAGGCGGTGTTCCCGAGCAGCCAGTCAAAGCTCTCGGTCTGCAGCGCGAGCAGGTTGGGAACCTCGAGAGGCTCCTTGATCTTTGCAAAAGAGATGCGCAGCGGGGCGGTGCTGGCGCCGTTGTTCGTATTCGCGGTCGAGGCAGTGCGCGAGGCGGCCAAGAGGGGGTCCTTCCGAGGGCTCGGACTCACTACGCGCGTACCGGTCCCTCTCCCGCGCACAGAGACAGAAATCCCAGTTCAGAGATCATCCGGTCATCGGTGCTCGAGCGAGGGCATGCCCCTGGTGACGGGCAGGGGACAGCTAACAGGCAGCGCAAAGGGTCAGTGTAGCCACTTGGCACACTGATGTCCAGCCCCGATTTTTCGTGACCCTCGTCGTCCTCAACGCCCTCGGCATGCTGCCCTCAACGCACGTTGATACTGCCCTCTTCGTCGTCGATCCATGCCTCGGATTCGGATCCTGTGACGACGCGTCCTGAGAATTGCGCGCTGCGTGCGGTTCGTCAAGGCCCCCTGCCCGGACCCTGGGCGGCCGGGAGCACAACGAAGATCACCCTACCCCCCGCGAACGCGGGTTCAAGGCAACCGTGGCCGCGCCCCCCGGAACGCGAAGGAGCGACCACCCGGATGGATGATCGCTCCTCGGTGCGTTCGCGTTACATCCCCGAGGGGGACGCGTTCAGCGGTCGCGAGAGTGCGGTACGGGACCGCGGAGGTGTTACTTGACCTCGACGGAGGCGCCGGCGCCCTTGAGGGACTCGGCGGCCTTCTCGGCGGCGTCCTTGGCGACCTTCTCCAGGACGGGCTTCGGGGCGCCGTCCACGAGGTCCTTGGCCTCCTTCAGACCCAGCGAGGTCAGCTCACGCACGACCTTGATGACCTGGATCTTCTTGTCGCCGGCACCGGTGAGGATGACGTCGAACTCGTCCTTCTCCTCGACGGCCTCGGCGGCCGGAACACCCGGGACACCGGCGGCCACGGCGACCGGGGCGGCGGCGGTGACGTCGAACTTCTCCTCGAACGCCTTCACGAACTCGGAGAGCTCGATGAGGGTCATCTCCTCGAACTGCGCGAGCAGGTCTTCCTGGCTGAGCTTCGCCATGATGGGCGATCCTTCCACTAATTCGGCTGGTGCCGGATGTACATGAGTGGCGGGCGTACGTTGGCCCGCTGTGACCTCCGCCGCCGTCAGGCGGCCGAGGTCAGAAAGCGAGCCGAATTACTCGGCACCGCCCTGCTCGTCCTGCTTGGCACGAAGCGCGTCCAGGGTGCGGACGAGCTTCGACGGGAGCGCCTGGAAGACGGCGGCAGCCTGGGACTGCTTGCCCTTCATGGCGCCCGCCAGCTTGGCGAGCAGAACCTCGCGGGACTCGAGGTCCGCAAGCTTCTTGATCTCGTCGGCGGACAGCGCCTTGCCGTCAAGGACACCGCCCTTGATGACGAGATTCGGGTTGTCCTTGGCGAAGTCACGAAGACCCTTCGCCGACTCCACCGGGTCACCGGTGACGAAGGCGACCGCCGTCGGACCGTTGAACAGGTCGTCGAGCGTCGAGATGCCGGCCTCGTTGGCCGCAATCTTGGTCAGCGTGTTCTTCACCACGGCGTAGGACGCGTTCTCACCGAGAGAACGGCGCAGCGTCTTGAGCTGCGCCACGGTGAGACCGCGGTACTCGGTCAGCACGGCGGCGCTCGAGTTGCGGAACTTGTCCGTCAGCTCGGCAACCGCGGCAGCCTTGTCGGGCCTCGCCATAGAGCCTCGGCCTCCTTCCGGGTGATTCGGACCGCGCGGACCCGAAGGAGGACTGGGGAAAACGAAACGCCCCGGCGCAGGCGCACGGGGCGGACTCGACCGGTCGTACGAGCGCTGAGCGCACGTACTCCGGGAGCTCTTCCACTGTCACCTGCGCGGGTCGCCCGCATTTTCAGCGGATCCTTCGGCCACCGCGCCCTCGTACGAGCGCACGGCAACGACCAGCGGTCTTTGGCTTCAGTAGGGAGAGTAGATACATCGCGCCCGTATAGCAAATCCGCCCGGGCCTGCCGGGATCAGGAGGTCGTGCCGGTCCCGGCCTGCTGCCGCACGAGCGTGGTGAAGTCCTCGGTGTCGCCGGCCGGGGGCCGGCCGGCGGAGACCCGCACGCCGTAGTCGCTGTAGTACGCGGTCTGGGTGTACTCGCCGAGCGCCATCCGGCCCTTCTCGACCTTCTTCACCAGCAGGTCCCGGTCGTCGACCCAGATGTGGACGGTCTCGGTGGTGACGCCGGCCTGGGTGAGCTGCCTCTTCAGACCGGCCAGCCGGTCCGCGTCGAGGCCGGGGTTCCCGGTGGTGAGGTCGGCGACGTCCACGGTGCCGGCGTAGTGCGTGGTGTTCTCGCCGCGCACCTTCTCCGTGCCGACCTTCTCGACGTCGCCGGAGGCCAGCAGCAGCTTCACCGACTGGTTGGGCGTGGCGTTCCGCATCTGGTCGCGGAGGAAGGCGCCGGAGCTGCCGCCGAGGTCGGCGAGGTCCGCGTAGCCGTACCGGATCCAGTGCTTGCCGCCCGCCTGCTCGGCGAACTTCTCGCCCATCTTCGCGTAGTAGGCGTCGGGCAGGTAGCGCGCCTCCATGGAGGTGGTGCCGAGCCCGCGCATGGAGTCGGCGACCCAGCCGTCGGTGTACGTGATGGTGAGGTTGCCGACGAGGCCGTCCCCCCAGCCCATGGCGCCTGCTGCCTTCATCGACATCATCGAGCCCATGGTCGTGACGGACTCGACCCTGGCGGACTCGGCCCGGTGGGTGGACCTCTCGGCGCTGCGCAGGGCCGCGACGGGGCGCACGTGCGCCGCGTTGCCGCCGGACGCGCCGTCGTCCCTGCCGGAGCCGCCGGAGGAGCCGGAGGAGCCGAGGGGACCGCAGGCGACCGCGCCCGACAGCACGCTCACCGCCGCGGCCGAGAGCGTCATGCGGCGCACCGTCGTGCTCTTCATTCGTCCCACTCCTGTGCGGTCGCGGTGCCGGCACGCCGGCCCGGCGCGCTGACGGGCGTGCGGAAAGACCGTACAGGCAAAGGCTGTTCGGAAGGACCGCACATGAACGGAGACGGGCCCCGCAACCCGAAGGTTGCGGGGCCCGTGCTCGCTGGACGCGTCCCTGACGCGGCTACCGGGGTGAGCTCGGGGCTCAGACGGCGGCCGGGTCCTCCTCGACGAGGAGGTTGCGGGTGCGGTTGGGGTCGACCGGGATGCCGGGGCCCATGGTGGTGCTGACCGCGGCCTTCTTGATGTAGCGGCCCTTGGCGGCGGACGGCTTCAGACGGAGGATCTCCTCCAGCGCGGCGCCGTAGTTCTCCACCAGCTTGGTGTCGTCGAACGACGTCTTGCCGATGATGAAGTGCAGGTTCGAGTGCTTGTCGACGCGGAACTCGATCTTGCCGCCCTTGATCTCGGTCACGGCCTTGGCGGTGTCCGGGGTCACGGTGCCGGTCTTCGGGTTCGGCATCAGACCACGCGGGCCGAGGACGCGGCCCAGACGGCCGACCTTGCCCATGAGGTCCGGGGTGGCGACGACGGCGTCGAAGTCCAGACGGCCCTTCGCCACCTCGTCGATCAGCTCGTCGGCACCGACGATGTCGGCGCCCGCGGCACGCGCGGCCTCGGCACGGTCACCGGTCGCGAAGACCAGGACCCGGGCGGTCTTACCGGTGCCGTGCGGAAGGTTCACGGTGCCACGGACCATCTGGTCGGCCTTGCGCGGGTCGACACCCAGACGGAAGGCGACCTCGACGGTGCCGTCGAACTTGGTCGTGGAGGTCTCCTTGGCGAGACGGACGGCCTCGAGCGGGGCGTAGAGCTTGTCCCGGTCGATCTTGGCGTCCGCAGCGCGGAGAGACTTGCTGCGCTTGCTCACTACTGCTCCTGTTGGTTCTTAGGAGTTGTGGTCAGGGCCGAGCAGGCCCTCCCACGACTTCTGCGGGTGGTGGAGGTCAGCCCTCGACGGTGATGCCCATGGAACGGGCGGTGCCGGCGATGATCTTCGACGCGGCGTCCAGGTCGTTGGCGTTGAGGTCGGGCATCTTGGTCTGGGCGATCTCGCGGACCTGCGCCTCGGTGATCTTGGCGACCTTGGTCTTGTGCGGCTCGCCGGAGCCCTTCTCCACGCCCGCGGCCTTGAGGATCATCTTGGCGGCCGGCGGCGTCTTGGTGACGAAGGTGAAGGAGCGGTCCTCGTAGACCGTGATCTCCACCGGGATGACCCAGCCACGCTGCGACTCGGTCGCGGCGTTGTAGGCCTTGCAGAACTCCATGATGTTGACGCCGTGCTGACCCAGCGCGGGGCCGACCGGCGGGGCGGGGTTCGCCGCACCGGCGTTGATCTGGAGCTTGATGAGCCCCGTGACCTTCTTCTTCTTGGGAGGCATAGCTCTCCGGGTCCTTTCGATTCGGGTCCTGCCGGCGCAAGGGACGCGACCCTGACGCAGGCATACCGCACAACGATAACGGGTATAGATGCGCGGCCAAAAACCGAGCAGGTCAGACCGACGCGCGAGCGTCCGCCTGACCTGCTCGTAAGCGGTTCGTCCAGGAAGAACTAGTTCTTCTGGATCTGGTCGAAGCTCAGCTCGACCGGGGTCTCGCGGCCGAAGATCTCGACCAGGCCCTTGACCTTCTTCGAGTCGGGGTTGATCTCGTTGATGGTCGCCTGCAGCGTGGCGAACGGGCCGTCGGTGACGGTGACCGAGTCGCCGACCTCGAAGTCCAGCACCTGGACCTCGACCTTGCGCTGCGGGGCCGGCTTGCCCTCGGCCTCGGCGGCCTCGCGGGCGGCCTTCTCCTCGGCCTCCGGGGCGAGCATCTTGACGATCTCGTCCAGGGTCAGCGGGTACGGGTCGTAGGCGTTGCCCACGAAGCCGGTGACGCCGGGAGTGTTGCGGACGACGCCCCAGGACTCGTTCGTCAGGTCCATGCGGACCAGGACGTAGCCCGGCAGCTTGTTCTGCTTGATCGTCTTGCGGTCGCCGTTCTTGATCTGGACGACCTCTTCCTGCGGCACCTCGGCCTGGAAGATGTAGTCCTCGACGTTCAGCGAGACGGCACGCTGCTCGAGGTTGGTCTTCACGCGGTTCTCGTAACCCGCGTAGGTGTGGATGACGTACCACTCGCCGGGAAGCGAGCGCAGTTCCTCGCGCAGGGCCTCGACGGGGTCGACCGGCTCGGTCTCCTCCTCGGCGGCCTCGTCCTCGGCTTCGTCGGCTTCGTCGGCTTCGTCGACGTCCTCGCCGGACTCGTCCTCGGCGGTCTCGTCCTCGACGTGCAGGGCGGCTTCCTCGGCAGCCTCGAACTCGTCTTCCTCGTCCGCGCCCTCGACGATGTCGAGCTCGTCATCCACCGACTCGTCGGGCTCGATGGCGTCGTTCAGGTTCGGGTCAGACACGGTGGCTGCTTCTTCCTGGATACATAGGGGTGGAACACGCGAAAGGGGCGCCGGTAACCACGGCGCCCTTCGCTCTCGGTTCAGCCGAAGACGTACTTGGCGGCGTGGCTGAGCCCATAGTCAATCACGGTCACCAGGGCGATCATGATGGCGACGAAGAAGATCACGACAGTCGTGTACGACGTGAGCTGGTTGCGCGTCGGCCAGACGACCTTGCGGAGCTCCGCGACGACCTGGCGGTAGAAAAGGGCGAGCCGCTTCAGCGGACCCTTCTTGGCGCGCTTGCCGCCCTTGCGGGCCTTCTTCTTCTCCTGCGCCTCGTCCTGGGCATCAGGCGTGTCGATGGAGCCCACGGCGTCCGCCATTCGTCCTCACCTGATTCCGGGTCATGGCCGTGCCGCGCCCGGTCTGAGCCGCACGGCGGTGCATTGCTGTACGTACATGCGCACACCCTGGCGAAGGTGTGTGTAGCAGGGCCGGAGGGACTTGAACCCCCAACCGCTGGTTTTGGAGACCAGTGCTCTACCAATTGAGCTACGACCCTTTGGTTGTCCCCCAACGTACCGCATCCCGGTGGGTGCTCGATGTGCACCGCCCGTGCGCGGCCCGTGTGAGGCCAACGAGGAGAGAGTGTACGTGTTCCGGGGCCGGTCGTCGAACAGAAAGTGCCTGTAGGGACTTTGATCGCGTCGGATCGCCCGGGCCGGTGGCCGGATCCGGACAGTTGTTCAGTCGCTGTTCAGTCTGTGAAACCCGCGTGCCGGGGGAGTTTCCGGTCTGAAACGATGGACTCATGAGCGCTGCAACCCCTCCCACCGAGCGCCGGGTCTCCGCCCGAGTCGGCGCGATCTCCGAGTCCGCCACCCTCGCCGTGGACGCCAAGGCCAAGGCCCTCAAGGCCGCCGGACGTCCGGTGATCGGCTTCGGCGCCGGTGAGCCCGACTTCCCGACCCCGGACTACATCGTCGAGGCCGCGATCGAGGCCTGCAAGAACCCGAAGTACCACCGCTACACCCCGGCCGGCGGTCTGCCCGAGCTGAAGTCCGCGATCGCCGCGAAGACGCTGCGCGACTCCGGCTGGGAGCCGGACGTCTCGCAGATCCTGGTCACCAACGGCGGCAAGCAGGCCATCTACGAGGCCTTCGCCGCGATCCTCGACCCGGGCGACGAGGTCATCGTCCCGGCGCCGTACTGGACGACCTACCCGGAGTCGATCCGCCTCGCCGGCGGTGTCCCGGTCGAGGTCGTGGCCGACGAGACCACCGGCTACCGGGTCAGCGTGGAGCAGCTGGAGGCCGCCCGCACGGACCGGACCAAGGTCGTCCTCTTCGTCTCCCCCTCCAACCCGACCGGCGCGGTGTACTCCGAGGCCGAGACCGAGGCGATCGGCCGCTGGGCGCTGGAGCACGGCCTGTGGGTGCTGACGGACGAGATCTACGAGCACCTGGTGTACGGCGACGCGGTCTCCGTGTCCCTGCCGGCGCTGCTGCCCGAGCTGCGCGACAAGTGCGTCGTCGTCAACGGCGTGGCCAAGACGTACGCCATGACGGGCTGGCGCGTGGGCTGGATCGTCGGCCCGAAGGACGTGGTGAAGGCCGCGACGAACCTGCAGTCGCACGCCACGTCCAACGTCTCCAACGTGGCGCAGGTCGCCGCCCTGGCCGCCGTCTCCGGCGATCTGCAGGCCGTGGCGAAGATGCGTGAGGCCTTCGACCGCCGCCGCAAGACCATCGTGCGCATGCTGAACGAGATCGACGGCGTGGTCTGCCCGGAGCCGGAGGGCGCCTTCTACGCGTACCCGTCGGTCAAGGCGCTGATCGGCAAGGAGATCCGCGGCAAGCGTCCGCAGAACACGGTGGAGCTGGCCGCGCTGATCCTGGAGGAGGCCGAGGTCGCGGTCGTGCCGGGCGAGGCCTTCGGCACGCCGGGCTACCTGCGGCTGTCCTACGCGCTGGGTGACGAGGACCTCGTCGAGGGCGTGAGCCGGATCCAGAAGCTGCTGGCGGAGGCGCGGGACTGACGGGACCGAAAGGTCCACGCGCGCGCCTGCGGGCCGCTTCCCCCTGAAGGGGAGGCGGCCCGTTTCTTTGTGCGGGCAACACCCCGTACGGGCAATCCGCTACCGGGACCGCGGGGCGTGCGGCAGGATCTTCGAATGGAGCGTGTACGTGATGTCTCTGAGCTGCCGAAGGCCCATCTGCACCTGCACTTCACCGGGTCGATGCGGCCCGCCACTCTGCTGGAGCTGGCCGACAAGTACGGCGTGCGGCTGCCCGAAGCGCTGACGGAGGCACTGACCGGCGGGGAGCCGCCGCGCCTGCGGGCGACCGACGAGCGCGGCTGGTTCCGGTTCCAGCGGCTGTACGACGCGGCGCGTTCGTGCCTGAGGGAGCCCGAGGACATCCGGCGCCTGGTGCGGGAGGCCGCGGAGGAGGACCTGAAGGACGGCTCGGGCTGGCTGGAGATCCAGGTGGACCCGACGTCGTACGCGCCGCGGCTGGGCGGTCTGATCCCGGCGCTGGAGATCATCCTGGACGCGGTGGAGTCCGCGATGCGGGAGACCGGGCTCGGCATGCGGGTCGTGGTCGCCGCGAACCGGATGAAGCACCCGCTGGACGCCCGTACCCTGGCCCGCCTCGCGGTGCGCTACGCCGACCGGGGCGTGGTCGGCTTCGGCCTGTCGAACGACGAACGCCGGGGCATGGCGAGGGACTTCGACCGCGCCTTCCACATCGCGCGGGAGGGCGGGCTGCTGTCGGCGCCGCACGGCGGTGAGCTGGCGGGGCCGTCCTCGGTCCGGGACTGCCTGGACGACCTGTACGCGCAGCGCATCGGGCACGGCGTGCGGGCGGCGGACGACCCGCGGCTGCTGAAGCGCCTGGCGGACCGGGGGGTCACGTGCGAGGTGTGTCCCGCCTCGAACGTGGCCCTCGGCGTCTACGAGAAGCCGGAGGACGTCCCCCTGCGCACGCTGTTCGACGCGGGCGTACCGATGGCCCTGGGCGCCGACGACCCGCTCCTGTTCGGCTCCCGCCTGGCCGCCCAGTACGAGATCGCCCGCCGCCACCACGACTTCTCGGACGAGGAGCTGGCGGAGCTGGCCCGTCAGTCGGTACGGGCCTCGGTCGCACCGGAGGACGTGAAGGCGAAGTTGCTGTCCGGCGTGGACGACTGGCTGGCCTGAGCCGGCCCGGCCCGCGTGGAGGGCGGGCGGGGGCGCGCGGGGGCGCGGGGTTCGCGCCGGGCGTGCGGCGGAGGCATCCGCGCCGACCGCACGGCGGAGGCGTCGGCGGGGTCGGCTTCGGCTTCGGCTTCGTCGGCGGCGGCGTCCAAGCCGATCCGCCCGGGTTCCTGCTCGGGCCGCCGGATGGCGGCCGGGCCGGCGTGGCGCGCGGTGCCACGGGCTGGACCGCCGTCCGGTCGCCGGCCGGGGTCCTACAGGGTGACGCCCACCGTCACCGGCTCGTTGACCAGCGTGACGCCGAAGGCCTCGCGGACGCCGGCCACGACCTCGCGGGCCAGCGCGAGGAGGTCCTCGGTGGTGGCCGCGCCGCGGTTGGTGAGGGCGAGGGTGTGCTTGGTCGAGATGCGGGCCGGACCGGTGCCGTAGCCCTTGGTGAAGCCCGCCTTGTCGATCAGCCAGGCCGCGGAGGTCTTGGTGCGGCCCTCCCCCGCCGGGTAGGCCGGCGGTTCCACGCCGTCGCCGAGCCGTTCCCGCACGCGCGTGTGGAAGGCGGCGAACTGCTCGTCGGTGAGGATCGGGTTGGTGAAGAAGGAGCCGGCCGACCAGGTGTCGTGGTCCTCGGGGTCCAGGACCATGCCCTTGCCGGCCCGCAGCTTCAGCACGGTCTCGCGGGCGGCCGCCAGCGGCACCCGGTCGCCGGGCTCGACGCCCAGCGCGCGGGCGGTCTCGGCGTATCTGATCGGCGCCGACAGCCCGTCCGCGTCCTCCAGCAGGAAGCGCACGCGCAGCACGACGTACCGCTCGGGGTCGGACTTGAAGCGGCTGTGGCGGTAGGAGAACGCGCAGTCGGCGTTCGGGAGGGTGACCGTCCGGCGTGCGGTGCGGTCGTAGGCGACGACCTCGGTGATCGTGGAGGAGACCTCCTGGCCGTACGCGCCCACGTTCTGGATGGGGGTCGCGCCCGCGGAGCCCGGGATGCCGGCCAGGCACTCGATGCCGGCGTATCCGGCCTCGACGGTACGGGCGACGGCGTCGGTCCACACCTCGCCGGCGGCCAGCTCCAGCCGCGCCCCGTCCAGCGAGAAACCCTTGGTGGCGATGACGAGCGCGGTGCCGGCGAAGCCCTTGTCGCCGATGACCAGGTTCGAGCCGCCGCCGATCAGCAGCAGCGGCGTTCCGGTGTCGTCGGCCTCGCGGACGGCGGCGATCACCTCGTCGTCGGTGGTCGCGGTGACGAGCCGGTCCGCGGGACCGCCCAGCCGGAAGGTGGTCAGCGGGGCGAGGGGGGCGTCGTGGAGTTCCTGCACGGGCCCAAGACTACGAGACGCCGCCGACAGCCCCTCCCCCCGCCGCATCACCGGCGGCAGGGCTTCACCACGCGCGCGTGCGGCCCGCCCGGTGGGCGGGCCGCGCGTGTGTGCGCGTTCGGCGCAGGCGTCGGCCTCGACGCGTCCGGCGCGGTGACCGAGCGCGTGTCCGGGTCAGCGCAGGGCGGGCTCGGCGACCGCGGCGGACGCCGGTTCCGACCGGCCGCCCGGGAGCTGCCCGGCGCGTCGCCGGGCGGGGATGAGCAACGCGGCCACCGCGGCGAGCGCGACCATCGCGGAGCCGGTGACCAGCGCGGGCCGCAGGCCGTCGACGAAGGCCCGCCCGGACTCGTAGCCGCCCTGGGCGGAGAAGATCGACGACATGACGGCGATGCCGAGCGCGCCGCCGACCTCGCGCAGCGCGTTGTTGGCGCCGGAGGCGATGCCCTGCTCCCCGGGCAGGACGCTGGACATGACGAGGTTGGCGGCCGGCGCGAAGTACAGGGCCATGCCGATGCCGCTGACGATCAGGCCGGGCAGCTGGACGGCGTAGGAGGCGTCGGCGGTGGCCACGGCGGCCATCCAGGCGAGTCCGGCGGCCTGCAGGAGGAGGCCGGTGGCTACGACGGGACGGCCGCCGACGCGGTCGGAGAGGAGACCGGCGATCGGCGCGACGAGCATCGGCATGCCGGTCCAGGGCAGCATCCGCAGGCCCGCCTCGGTGGGCGAGTAGCCGAGGACGCCCTGCATGTACTGGCTGAGCAGGAAGATCGAGCCGAACATGCCGAGGAACATCAGCAGGCTCGCCGCGTTGATCCCGGAGAAGGCGCGGGAGCGGAAGAGCCGCATCGGGAGCATGGGGTTCTCGGCGCGGGTGCTGTAGAGGACGAAGCCGACCACCAGCGCGGCGCCGGCGAACAGCCCGGTGAGCACCAGGGCGCCGGTCCAGCCGTCGGCGGGCCCGCGGACCAGGCCGTAGACGATCCCGAAGAGGCCGCCGCTGGCGAGCAGGGTGCCGGGGACGTCGAGCGGGGCGCCGGTGCCGTGTGACTCGGCGAGGCGCAGCCGGGCGAGCGGCAGCAGGGCGACGCCGAGCGGGACGTTCAGCCAGAAGATCCAGTGCCAGGAGACGTGCTCGGTGAGGCTGCCGCCGATCAGCGGCCCGGAGGCCACCGCGAGCCCGTTGACCGCGCCCCAGATGCCGTACGCCGTCCCGCGCTTGGCGGCGGGCACGGCCGCGGTCAGCAGGGTCAGCGTGAGCGGCATCATGATCGCCGCTCCGACTCCCTGGACGGCGCGGGCGATGATGAGGGCATCGATGCCGGAGGCCATGGCCGCGGCGGCGGACGCGCCGGTGAAGACGGTCAGACCGGCGAGGAAGAGGCGGCGCCGGCCGAAGCGGTCGCCGAGCGCGGCGCCGAACATCAGCAGGACGGCGAACGTGAGCGTATAGGCGCTCACGGTCCACTCCAGGTCGTCCAGGGCGCCGCCGAGGTCCTCGCGGATGGAGGGCAGCGCGGTGGTGACGACGAGGTTGTCGAGGGCCGCCATGAATCCGGCGACGCTGGTGATGACGAGGGCCCAGACTGCTCCCCCGCGACGTGCGGTCTGCTCTGGCATCGCTCCCCCTGAGGGCGTTCGGCTTCCGTGGCCGGCCGCCGATCCTTAGTTATTGATTACTAACTTTTACGCCCGTGAAAAGGCGCCCACGGCCGCCTTCCGGCTTCACCGCCGCTTGCCGCTACTTCTCCGGCCGGCCCTTGATCCGCGCCGACGGATACAGCCCTTCCCAGACCCGGTGGCCGGGAGGGAACCCCATGGCGACCAGGCAGTTGATGAGCATCCCGTACGCCATGAAGGTGGTGGTCTCCCCGGCGTCGGCGCCGAGCGGCAGGTGCACCGTGTCCCACAGCCGCATCCAGCCCGCCCGGACCTCCTCGCCGAGCTCACGGTCACCGGCCTGCTCGGCGGCGGCCACGGCGACGTACATCTGCATCTGCATCAGCAACTGCTCCGGCTGCTCCGCGATGGCCTCGGTGTACGCGTTGGCCATGGCGTGCAGCGCTTCTTCGCCCTCCAGCCCCTCGGCGGCCTGCTGGAAGGTGCGGACCGTGTCCTCCATGCAGCGCTGGGCCACCGCGAGGAACAGGGCCTTCTTGCCAGGGAAGAGCCGGAAGAGGTACGGCTGCGAGACGCCGACGCGCTTGGCGATCGCCTCGGTCGACGTGCCGTAGTAGCCGCCGCGGGCGAACTCGGCCGTCGCCGCGCGGATGACGCTCTCGCGCCTCTCCTCTGCGCTCATCCTGACCATGGATGAAAGTTAGTACTCAATCACTAACTACGTCAACGAGGACGCGGCCCGGGGAATCCACCGGCGTCCGCGCACCCGGACGCGGTGAGGGGTGCCCCGCTGCGGAGTGCGCCCCTCACCTCGCGCTGCTTCGTCACTTCGCGTCACTGCCGCCGGCGTCTCAGGCCAGCCGTACGACCGCCCGTGACATCCCGAGCACCTTCTGGCCCGCGCTGGTGGCCGTGAGGTCCACGCGGACCGTGTTGTCGTCGAGTTTGGCCGCGACCTTGGCGCCGACCTCGATCACGGCTCCCCGGTCGTCGTTCGGGACGACGACGGGCTTGGTGAAGCGGACGCCGTACTCGACGACCGCGCCCGGGTCGCCGAGCCAGTCGGTGACCACGCGGATGGCCTCCGCCATGGTGAACATGCCGTGCGCGATGACGTCCGGCAGGCCGACCTCCTTGGCGAACTTCTCGTTCCAGTGGATCGGGTTGAAGTCCCCGGAGGCGCCCGCGTAGCGCACGAGCGTGGCACGGGTCACCGGGAAGGTCTGGGCGGGCAGCTCGGTGCCGACCTCGACGTCGTCGTAAGCGATCTTCGCCGTCATCGGTTCCTCACGCCTCCTCTGCCGCACGGGCGACCAGCTTGGTCCAGGCGGTCACGACGTGCTCGCCGGCCTCGTCGTGGACCTCGCCGCGGATGTCCAGGATGTCGTTGCCGGCCAGCGACTTGATCGCCTCGATGGTGGAGGTGACGGTGAGCCGGTCACCGGCGCGCACCGGGCGGGTGTAGGCGAACTTCTGATCGCCGTGCACCACACGGTTGTAGTCCAGGCCGAGCCGGGGGTCCTGGATCACCTGCGCCGCGGCCTTGAAGGTGATCGCGAAGACGAAGGTCGGCGGGGCGATCACCTCGGGGTGGCCGAGCGCCTTGGCGGCCTCCGGGTCCGTGTACGCCGGATTGGCGTCCCCCACCGCTTCCGCGAACTCCCGGATCTTCTCCCGGCCCACCTCGTAGGGCTCGGTGGGCGGGTAGCTCCGCCCCACGAAGGACTGGTCGAGCGCCATGGCTCGGCACCTCCTGGTGTCTGCTGTTGTTTGACCTGGTGGCCCGCCCGCGGGCCACCCGCCGGGCCCGCCCGTGGGGCGGCCCGTGGGGCGGCCCGCCCTGCGGGACCCGTCCCTGCGGTTACCGGCCGGTTCCGGTCGGTAACCGGGACCGAAACGACACGAGGCCGCCCCCGACTGCGGGGGCGGCCTCGTGTACGAGCCTTGTTTATCGCGTTTCGCGGTGCGCGGTGTGCGCGTTGCAACGCGGGCAGTGCTTCTTCATCTCCAGTCGATCCGGGTTGTTACGCCGGTTCTTCTTGGTGATGTAGTTCCGCTCCTTGCACTCCACGCAGGCCAGCGTGATCTTCGGGCGGACGTCGGTGGCAGCCACGTGAGTGCTCCTAAGACGAACGGATGGACTGATTCAACGCAAGAAAGAGTAGCCGATCGAAGGACCGACCCCACAATCGGCTACTGTGAGTAGCGGTGACCGGACTTGAACCGGTGACACAGCGATTATGAGCCGCTTGCTCTACCGACTGAGCTACACCGCTTCGGTGGGATCGGGCCCCGCCTGACGGCGGGAACCTCTCTCACCAGAGCCCCAATACGGAATCGAACCGTAGACCTTCTCCTTACCATGGAGACGCTCTGCCGACTGAGCTATTGGGGCGAGCGATGAAGACATTACACGGTCCGCAGCCGTTCGCCCAAATCCGTTTCGCCGCCCCCGTCCGGGCGCGTCCCCCGGCCCTCCGGTGAGCCGCCGCGGCCGCTCCCGCACCCCGCGGGAGCACGCCGGATCGCACCGGACCACGCCGGTACGACTATTGCGCTCCTCCCCGCCGGGGACGGGTCACCGCCCTAGGCTCGACTCACTCTGCGTGATCTTGTGCCCCTGCGCAGTCCCCGGGCTTGCGCAACCCCGCCCGAGCCTCTGGAGCGCGATGCCCGACAGCCAGCCGCAGCCGCCCCGCCCGTCCGCCCTGCTGTTGTGCGGGGCGCGGCTGACCGACGGCCGGACGGTGGACGTGCGGTTGGGCGGGGGACGGATCGAGGCGGTGGGCACGGCGGGCAGCCTGACGGCAGGCGGGGTGCGGGGCGGCGGCACGCGCGTGGACCTCAGCGGCTATCTGCTCGTACCGGCCCCGGCCGAGCCGCACGCCCACGGCGACACCGCCCTGTCGGCCGCCGACGACGGCCCGGCGTCGTACGACCCCCACGACGTCCAGCGCCGGGTCACCGAGGCGGCGCTGCTGCAGCTGGGGCACGGGGCGACCGCGCTGCGGGCACACGTGCGCGTGGGCGACGTGCGGGGACTGGGCGCGCTGGTGGCGGTGGAGCGGGCGCGGCGTTCGCTGCGCGGGCTGACGGAGCTGACCGTGGTGGCGATGCCGCGGCTCCTGACGGGCACGGCGGGAGCGGACGGGCTCGCGATGCTGCGGGACGCGGTGAAGATGGGCGCCGACGTGGTGGGCGGCTGCCCGGACCTGGACCCGGACCCCATCGGGTACGTGGAGGCGGTGCTCGAGGTCGCCTCCGAGCACGGCTGCCCCGTCGACCTGCACACCGACGCAGTCGATCCCGCCCGTCTGGCCCGCCTCGCCGCGGTGGCGGGCGGGCTGCGCACCGGCGTCGCCCTCGGCCCGTGCGGCGGTCTCAGCCGGCTTCCGGCCGACGCGATCTCGCGCACGGCCGATCAGCTCGCGGCGGCCGGGATCACGGTGGTGTGCCTGCCCCAGGGCGGCTGCGGCGGCGCCGACCGCCGGGGCACGGCTCCGGTACGGCTGCTGCGGGCGGCCGGCGTGCGGGTGGCGGCGGGCAGCGGCGCGCTGCGGGACGTCTCGAACCCGGTGGGACGCGGGGACCCTCTGGAGGCCGCCTACCTGCTGGCCTCCCGCCACGCGCTTCGTCCCGAGGACGCCTATGACGCGGTGAGCTCAGCGGCACGGGCCGCTCTGGGCCTGCCCGAGGTACGGGTGGAGGCCGGCTTTCCGGCCGAGTTGCTGGCGGTACGCGGCGACCGTCTCACGGACGCGCTGTCGCTCGCGTACAGCCGGATCGTCGTGCACCGGGGGCGGGTGGTCGCGCGGACGAGCGCGGTACGGGAGTACTGCAGCTCGGCCGCGGCGGAACTGGGGCTGCCCCGGCAGGGGCGGGGCGAGCTGTCGTGAGGGCGCGGGCGGGCTCGGCCGGGCGGGCTCGGGCGCGCCCGGGCGTGCCCCGCTCGCCCGGGACGATCCGGCGCGTGCAGTGGTGCGCACGCCCGGCGTGCGGGAGGAGCACGCGCCCTGCTTGCGAGGAAGGCCACGCGCCCCGCTTACGGAAGGAGCACGCGCAGGACGGCTCGCGGTACGAGTGCGCAAGCCCGGCGTGCGGCGTAGGCGTGCCCGCCCGCGCGTGGCTCCGGGTTCACCACCTGGTCAGCTGCCCGGGTGCCTCGGCAAGCCAGGGGTTGTGCAGTGGAGGCGTACGCGCCCGGCGCGAAACCGCACGGCGCGTGCGCCGGGAGCAGGCGTACGGGGGGCGGGTGTGCGGGGGCGAGCGCCCGGCGTGCGGGAGGCAGGCGCCTGCGCTCGGCGCGTGCGCCGGGCGTCCCCGGGGGTGCGGGTGCCCCCGGGGACGTGGGCTCAAGTCATGCGGCGGATACGGCCGTCCGGGCGTACGGTCGGAGACATGCGCATAGTCATCGCTGGTGGTCATGGTCAGATCGCGCTGCGGCTGGAGCGGCTGCTCGCCGCGCGTGGTGATGAGGTCGCGGGGATCATCCGCCACGCCGAGCAGGGTGACGACCTGCGAGAAGCCGGCGCAGAACCGGTTCTTCTGGACCTGGAGTCGGTGTCCGTCGAGGAGGTCGCGGCCCATCTGCAGGGCGCGGACGCGGCGGTGTTCGCGGCGGGCGCGGGTCCGGGCAGCGGGGCGGCCCGCAAGGACACGGTGGACAAGGGGGCGGCCATCCTGTTCGCGGACGCCGCGGTCCGGGCGGGCGTGCGCCGGCATGTCGTCGTGTCGTCGATGGGCGCGGATCCGGCGCGCCGGGGAGACGACGTCTTCGACGCCTACCTGCGCGCGAAGGGCGCGGCCGACGCCCATGTGCGGAGTCTGGACGCCCTGGACTGGACGATCCTGCGCCCCGGCAGCCTGACGAACGACCCCGGCACCGGTCTCGTCCGGCTGGAGGCCCACACCGGTCGTGGCGCGGTCCCCCGCGACGACGTCGCCACCGTCCTCGCCGAGCTGGTGGACACCCCGGCGACGGCGGGCCTGGTCCTGGAGCTGGTGAGCGGGTCCACGCCGGTGTCGGTGGCGGTTAAGTCGGTGGCCGGGCCCTGAGCGGCCCCGCCGCGCCCGAGCGTTCGCGGTCGGTCGCGCCCGCTCAGAAGAGGGGCAGTTGCCCGGGGAACTCGGGCACGACGTAGCCGTCGAGCGTGGGCTGGGCCGCGTCGGATTCGGCCTGGCGGCGGGAGCCGGCGCAGGAGACGAGCATCCCGTTCTCGCGCGCCCCCGGCGGGTCGTGCCGGGCGAACCGGCCGGCCACGACGGCGATCTCGCGCCGGCATTCGGGGCAGCGTCTGCGACGAGTGGACATGTGGTCAGTGTGCCCCGGACGGAGGCGCGTCGGGGTGGCGGCCGGCCGCCCGCGCCTGACGCCGGCACTCGTGTCCGCGGGCGTCAGCCGATGTGGGGGGCGGTCCGCGTCGGGTCCAGGGCGTGGTCGATCCGCAGGCGCATGGTGGGGTGGATGTCCAGTCCGGCCAGGTCGGCCGGGTCGACCCAGCGGACCTGGGTGGTCTCGTCGCTCGTGCGGAGTCCGCCGCCCGTGGGGCGTGCCCGGAAGCAGATGCTGAACTGCTGGCGGACCTCCCCGTCGTCGTACCGCATCACGTGGCCGGGGTCGGTGTAGATGCCGGTCAGGCCGACGACCTCCACATCGATCCCGGTCTCCTCGCGGACCTCGCGGACCACCGTGTCGCTGATGGACTCCCCCACGTCGTGACCGCCTCCGGGCAGGGCCCAGCGTCCGTTGTCGGACCGCTGCACCATCAGCACCCGCCCCGCGTCGTCGCGCACGAGGGCCACGACGGCGGGCACGACGGAGTCGGCGGGCGGGGCTTCGGGGTCGTGCAGGTAGTCGATCCGTCCCATGCCGACGTGCCTACCACACGGCCCTGTCCCACGGCCCCCGCACGTGATCAGTGGGCGGCGAACTGCACGCGGGTGGGTTGCACGGCGTCCGGCCGGAGCGCGATGCCGTCGACGACCAGTCGTTCGCCGTGGATGTCGGTGATCCGCAGCCCGCCGCCGCACCCGCTGCCGTGCTCGGAGAGGAAGCAGTTGAAGTCGGTGCGGACCTCCCGGTTGCCGGAGCGGCCCGGCGTTGTTGCCGGAGCGGCCCGGCGTTGTTGCCGGAGCAGCCCGACGCTGCTGCCCGAGCCGCCCGGCACTGCTGCCCGAGCGGCCCGGCGTTCCTCTCTGGCAGGATCGCGGTGCCGGGAGATTGTGACCTTCGTCGCCGCAGGGCGTCCCGTGGGTGTCCCGCCGCATACCGGGCGCCGGTGGCGTCGGTGGCCGTACGTCCGGCTTCGCGGGAGGTCAGGGCTCCGCGACCGCCCGGCCGCCGCCAGGAAACACCGCGACCGGCGAGCCAATATCTGTGTTCGCGAAGTGAGAATTAGGCACGGCGCGCACCGAGTATTCCCGACCGCCGGACCAGGGCGAAATCATCGACAGTGCAGGGCCGGTCGCGCCATGCTACTGTCGATCTCAGTTGCAGGTGTGATTGCCAGAAGGTTCATTTCTTCCTACGGCGTCATCATCACGGCGACACGGAACCCGCACAGGGCGGATTCCCGACACCGCCTCCGAAGGAGAAATGAAATGGCTACTGGAACCGTGAAGTGGTTCAACGCGGAAAAGGGCTTCGGCTTCATCGAGCAGGACGGCGGCGGCGCCGACGTCTTCGCCCACTACTCGAACATCGCCGCCCAGGGCTTCCGCGAGCTGCTGGAGGGCCAGAAGGTGTCCTTCGACATCGCGCAGGGCCAGAAGGGCCTGACGGCCGAGAACATCGTTCCCGCCTGACATACCGCACCGTCACACACTTCGCAGTTGGGGCCCGCGCCTAGGGGTGCGGGCCCCGACTCGCTGTATTCAGGGGCGCCTGACGAAAGGCTCCTCCGCAGTACCGGCGGTGGCGCATTCTCCGTCACCCCGACCGTCGTACGACGACTTTGGCTCGTTCTCGCAATTCTCTGCGCCGCTCATTCGCTGCGGGAATTCCTTGCACGTGCCGCATCAATGCCATGTGCCGCGACAAGGAAGGTTCCGCATGAATCGCGCCCGCACGTCCCGCACCTACGACCGCTCCCGAGGGGGCTCCGGCGCCCACCGCTCCGGCTCTCCGCGCCGCTCGCGGGGGTACGGCAACCGACCGGCCGCGCCTGCCGAGTTCGCACTGCCGGAGACGGTCACGCCTCCGCTGCCCGCCGTCGAGTCGTTCGCCGAACTCGCCCTGCCGGCGCGGCTGCTGGCCGCGCTGGGTCATGAAGGGGTGACCGTACCGTTCCCGATCCAGGCGGCGACCCTGCCGAACTCGCTGGCCGGGCGGGACGTGCTCGGCCGCGGTCGCACCGGTTCGGGCAAGACGCTCGCCTTCGGTCTCGCGCTCCTGGCCCGGACCGCGGGACGACGCGCGGAGCCCCGGCAGCCGCTGGCCCTCGTCCTCGTTCCCACCCGCGAACTCGCCCAGCAGGTCACCGACGCGCTCACCCCGTACGCCCGTCCCCTCGGGCTGCGGCTGGCCACCGTGGTCGGCGGAACGTCGATCGGCAGGCAGGCGGGCGCGCTGCGGGGCGGGGCGGAGGTCGTGGTCGCGACGCCCGGGCGGCTGAAGGACCTGATCGGCCGTGGTGACTGCCGGCTGGACGACGTCGACATCACCGTCCTGGACGAGGCCGACCAGATGGCCGACATGGGCTTCATGCCCCAGGTCACCGCCCTGCTCGACCAGGTGCGTCCGGGAGGTCAGCGGATGCTCTTCTCGGCCACCCTGGACCGGAACGTCGACCTGCTGGTGCGCCGCTACCTCAGCGACCCGGTGGTCCACTCCGTCGACCCGTCGGCGGGCGCGGTCACCACGATGGAGCACCACGTGCTGCACGTGCACGACGCGGACAAGCACCGGACGACCACCGACATCGCGGCGCGCGACGGTCGCGTGATCATGTTCCTGGACACCAAGCACGCGGTGGACCGGCTGACGAAGCACCTGCTGAGCAGCGGCATCCGCGCCGCGGCCCTGCACGGCGGCAAGTCGCAGCCGCAGCGCACGCGGACCCTCACGCAGTTCAAGAGCGGGCACGTGACCGTCCTGGTGGCCACCAACGTCGCCGCGCGCGGCATCCACGTCGACAACCTCGATCTGGTCGTCAACGTCGATCCCCCCAGCGACCACAAGGACTACCTGCACCGCGGCGGCCGTACGGCCCGCGCCGGCGAGTCCGGCAGCGTGGTCACCCTGGTGACGCCCGATCAGCGCCGCGACATGAGCCGCCTGATGGCCTCGGCCGGCATCACCCCGCGGATCACTCAGGTGCGCCCGGGTGACGAGGAGCTGAGCCGCATCACGGGGGCCCAGACCCCCTCCGGCGTCCCGGTCGTCATCGCGGCGCCGGAGACGGAGAGCCCTCGCCGCGCGTCCTCCTCGTCACGCAGCCGCGGGGGGCGTGGCGGACGCGGCAGCCGCGGCGGCGGTGACCGTCGTGAGGCTCGTGACGCCCGCGACGGTGGCGGTAACGCCCGGAGCGGCGAGAGCGGCGAAAACGGCGGGACCGGCGGGACCGGTCGTGGGGAGCGCGCTGTCGAGGGCCGCCCGGCCGGTGAAGCGGCCCGTCGCAGGCCGCGGCGGCAGCGCGCCTACGGATCGGCCGCGTAACCGCCGTGCGGCGCCAGGCGCCTGCCGCGTTCGTACCTCTCACCCCGCCGGTTGTCCCGCTGGTCCAGCCGGTTCCACCCGTCCGGCCGGCTGCGCCCGTCCAGCCGGTTTCGCCCGTTCGGCCCGTCCGGTCCGTCCGGGTCAGCGCCTCAGGAGGCACCTTGACGCAGGACCGGATTCAGGACCGTGGGCCGGCTTCCGGTCCCGGGAGCCCGGCAGATGTGGACACCTGCGGACCACGGGTCCGTGACGACATGACGGTGGAGGTCGCCCTGGCCGTCATGGCCGCCGCCCGGGTCGAGCACCTGACCCTGTGCGACAGGGACGACCAGAGCACGGGCCGGATCACCCTGGCCCGACTCGCGGTCCTCCGTGAAAGTGCCACGTACACGGACCGGATCCGGCTGCGGGACGTCCTCGACGGACCCTTGGCCGCCGCCTAAGACCGCACGTGTCGCACGAGCCGCATGTGTCGCATGAGCCGCACGCGTCGTGGACACCTTCCACTGGTTCACCTGACCAGGGCCCCCTCCGTTCCCTCTTCCCACTGTGAGGCATCATGCGCTGCATCATCGCCCGCTACCCGTTCGAGCTGACCAAGGCCGGAGTGCTGGAGTCGATGAAGGGCGTCACGCCCGAACTCGTCACGGGAGAGTCCGTCACCATCGGCCGCCGCCGCTACCCCGTCAAGCAGGTGGGCCAGATCATCACCCGGCAGGACCGTCGTGACTTCACCAGCGGTGAGGTCACCCGCGCCATGACCCGCCTCGGCTTCACCTGCCACGCCGCTCCCTCCGCCGAGCCGGCGCAGAACCTCACTCCCCTCCAGACCGCGGCGGCACTGCTCGGCGACAGCGGCCCACTGGGTGCGTGAACGGCGGATCCCGCCGCCAGAACAGTTGTGGGCCCTGCCGACGCGTGTCGGCAGGGCCCACAACTGTCTCTCCAGGCCATCCCTGGTCCAGCAGAACGTTCCGTGGTCCGGCAGAACGTTCCGTGGTCCGCCCAGGGCCCTCCCGAGCTCAAAATCTATCTTTGTCAGAGTAGACATTCGCTTCCCGCAGGCTTACGCTTTTTCTTGAAGACAGTAAGACTCGACAGGAACGGAGGAGCAGACGCCATCAGGATCGCCCGGCCCGAACGCCCTCGGACCGGGTACCGCGAGGACCCGGATGGGATGGTGGTCCACCGTCACGGAGCTGCGATCCCCGCACCCGGCCCGTAACGAGCCGGACAGCGGAAAGACGAGGTCGGCGCAGCGATAGCGCCGACAGATGGTGTTCAATTTCCTCGGGGCCCCGGTGCCGCACGGCACCAGGGGCCCCTCGACGCGTGCGCAACGAGGTGAAATGACAGCAGACAGCCCCCTCAACGACCGCCTGGAAGACGACGATTACCCCGCATACACGATGGGCCGGGCCGCCGAGATGCTCGGCACGACCCCGGGCTTCCTCCGAGCCATCGGCGAAGCCCGCCTGATCACGCCGCTCCGCTCCGAGGGCGGGCACCGCCGGTACTCCCGCTACCAGCTGCGGATCGCAGCGCGCGCCCGCGAACTCGTCGACCGGGGGACGCCGATCGAGGCTGCCTGCCGCATCGTCATCCTCGAGGACCAGCTCGAAGAGGCTCAGCGCATCAACGCCGAGTACCGCCGCGCCGCGCAGGAGGCGTCCAGCGGTTCGGCGTCCGAGTCCGCCTGACCGCAGGGACCGCCTCCCGGCCGTCAGACCGTGGAGCGGGCTCCGGGGAGGGCACCGCCGAACTCGATCTCCGAGTACCGGCGCCCGAGTCCGGCCCCGGTTCCGCTGATCGTCGTGGACCCGCTGGTCACCGGGCCGGCCGTGGATCCCCGGGCCGTCCACAGCAGGCCGTCGAGGTTCTCGCCCGGGACGCCGACCGCCACCTCCGCCCTGCCGTCCTTGGTGACGTCGACGAGATGCGTCGCCGCGGCGAACTGATCCCCGGTCTCCGCGGTTCCGGGCACGCCGGCCGTGTTCTGGGTGTAGGCGCGCGAGCCGGTCGCGGTCAGACCGGCGGCCGAACCGCGCAGCAGCGTCGCCTGTCCCGCGGCCTTGGCGGATCCCAGCGCCTCGCCCGGAGCGCCGACGACGACATCGGCGTACTTGTCGCCGTCGGTGTCGCCGACGCTGAGCGACGCCCCGAACTGGTCGCCGTCCTCGCCCGCACCGGGCACCCCGGCGGTGTCCTGGTGGATGACCTGCGGTTTCTGGTCCGGTGTGATGCCCTGCGGGCCGCCGTAGAGGATCTGGATCTCGCCGCCGCGGTGGGCCGGGGTGGAACCGGACGTCAGGGACGCGTCGTAGGGCACCCCGGTGACCAGGTCGCCGTAGCCGTCGCCGTCGATGTCGCCGATCCGGCCGGACAGGCCGTCGGCGAGAGGCAGTTCGGTGTACCGGCCGTCGTGCCCCTCGGCGAAGACGGGCCCGCTGACGTCTCCGTCGGTGGGACCGGGCAGCCAGAAGCGCTCGGCCCTTCCGTCGCCGTCGACGTCCCCCACGACGACACCGCGGTTGGTGCCCAGGGCGTTCACGAAGGCCCGCCGGGCCGGCGCACCGGTGCGGGTGAACGGCCCGTTGTACGTGGTGGCGCCGCAGTCGCCGGTGACCGCCACATCGGGGGCTCCGTCGCCGGTGACGTCACCCACCGCGATGCCGGCGGCGAAGCCGCAGCCCTCGTCCAGGCCGGTCGGCGGTGAGACGGCCGCTCCGCCCTTGAGGCCGCCGGCGCTGCCCCACACCACGGTGAGCGAGCCGATGCCCCACATGGTGCCCGCGGACTCGTCCGGGGTGCCGATCAGCAGGTCGGCGTAGCCGTCACGGTCCAGGTCCGCGGAGGCGACCGCGCTGCCGAACTCGTCCCATTCCTCCGGCGCGCCGGGGATGCCGGCCGTGGCCTGCGTGATGACCGTGCGCCGGGAGGCCGAGACCCCGCCGGCCGAGCCGTACAGCACGACGACCGCGCCCGCGGCGTCGACCGTGCCGTTGGCGGCGCCGGGCGCGCCGACGGCCAGGTCGCGGTAGCCGTCGCCGTTGAAGTCGTCCTGCACGGCCGCCGTGTTGGCGCCCTTGTACGGGGCACCGGCCGCCGCCGCGGGACCGGCCGGCAGCGCGACGACGGTCAGTGTGGCGGCCGCGCACACGGCGATGGCGGAGGCGACCAGCCGCGAGGCGAAGGCGCGAGCCGGGACGCGGGCGGAGGTGGCGGGGGCGCGGGAGGACATGACGACTCCGGACTCGGGGGCGGACTGGACGGGACGGGCGGACTGGACGGGACGGCGGGTGTGGGTGGGGCGGACCCTGGTGGGGCCGGCGGGCCGGGGGCGCGTCACCGGCTGGTCACCACACCTCCGAAGCGGCCGGCGCCGGCCGAGCCGAGGCCCACGCCGCCGGTGCTGACGCTGGTCGCGGCGGCCGCGGTGACGGAGACCGCCGAGCCCCGCAGCGACCACAGGGCGCCCGCGCCGCCGTTCTCGCCGGGGGCGCCTATGACGAGGTCCGCGTAGCCGTCCTTGTTCGTGTCGAGCACGCGCAGGGCCGCGCCGAAGGCGTCGCCCGTCTCCGAACTGCCCGGAACGCCGGAGCTGTTCTGCGTCCAGGTGCGGGCGTGTGCGGTGTCCAGTTCCGCGCTGGTACCGCGTACGACGGTGACGGCGCCGCTGCCGCCGTTCTCGCCCGGGGCGCCGATCACGAGGTCCGCCCGGCCGTCCTTGTCGGTGTCACCGATGGCGACCGAGGCGCCGAAACGGTCCTTGGCCTCGCCGGAACCGGCCACCCCCGGCGTGTCCTGCGTGATCGTCTCGACCCGGCTCGGGGAGCCCGAGTACCCGGCGTCGTAGTAGACCGTGACCCGGCCGCCGAGTGAGGTGTCCGGGCTCTGCGACGGGTCCTCGGGGTTGCCGATGACGAGGTCGGGAGCGCCGTTGCCGTTCAGGTCGCCGACCGCCGACACCGTGCCCGCGGGCAGGGTGGCGTCCTGGAAACCGGCCGGATCGGCGAGGTGCGTACGGGGGTCGTCGCCGGTCCCGTCGTAGCCCCAGCCGCCGTCCCAGTCGCCCCGGCCGTGGACGATCAGGCGGTCGTCGTCGGTGTTGGGCAGGTCGATCGGGGTCATCGCGACGATGCCGTACGCCGGGTTGAACGCGAAGCCGTTGCCGGAGGTGCCGGACTGCGCCGACAGGTCCGCCGGCATGAAGGTCACCTCGGCGTCGTTGGCGCCGACGGCTATCGACAGCTTGCCGTCGTTGACCGGGTTCAGCCCGTCGTAGACGCCGACGGCGAGGGTACGGCCGTAGGCGTCGTGCGAGTTCGGCCACGGGTCGTCGACCGTCTTGCCCTTGGTCAGGCCGGACGCGGTGCCGTAGACGACCGTGACCGAGCCGCCACCGTCGTCGCCGGCCACGTCCTCGCCGGGGGCTCCCACGACCACGTCGCTGTAGCCGTCGCGGTTGAGGTCGTACACGACGACGGCGGCGCCGAACCGGTCACCGGCCTCGGCGGTCCCGGGAACCCCGGTGGAGTTCTGCGTCAGCAGGGCGCGCCTGGAGGGGTCGATGCCGTGCGAGGTGCCGTACATCACGACCACGGCACCGGCCTTGGCGTGACCCGCCACCTTGGCGTCGGGCGCGGAGACGACGACATCGCGGTAACCGTCCTTGTTCAGGTCGCCCGGCGCGCCGGCGGCTGCACCGGCACTCGCCGCGACGAGCGGGGTGAGCCCCGAGGCCAGCAGTGTCGCGGACATCAGCAGAGTGCGCTTGCGCACGGGCTCCTCCAGAGGCGGCATCCGGAACGACGATCGACGCGCCGACCGGTGCGACCCCGCCGCGCGTCCACGGCAGACCCGACGTGGCATGACGTGGCGTGGCAGGGCGTGGCAGGGTGACATGACAGCGTCAGGGTCGGCGAAGAGAAGACCACCGGAAGGGCCGGAGGGTTGTACGCGAAGGCCTGCGGCAAGGCAATGAGTCACCCGCCCGCAGCGAACCAGCGCGGGCAGGCGCAGGCAGGCGCGGACACCGCCGAACGAGCGGGGCGGCGCCGGGGCGGCGCTGGGGGCGGCGCCCTCCCGCCACACCGGACGGACAGCCCTCCCTGACCGCACCACCGCGGCACGCCGTCCCGGCCGCAGAACCACCAGAGCGGATAGAATCGAACATGTGAACGACTCTGGCCCCTCGCGGCTCACCCTGCTCCGCTTCCTGGAGCGCGTGCAGGTGCGGGACCTGGAGCGCACCCGCCGGTGGATCGCCGACGAGGAACGCCGCGAGGCCGAGCGGCAGCGCGGCGTCAAGGCCCGTCCTCCCGCCCCGGACTGGCTGATCGAGCCGGGCCTGAACCGCGGGACCGCGGTGTACGTCCACGTCGGCGGCTGCTGGAACGCGGCCAGGCGCAGCCGCGCCGCGAGCCGGGAGCAGGCACTGCGCGCACTCACCGAGGGCGTCAGACCCTGCCCGCAGTGCCACCCGGACACCGCACTGGGATTCCTGGACGGGTGAGCCGACCGCCCCGATCAAGGACCATCCGGATCGAGGCCCGTCCGGCCTCCGCCCGCCCCTTGCCGCGGGTCCCCTGCCTTCACAGCTGCCGCGGGCCGCCACTAATGTTTCGCCGCTGCCGTGCGGACGATCACGACGCCGTCCGTTCACCTCGGGGGAGAGTGCACGGCAGCCATCCATTCACTTGTGGGGGCACCTTGAACATGCGTATGCGCCGCATACTTGCCGCGCTCACCGGCACCGCCACGCTCGCGGCGGGGCTCGTCGCCGCGCTTCCGGGACCGGCGGCAGCCGTCCCCGGCAGCTGGCCCGCCACCGACGGGAAGCTGCTGTACACGGACGTCGGCGGCTGGATGCACTTCATCAACACCGACGGGTCCTGGAACTCCCAGTTCGGCACGTCCGGAAACCAGGGCGCCTGGTCCGCCGACGGCAGTCAGGTCGCCTTCGTGAACGGCGACCGCATCGGCACGGCATGGGCCGATTCCGAGGACATCGGCATCAGCATCGCCATGCCGTCGGGCAGCGGCTGGCATCCGCAGGATCCGACCTTCTGGTACGGCGGCGGCGACATCGTCTTCACGGCCGGTGGGCGGCTGCGCCTGACCGCGGCGGACGGCACCCGTACGCCCAAGGCCCTCTTCGGCACCGATGTCGATGGCTGCGACTCCCAGCCGAGCGGCGCGGTGAACGGCATGCTCGCCTTCGTACGGACGGGGACCAGTTGCGCCACGGCCGGCACCCCGGCCGTCTGGGTCTACAACGGCCGTTCCGGCGCGTTCACCAAGGTGGCCGCCGACGCGAACCAGCCGAGCATCTCCCCCGACGGCCAGTCGGTGGCCTTCACCCGGTCGATCGACGGGCACAAGCAGATCTTCACGGTCAGGACCGACGGCACCGGGCTGACCCAGCTCACCACCGACGCGACCGACCACTACCGTCCCGCCTGGTCGCCGCAGGGCGGCCGGATCGCGTACGACATCTACGTCTCCGGCAATCCGGACGTCGCCCAGGGCCCGCAGGTCTGGATCCACGACCTCGGCACGGGTACGCAGACCCAGGTGCCCATGGCCGACGGCACCAACGTGGCCTGGCAGCCACTCCGTGACAACGCGATCTCCCGTGTCTGGGGTTCCGACAATTACGGCACGAACATCGCCGCGTCCAAGTGGACCTGGAACACCGTCGGTACGAGCACTCCCGGCTTGAGGAACGCCAACGCGGCCGTGCTCATCAGCAAATCCGACGCGGCGTACGCCACGACCGCGACATCGCTGGCCGGCAAGAAGCGGGGGCCGGTGCTGATGACCTCCCGCACGGGCCTGGACTCCTCGGTGCAGACGGAACTCAAGCGCATGCTGCCGAAGGGCAAGACGGTCTACCTGATCGGCGGAAGCACGATCCTCAACAGCACGGTGGCCTCCAAGGTGACGTCGCTCGGCTACGTGGCCAAGCGGCTGTCCGGCACCTCGCGCTACTCCACCTCGGTGGCCGTGGCGAAGACCGTCACCAGCACGCCGAAGTACATCTTCCTGGCAACCGGCACCGACTACCACAACGCCATGGCGGCGAGCTCCGCCGCCGGTTCCATGGGCAGCTCCGGAACCGCGAACGTCGTGCTGACCGACGGCACGACCATGACGTCGTCGGTCTACGGGTACCTCAACAAGTACAGTCCGAGCACGACGAAGATCATCACGGTGGGGACCGACGCCGAGTCGGCACTGGCCAAGGCGTACAACGCCGGCAAGATGCCGAACTGGCCCAGCAAGTACAGCTATTACCGGGTCGCCGGCGCCACTCCGCAGTCGAACGCCATGCGCCTCGCCGACCTGTGGTGGTCGCTGCCTTCGAATGCCGCGGTGGCTTCCGTGGGCAGTTGGCGCGACGGTGTCTCCGCGTCGTCGGCGATGACCACGTACGGTCCGCTGCTGTGGACCGACACCACCTCGCTGCCGTACGACACCAAGCGGTACCTGATGCGTATGTCGTCGAGCATGTACCACGTGGCCGTCTTCGGCGGTGGCGCATCGGTCGACGCATCCGTAGTTCCCAAGATCGGTGCGGCCATCGGAGTGGGCACCCACTACGTCTACACGCCGTACTACAAGGGCGTGGTGTCACAGACCACGACTGCTCAGCCACTGTCCACCGGCAGCAACGCGCCCGCTCCGAGCCCGGACCTGGCCCCTCTCCGGATGACGATCAAGAGGTGACTGCCTCGCCCTGGGCCGCCGACGGCGACGGCCCAGGGCGCCGGCACTCGAAAGATCACCCCGAAACGTGAAGAGACCCCCTCCGCTCTGCGTTCTCGCAGAGCGGAGGGGGTCTTCCCCAATGTGGCGGCGCCAGGATTCGAACCTGGGAAGGCTGAGCCGGCAGATTTACAGTCTGCTCCCTTTGGCCGCTCGGGCACACCGCCGGGGTTGATGCCGGGTGAACCGCTTTTCGGCGGTGCTCCCTGGCAACGACGTAAACAATACCCGATGCACAGGGGTGCTTCGCCACCCGATTGATCTGCTCCTGGAGGGCGTCAGGTGACTAGGCTTGTCCGGATGCGGCCCGGACCACGCCGGGCTCGGCGGTCGCCCCCACGTACGCCGACAACGCACCCGATACGCACTCTGATACAAGGAGCCACAGGACATGGCCGACTCCAGTTTCGACATCGTCTCGAAGGTCGAGCGGCAGGAGGTCGACAACGCCCTCAACCAGGCCGCCAAGGAGATCTCGCAGCGTTACGACTTCAAGGGCGTGGGCGCCTCGATCTCGTGGTCCGGTGAGAAGATCCTCATGGAGGCGAACTCGGAGGACCGCGTCAAGGCCGTCCTCGACGTCTTCCAGTCCAAGCTGATCAAGCGCGGCATCTCGCTGAAGGCCCTGGACGCGGGCGAGCCCCAGCTCTCCGGCAAGGAGTACAAGATCTTCGCGTCGATCCAGGAGGGCATCTCCCAGGAGAACGCGAAGAAGGTCGCGAAGATCATCCGTGATGAGGGCCCCAAGGGCGTCAAGGCCCAGGTGCAGGGCGAGGAGCTGCGCGTCAGCTCCAAGAGCCGGGACGATTTGCAGGCCGTGATCGCCCTTCTGAAGGGCAAGGACTTCGACTTCGCGATGCAGTTCGTCAACTATCGGTGAGCTGGTCACCGGCCGGTGACCCCGGCGCGGAGAGGGCGTGAGACGGGCCGAGGTGCCCGCCTCACGCCCTCTCCGCGTCCGCACGCAACTGCGCCGCGGATGACGGCCGTTGGAGCCGGAGGCGCGTGCGTGCCAGCCGCAGGGGAGGGCGGGTGCCCGAGAGGGGCCCGTCCTTCCCCGTTGCCGACCTCAGTCCAGGGCGCGCTCAGTCGCGCGAGTTGCCGAACAGGATCCGGTAGGCGATCAGCAGAACCAGCGAGCCGCCGATCGCCGCGGCCCAGGTCGCGCCGTCGTAGAAGTCCTTGGTGATCGGGTGGTCCAGCCAACGGGCCGATATCCAGCCGCCGACGAACGCGCCCGCGATGCCGATGAGCGTCGTGCCGATGAAGCCGCCCGGGTCGCGGCCCGGCAGCAGGAACTTGGCGATGGCCCCGGCCAACAGCCCCAGGAGGATCCAGCTGATGATGGTCATGCCGTGAACCTGCCCTTCTTTTGCTGTGCCCGCACTGTCCCGGTCCTGTGACTGCGGTCCGGGCCCGCTGTGCGTCGTGCCGCGCCTGTGTTCGCGCTGCGTTGTCGGGGAAGACGTCACCGCGCCATCCCCCGGTTGCGCTGATCAGTAGGGTGCGAGCCATGACACAGTCCGGTTCCGCCGCCGAAGCTCCCGAGCTCCGGCGCACTCTCGGTGTGGCGGACGCCGTCGTCATCGGACTCGGCTCGATGGTCGGGGCGGGGATCTTCGCCGCGCTGGGGCCCGCGGCACGCGCGGCCGGGTCCGGGCTGCTGCTCGGGCTCGCGGTGGCCGCCGTGGTCGCCTACTGCAACGCCACGGCGTCGGCACGGCTGGCCGCCCGGTACCCGGCGTCGGGCGGCACGTACGTGTACGGGCGCGAGCGGCTCGGGGAGTTCTGGGGCTATCTCGCGGGCTGGTCGTTCGTGGTCGGGAAGACGGCCTCCTGCGCGGCGATGGCACTCACCGTGGGGACGTACGTGTGGCCCACGCAGGCGCACGCGGTCGCCGTCGCGGCCGTGGTGGCGCTGACCGCGGTGAACTACGGCGGCATCCAGAAGTCCGCCTGGCTGACACGGGCGATCGTGGCGGTGGTCCTGGCTGTCCTCGCTTCCGTGGTGGTCGTGTGTCTGGGCTCCGGCGCGTCCGACGCCGGGCGGCTGGACGTCGGGGCGTCCGGCGGCGCGGGCGGGGTGCTGCAGGCGGCCGGTCTGCTGTTCTTCGCGTTCGCCGGGTACGCGCGCATCGCCACGCTCGGCGAGGAGGTACGGGATCCGGCGCGCACCATCCCGCGGGCGATCCCGCTGGCCCTGGGCATCGCGCTCGTCGTGTACGCGAGCGTGGCGGTGGCCGTCCTTTCCGTGCTGGGTCCCGACCGGCTCGGGCACGCGGCCGCGCCGCTGGCCGACGCGGTGCGGGCGGCCGGGGTGCCGGGGCTGGCGCCGGTGGTGCGGGCAGGCGCGGCCGTGGCCGCGCTGGGTTCGCTGCTCGCCCTGATCCTGGGCGTCTCGCGGACCACGCTGGCCATGGCCAGGGACCGGCACCTGCCCGGCGCGCTGTCGGTCGTGCATCCCCGTTTCCAGGTGCCCCACCGGGCCGAGCTGGCCGTGGGCGCGGTGGTCGCCGTCCTCGCCGCCACGGTGGACGTGCGGGGCGCCATCGGCTTCTCCTCCTTCGGTGTGCTGGCCTACTACGCGGTGGCCAACGCCTCGGCCTGGACCCTCGACCGGGCTGCGACGGCGCGGGCGCTGCCGGCGCTCGGCCTCTTCGGCTGCGCGGTCCTCGCCTTCGCGCTGCCGGCAGTGTCGGTGGTCGTGGGCGCGGGTGTGCTGGTGGTGGGTGTGGTGGCGTTCTGGGCTCGAAGGTGGATGGCCGCGCGGTAGCGGGCCGGGGCGAGGGCGGGCGCGGGAAGGGGCCACGGCTGTGGGACGTGCCGAGGGCGCGGGAACGGGCCGGAGGCGACACCGAACGGGCAGGGCTGGACAGGGCCGAGGGTCGACGCCGTGCCCGCACCGCAGGGAGCGTCGCCGCGGGCACCGCCGGGCGTGCGCGGTCGTCCTGTGTCGCGTCGGGCCCGGGTCAGGCTCCAGTCCGCGTCGTGCGTATGCGGAGGTCGGTCCAGGGCGCCAGGTCCATGCCCTCGGCCGTCTGCTCGTACCAGCCCGTGCCGTCGACCCAGGCGCGCAGCCATTCCGTGAGACTGGGAGCGTCGATGAACCAGGCGTGGTCGGCGTCGTCCGCGTTCGGCTCGAAGAGCAAGACCGGTGCCTGAGGGCTGTGGCAGTCCACACACGCGTACATGGCACAGCCCCAGTGGGATATCGGCAGGACGCCCTCGGGCCACGGCCAGTGAGGGTCCTTGCGGGCGTCGGCGCGGTTGGCGAGGTACTGCACGACGGCGGCGGGCTCACCGGCCGGCGGGCCGTCGAGGAGGGGCAACAGGCCGTACTCCGGACCGAATCCGCCGTCCCCTATCCGCAGGTAGAGATCGGCGAGCAGCGGGGGCAGGGGGAAGCCCAGGGCGGCCTCGGCGCGGGTCAGGGTGGCCGCGTCGACGGGGGCGGGGAGCGAATCCCAGCCCCAGGGACGGGTGTTCCGCGCCTTCTCGGCCACTCGTGCCAGCAACTGCTCGTTCTCGGTCATGGGTTCATGATGCAGCGCGGCACTGACAACCGGGCCGGCCTGTGGACAGCCCTCGGGCTGTGGAAAACCTGGTCACCCGGACGGGGGGTGGAGGGGCCGCCCCCGACGACATCGTCGCTGCTCAGCGCGATGCGAACGCTTGGTCCGTCCGCACGATCTCGCGTCCGAGCGGCATCAGCGAGACCGGGATCAGCTTGAAGTTGGCGATGCCGAACGGGATCCCGATGATGGTGACGCACAGCGCGAGACCCGTGACGATGTGAGCGATCGCCAGCCACCAGCCCGCGAGGACCAGCCAGAGGACGTTGCCGAGGCAGGAGGGTGCGCCCGCGTCGCGCCGCTCGACCGTCGTGTACCCGAAGGGCCACAGGGCGTAGACGCCGATGCGGAAGGCCGCGACGCCGAACGGGATCCCGATGATGGTGACGCACAGAAGGATGCCCGCCGCCAGGTAGCCGAGGAACAGCCAGAAGCCGCTCAGGACGAGCCATATGACGTTCAGGATGGTTTTCACTGGAGACGACCTGCCATCTTCTCGAGCCGGGCGATACGTTCCGCCATCGGCGGGTGCGTCGAGAACATCTTGGACAGCCCCTGCCCCGGGCGGAAAGGGTTCGCGATCATCATGTGGCTCGCGGTCTCGATGCGCGGCTCGGGCGGCAGCGGCAGCTGCTTGGTGCCCGCCTCCAGCTTGCGCAGGGCGCCGGCGAGTGCGAGGGGATCGCCGGTGAGCTGGGCGCCGGACGCGTCGGCCTCGTACTCCCGGGAGCGGCTGATGGCCAGCTGGATCAGGCTCGCCGCGAGCGGGCCCAGGATCATGATCAGCAGCATGCCGAGGAGGCCGGGGCCGTCGTCGTCGTCCGAGCGGCCGATCGGGATGAGCCAGGCGAAGTTGACCAGGAACATGATCACGGAGGCGAGGGCGCCGGCGACCGACGAGATCAGGATGTCGCGGTTGTAGACGTGGCTGAGCTCGTGGCCGATGACACCGCGCAGCTCCCGTTCGTCGAGGAGGCGCAGGATGCCTTCGGTGCAGCACACGGCGGCGTTGCGCGGGTTGCGGCCGGTGGCGAAGGCGTTGGGGGCCTCCGTCGGGGAGATGTACAGGCGCGGCATGGGCTGACGGGCCTGGGTGGAGAGCTCTCGGACCATGCGGTAGAGCGCCGGGGCCTCGAACTCGCTCACCGGGCGGGCGCGCATCGCACGCAGCGCCAGCTTGTCGCTGTTCCAGTACGCGTACGCGTTCGTGCCCAGCGCGACCAGGACCGCGACGACCAGCCCCGTGCGGCCGAAGAAGCTGCCGATGACGATGATGAGGGCGGACAGTCCCCCGAGGAGTACTGCGGTCCTCAGTCCGTTGTGCCGGCGGTGCACGGTACGCCCTCCATGTGGTGCAGCAGGGGAACCCATCGCTTGCGGGTCTTGCTCGCTGTATCCGAGCCACCGGTGCCGTGGTGTCACGTCCAGTGGACCCTCCCGCTCTGGTCAACGCCAGGCGAGGGTCACTAGTTCCCTTGTGCGCGCGGGCTGCCCGTTGAGCCGTCCGGGTGAGGCGAGGGGCGGGCCGGACGGCCGAGGGTGCCGGAGGCTCAGAAGAGCGTCGTGTCGGCGAACCGGAGGACGAGTTGCGGGGCTCCGGACAGGGCGATGCCGACGACGCCGGTGAGGGTGACGGCGGCGGTGAGGGGCGCCGGGAGGCGGTGGCTGACGGGTTCGCCCTCGGGGGCCCGGAACAGCAGGGCGGTCCACTGGAGGTAGTAGAAGAGCGCGATCACGACGTTGACCGCCATCACCACGGCCAGCCAGCCGAGTCCCGCGTCGACGGCCGCGGAGAACACGGTGACCTTGGCGAACAGGCCGATGACGCCGGGCGGCAGGCCGGCCAGGCAGAGCAGGAAGAAGGCCAGCAGGAGGGCGGCGAGCGGGTTGCTCGCGTAGAGGCCGCGGTAGTCGGTGATGCGGTTGGCGGACCGGGTGCGCCCCACCAGGGCGGCCACCGCGAAGGCGCCGAGGTTCACGGCGGCGTACATGAGGGCGTACGCGAGCGTGGAGCCGACCGAGTGCTCGGCGTCGTCGGAGTAGGCGGCCGCGGCGATCGGCACCAGGAGGTAGCCGGCCTGGCCCACGGACGACCAGGCGAGGAGGCGTACGGCGCTGTACGCGCGGGTGGCCTGCTGGCGCAGGGCGCCGACGTTGCCGACGGTCATGGTGAGCGCGGCCAGGGCGGCGAGGGCGGGGCCCCAGACGTCGGCGTACGACGGGAAGGCGACGACGGTGACGAGGATCAGGCCGGAGAAGCCGACCGCCTTGCCGACGACCGACAGGTAGGCGGCGATCGGCAGGGGCGCTCCCACATAGGTGTCCGGCACCCAGAAGTGGAAGGGCACCGCGGCCGTCTTGAAGGCGAAGCCGACGAGGGTGAGGACGACGCCGGTCTGGGCGAGGGTGTGCAGCTGTCCGTCGACGTGCTGGATGCGGCCGGCGACCTGGGTGAGGTAGAGGGTGCCGGTGGAGGCGTAGACGAAGCTGATGCCGAGGAGGCTGACGGCGGTGGCGGTGACCGACGACAGGAAGAACTTCAGGGCCGCCTCGGAGGACTTCTTGTCCCCGTGCCGGATGCCGACCAGGGCGAAGGCGGGCAGGGAGGCGACCTCCAGGGCGACGACGAGGGTGGCGAGGTCGCGGGAGGCGGGCAGCAGGGCCGCGCCGGCCGCCGAGGACAGCAGCAGGAACCAGTACTCCCCTTCGGGGAGCCGCCGGTCGGCGTCCTTCAGCGCGGTGACCGACAGCAAGGCGGAGAGGAGGGCGCCACCGAGGACGAGGAACTGGATGACGAGGGTGAAGCGGTCCGCGGTGTAGCTGCAGGCGCCGGCGCCGTCCTTCAGGCAGAAGGTGGAGCGGTCGCCGTCGAGGAGGGGCAGCAGCAGGGCCGCGGAGGCGGCGAGTCCGGCGACGGAGACCCAGCCGAGCAGCGGTTTCCCGGCCTCGCCGACGAACAGGTCGGCGACGAGGACGACGAGGGCGACGACCGCGGCGAGGGTGGGCGGCGCGATGGCGAGCCAGTCGACGGACTGGACGAGGTTCGCGGCCGCCTGCTGGGCGAGGTGGCTCATCGGGTGCCTCCTGCGAGGAGCTGCTGCACGGCCGGGTCGGTGAGACCGAGGAGGACCTTGGGCCACAGTCCGGCGACGACGGTGAGGGCGACGAGCGGCGTCCACGCCGCGAACTCGTAGGCCTGGACGTCGGCGAGGGTCGGCGCCTGCTGCGGTACGGCGCCCATGCAGACGCGGCGGACCACGACGAGCATGTACGCGGCCGTCAGCAGCGTGCCGAACGCGCCGATGGCCATGAAGGTGAGGAAGGCGGGGCGACTGAGGTCCGCGGCGGGCTTGAAGGCCCCGAACAGGGCCAGCATCTCGCCCCAGAAGCCGGCGAGGCCCGGCAGGCCGAGCGAGGCGACGGCGCCGAACGCCAGCAGGCCGCCGAGGCGCGGGGCCCTGCCGTACAGAGCGGCACCGGTCTGCTCGGCCAGGGTGTCGAGGTCGGTGCTGCCGGTGCGGTCCTTCACCGCGCCGACCAGGAAGAACAGCAGGCCGGTGATGAGGCCGTGGGCGATGTTGGCGAACAGGGCGCCGTTCACGCCGGTCGGGGACATGGTGGCGATGCCGAGCAGGACGAAGCCCATGTGGCCGACGGAGGAGTAGGCGATGAGGCGCTTGAGGTCGCCCTTCGCGCCCTGTCTGGCGAGGGCCAGGCAGGCCAGCGATCCGTAGATGATCCCGACGACGGCGAAGGCGGCGAGGTAGGGCGCGAAGGTGTGGAAGCCGTCCGGAGCCACCGGAAGGAGGATTCGCACGATTCCGTACGTACCCATCTTCAGCAGGACGCCGGCGAGCAGGACCGAGCCGACGGTCGGCGCGGCGGTGTGCGCGTCGGGCAGCCAGCTGTGCAGCGGCCACATCGGCGTCTTGACGGCGAGCCCGATCCCGATCGCCAGAACGGCGATGACCTGCACGGATGTGGTCAGCGACCGGCCGTTGTCAGTGGCGAGTGCCATCATGTCGAACGTGCCCGCATTGATTCCGATCAGGAGCAGGCCGAGCAGCATGACGACCGAGCCGAGCAGTGTGTAGAGGATGAAACGCCAGGCGGCGGCCCGGCGGCCCTCGCCGCCCCAGCGGGCGATGAGGAAGTACATCGGGATGAGCACCGTCTCGAACGCGAGGAAGAACAGCAGCAGATCGAGGACGGCGAAGGTCGCGAGGGTGCCGGACTCGAGGACGAGCAGCAGTGCGACGAACGCCTTCGGGGTCGGGCCCGCGGGCATCTTGAAGTAGGAGTAGAGCGCGCAGAGGAAGGTCAGCAGCGCGGTCAGGACCAGAAGGGGGAGGGAGATGCCGTCGATGCCGAGGTGGATCCGCACGTCGAGTGCGGGAATCCAGCTGATGTCGGTCGTGGCCTGCATCCTCGACGGATGGCCGTGGTCGAAGCCGAGCGCGAGGACAATCGCGGCGACGAGGACCGCGCCGGTCACGGTCACGCCGTGCCGCAGCACGGCCTGCTCGGGCGACTTCCCCTTCAGCCCGGGCGGGGCCGGCAGGAGAGCGGCGGCCGCGCCGAGCAGCGGGCCGACGACGACGAACGCCAGGAGGAACTGCATCACGGACTCGCTGATATCGATCACGCCTGCTCACGCTCCCGTGGCGACGAGGACGGCGGCGACCACCAGGACGACGGTGCCGGCGAGCAGCGCGCTCACATAGGTCTGCACATTGCCGGTCTGGGCGCGCCGTACGGCGGCGCCCAGCAGGCGGGGTAGGGCGCCCGCACCGCGTACGTAGGTCTCGACGACCTCGCGGTCGAGGAACCGGACGAGATCCGCTGCGGCCTGGACGGGGCGGACGAAGAGGGCCGCGTACACGGCGTCGAGGCGGAAGCCGACGGCCGCGTGCCGGTGCAGCGGGCCGAGCAGCAGCCGGCCCGGGTCGGCCGGGTCGGGCGCGTGGGCGACGCCTCCGTACGCGGGTGTGTGGGCGGCGATGGCTGCGGCCTCGACGTGCCCGGCGTCGCCCTCGGGGTGGGCGGCGACCGCGCCGAGCGGTTCGCGTGCCGCGAGCGCCGTGGTGTGCCGCCAGGCGGCGTAGGTGACGATGCCGCCGACGAGGGCCACGCCCGTGCCGAGGACGGAGGTGGTCAGGGTGGGGGCGAGGCCACGGCCGTCGAACCAGTCGGGCAGGAACCGGAAGGCGAACCCGCCGAAGGCGAGGGACGGGACGGCGAGCACCCAGAGCACGACGGTCATGGTGAGGGGCTGGCGGCCGTGGTCCGGGGCGTCCGCGCCGTGTCCGCGGAAGGCCAGCAGCCACAGGCGCGTCGCGTAGGCCGCGGTGAGCAGAGCGGTGAGCATTCCGGCGACGAGGACGGTCCAGCCCGCCGCCCCGGGTGCGTGCTCGGTGTAGCCGGTGGCGACGTGCTCGGCGGCGCCGAGGACGGACTCCTTGGAGAAGAAGCCGCTGAACGGCGGGATCGCGGCGAGCGCGAGCAGCGCCACGGTCATCGTCCAGTAGGCGTCGGGGACGCGGTCGCGCAGATGGCGCATGCGGGACATGGCGGCCAGCGAGTTGGTGCCGGCGGCGTGGATGATCACGCCGGCCGCGAGGAACAGCAGCGCCTTGAAGGCGCCGTGGGACAGGAGGTGGAAGACGGCGGCCGACCGGTCGCCGACGGCGAGGGCGCCGGTCATGTAGCCGAGCTGGCCGATCGTCGAGTAGGCGAGGACGCGCTTGATGTCGTCCTGGGCGAGGGCGGCGAGACCGGAGCCGAGCATCGTGACGGCGGCCATGACGGCGAGGACGACCATCGCGGCCGAGGAGGCCTGGAAGACGGGGAGGAGACGGGCGATGAAGTAGACACCGGCGGCGACCATGGTCGCGGCGTGGATCAGCGCGGAGACGGGGGTGGGGCCCGCCATGGCGTCGGGGAGCCAGGTGTGCAGCGGGAACTGGGCCGACTTGCCCGCCACGCCGGCCAGGAGCAGCAGGGCGATGAGCGTCGGGTGGTCGAGTCCGCCGCTCGCGACGGTGCCGAGGATCTTCGTGATGCGGAAGGAGCCGGCTTCGGTGGCGAGCGCGAGCAGGCCGATCAGGAAGGGGACGTCACCGAGCTTGGTCACCAGGAAGGCCTTGATGGAGGCGGCGCGGGCCTCCGGGGTCTCCCAGTAGTGACCGACGAGGAAGTACGAGCAGATGCCCATGATCTCCCAGCCGACCAGCAGCACGATCAGGTCGCCGGAGTAGACGACGAGCAGCATCGCGGAGGTGAACAGGGAGACGAGGGCCGCGTAGGACGGGTATCGCGGGTCGTCCCGCAGGTAGCCCGTGGAGTAGATCTGCACGCAGGAGGCGACGAGGCCGACGAGGACGGCGACGAGGGCGGCGAAGCCGTCGATGTGGAAGGCGAGTTCGACCGGGACCGAGCCGGTGGGAGTGAGCTCGGAGACGGCGTCGACGGCCGGGCCGCCGCCCTGGCGCACGGCGACCAGGACGGCCAGCACGAGGGAGGTGAGGGGCGGCAGGACGGCGAGGGGACGGACGAACCCGGGCGCCGAGCGGCCCAGGAGCAGGCCCGCGGCCGCTCCCAGGAACGGCAGGAGGGGGACGAGGACGGCGAGGGTGGTCGTGGTCACGCGGTGGCCTCAGCCTTCTCGGCCTTCTCGGTCGGTCCGGCCTGGTCGGACGCGGCGTCGTCGCTGTCGGGGTCGTCGGGCCCGTGGCCCTCGGCGCTGTCGCGGAGCTTGTCGATGTCCGCGGTGCCGCGGTTGCGGTGGACGGCGAGGACGATCGCCAGGCCGATGCCGATCTCGGCGGCTGCGATGGCGATGGTGAAAAGAGTCAGGGCCTGTCCGGAGTGCAGGGTCTCCTCGGCGGCCATGCTGAGCCAGACGTCGAAGGCCACCAGGTTGAGATTGACGGCGTTGAGCATCAGCTCGACCGACATCAGCACGAGGATCGCGTTGCGGCGGGCGAGGACGCCGTACAGGCCCGTGCAGAACAGGAGGGCGGAGAGGACGGCGGGATAGGCGAGGTGCATCAGCGGACACCACCCTTGGCGGTCTGTTCGGCGCCCTCGGTCTTGGCCTTGCGGGACAGGACGATCGCGCCGACCAGCGCGGCGAGGAGGAGCACGGAGAGGGCCTCGAACGGGAGGACCCAGTTCTGGAAGAGGCTCGCTCCGGTGGCCTCGGTGGAGCCGGCGGCCGGGCCCTCCAGGTCGATCCAGGTGGTGCGGAACGCGTCGACGACGACCCAGACCAGGGCGACCGCGGCGGCGACCGCGACCGTGAGGGCGGCCCAGCGGTTGCCGGAGTCGGCGTCCGGGGAGCGGCCGATGGGGGCCTTGGTGAGCATCAGCCCGAACAGCAGGAGGACGACGACGGAACCGACGTAGATGAGGACCTGCACCCAGGCGATGAACTCGGCGGTCAGCAGCAGGTACTCGACGGCCAGGCCGCCGAGGGCGACGACCAGCCACAGGGCGGCGTGCACGAGCTGCCGGGTGGTGACGGTGACGAGGGCGGCGCCGAGGGTGACCAGGCCGACGAGGACGAAGGCGATCTCGACGCCCGTCGGGGAGAGAAAACCGCGGGTTGCGGCCGTCGTGGTCGTGGTGTGGGCGGCCGTCGCGGTGGCCGTCACGGCGGAGACGAAGGTCACTGCTGTCCTTCCTGCCTCGGCCGGTCGATCTGCTGCGCGGAGTCGCCGACCGCGCGGCCGGGCTGCTCGGCGGCGCGGGCCTGCTCGTCCGCCTGCGGCTCGGCGTCCGGCGGGGCCTGCTGGGCCTGCTCGGCGTGCTGGGCCTGCTGGGCCTGCTGGGCCGCGAGCTTTTCGGCGGTCTTGCGGGCGGCGGCGATCTCCTTCGGTTCCTCCGCGCCGGGGTCGAGGGCGGGCGGGGCGGGAACCGTCCACATCCACTCGCGGAGTTTGTCCCGCTCGTGGGTGAGGTCGCGGATGTCGGTCTCGGCGTACTCGAACTCCGGGGACCAGAACAGGGCGTCGAAAGGACAGACCTCGATGCAGATACCGCAGTACATGCACAGGGAGAAGTCGATGGCGAAGCGGTCGAGGACGTTGCGGCTGCGTTCGCGGCCGCCGGGGGTCGTCGCCGGGATCGTCTCCTTGTGGGAGTCGATGTAGATGCACCAGTCCGGGCACTCGCGGGCGCAGAGCATGCAGACCGTGCAGTTCTCCTCGAACAGGCCGATCACGCCGCGGGTGCGGGGTGGGAGGTCGGGCTGGACGTCGGGGTACTGCGCGGTGACGGTCTTCTTCGTCATCGTGCGGAGGGTGACGGCCAGGCCCTTGGCCAGGCCGCTGCCGGGGATGGGGGCCATAGCTACTGGATCACCACCTTGACGATGCCGGTGAGGGCGATCTGGGCGAGGGAGAGGGGGACGAGGAGGGTCCAGGAGAGCTTCTGGAGCTGGTCCTCGCGCAGGCGCGGGTAGGTCACGCGGAGCCAGATGACGACGAAGGCGAGCACGGCGGTCTTCAGCAGCGTCCAGACCCAGCCGAGGCCGTCGGCGCCCCAGGGGCCGTGCCAGCCGCCCAGGAAGAGGACGGTGGTCAGGCCGCACAGGACCACGATCCCGGCGTACTCGGCGAGGAGGAACAGCGCGAAGCGGAGACCGGTGTACTCGGTGTAGGCACCGAAGATGATCTCGGAGTCGGCGACCGGCATGTCGAAGGGCGGCCGCTGGAGTTCGGCGAGCCCGGCGACGAAGAAGACGATCGCGCCGGTGATCTGCCAGGGCAGCCACCACCAGTGGAACGCGTCGAGGATGCCCGGGAGCGAGACCGTGCCGGCGGCCATGGCCACCGAGGCGGCGGCGAGCAGCATCGGAAGTTCGTAGGCGAGCAGCTGGGCGGCGGTGCGCAGGCCGCCGAGGAGGGAGAACTTGTTGGCGCTGGCCCACCCGGCCATGAGGGCGCCGAGGACGCCCACGCCCATCACCGCGAGCACGAAGAACACGCCCGCGTCCAGGACCTGGCCGACGGCGCCCTCGCCCGGCCCGATGGGGATGGCGAGGAGGACCAGGAGGTACGGCAGGAGGGCCACGGCGGGGGCGAGCTGGAAGACGCGGCGGTCCGCGCCCGCGGGGACCACGTCCTCCTTCTGCGCGAACTTCACTCCGTCCGCGACGAGCTGGGCCCAGCCGTGGAAGCCGCCGGCGTACATCGGTCCGAGGCGGCCCTGCATGTGGGCCATCACCTTGTGCTCGGTCTGGCCGACGATCAGCGGGAAGGTGAGGAAGACGACGAAGACGATCAGGAGTCGCAGGGCGACGTCGAGAGCGCCGTTCACTGCGGGCCTCCTGCGGGGTGGTCGTCCGGGGTGGGGGTGTCGCGGTCTTCGGGGGCTTGAGCGTTTTCGGAGGCTCGAACGTCTTCGGCCGGTTCGGAGCCCGCTGAGGCAGCAGAGCCCGCTGAGGCATCAGAGTCCATGGGGGCATCAGAGTCCACGGGGGCATCACCGGAGCCCTTGCCATCGGAGCCCTGCGCATCGGAGCCCTTGTCACCGGAGCCCTCGGCGTCGGGGGTGCCCGGGGCCTGGGCCTCAGGGGTGGGGTTCTCCGGCTCGTCGAAGGCCGGGCGGGCGTGGTGCCAAGGGGCGTCCGGACTGCGCGGGGCCTTGGACGCCGTGGGCGCTTTGGGCGGGGTCGTGTCCCCGGCGCCCGGGGCCTGCGCGCCCTCGGCTCCCTCGCCACCGGCCGTCTTCCCGCCCGAAGCGGCCCGCCGGCCAGCGGAACCCTCCGAGGCGCTGCGCGCCCGGCGAGGACCGGCCGGGGCAGCACCCGCTCCCGCACGCTGCGACGCCGACCCCTCGCTCGCGCTCCGCGCGCGCCTCGGGGCGGCGGGCGCTCCGGCCTCCGGAACCCTGGCACCGGCACCGGCGTTCGGGGACCCGTCGGCCGGAGGCGTCGCAGGAGGAGCCGTCGGGGACGCTGACAGGGACGCCGGCGGAGATGCCGCCGCCCCACCAGCGGGCTCGGACCCGGTGGCCGCCTGGCTGACGGATCCCTCCGCCGCCGAACGCGTACGCCGGACCGGCCGCTCCCCCGCGGCCCGGCCTGCCCCACGGGCCGGGCGGGCCGGGGCAGGGGGAAGCTGGCCCTTGAGGGGGCCCCATTCGTTCGGGTCGGGGACGCCCGGCGGCAGCATCTGGCGCCGCTTGGGGCCGCCGTGCTCCGACTCGCCCGGTTCCTTGGCGCCCGGCCAGGCCTTGGCCACGCGGGCCGCGAGGACGAAGTCCTTGCGCAGCGGGTGGCCTTCGAAGTTTTCCGGCAGCAGCAGGTGGTCGAGGGCGGGGTGGCCCTCGAAGGCGACGCCGAACATTTCGTGCGTCTCGCGTTCGTGCCAGGCCGCGCCGGCGTAGACGTCCACCGCGCTCGGCAGCACCGGCGCCTCGTGCGGAACCGTGGTGCGCAGCAGCAGGCGGCGGACCGGTGACAGGGCGACGACGTGAGCCGAGACGCGGAAGCCGGTGCCCGGTTCGTCGACCGCGCTGAGCCAGTCGAAGTAGGTGCAGGAGAGGGTCGTACGCGCCGTCTCCAGCGCGGAGATCCAGGAGGACGGCGGGACGTCGACCGTCAGGACGTCGTACGCCTCCTCGGCCGTGGCCTCGGCGCCGAAGAGGTCCTCGGCGGGGGCGGGGAGCCAACCGACCGTGCTCATCGGTCCTCCCCCGGGGAAGTCCGGGCTCCGTCGGCCGGCGGTCGCACCAGGCCGCTCTGCAGGGCAGCCGCCGAGGGCCGGCCCGTGCCCGAAGACCCGTACCGCTCCCCCAGCGACTCGCGCGCGATCTTCTCCTGGAGCTTGAGGATGCCCTGCAGCAGCGCCTCCGGGCGCGGCGGGCAGCCCGGCACGTACACGTCCACCGGGATGATCTGGTCGACGCCCTTCGTGACGGAGTACGAGTCCCAGTAGGGGCCGCCGCAGTTGGAGCAGGCACCGAAGGAGATGACGTACTTCGGCTCCGGCATCTGCTCGTACAGGCGCTTCACCGCGGGGGCCATCTTGTCCGTGACCGTGCCGGAGACGATCATCAGGTCGGCCTGGCGCGGGCCGGGCGCGAAGGGGATCACGCCGAGCCGGATGAAGTCGTGACGAGCCATCGACGCGGCGATGAATTCGATCGCGCAGCAGGCGAGACCGAAGTTGAAGACCCAGAGCGAGTAGCGGCGGCCCCAGTTCAGGACGACCTTCATCGGCTCCGGGGCGAGGCGGGCCAGCGCGCCCAGCCTCCCCCTGTTCTCGGCGGGCGGACCACCGGCGGGACCACCTGGTTCCGGCAGGAGGACCGGGTCCGGAAGGAGGACGGGTTCCGGCGTGTTCACTTCTGGCGTCACGTCCATGCCAGGACGCCCTTCTTGTATGCGTACAGCAGGCCGACGGTCAGGAAGCCGAGGAAGACGAACATCTCCACGAGGGTCGTCGCGCCGTAGCCAGGGGCGGCGAAGACCGTCGCCCAGGGGAAGAGGAAGATCGAGTCGACGGCGAAGATGACGTACAGGAAGGCGTAGACGTAGTAGCGGACCTGGGTGTGGGCCCAGCCCTCGCCGACGGGGTCGACGCCGCACTCGTAGGTCAGGAGTTTCTCCGGGGTCGGCACGGCCGGGCGCAGCAGGCGGCTCGACCCGAAGGCGACGGCGACGAAGAGCACGCCCACGACGGCGAGCAGTCCGACGACCGAGTACGACTGGAAGTAGTCCGCCGCGACGACGGTCGGTTCCCGCACGTCCGTCTCCTCGCTCCCTGTCCTGCGACCCCGCGGGCCGCGTCTCCTGTGGCCGTATGCCAAAGACCGTACGACCTGTGACCGTACGACCAAGGCCTTGCGGCCCGTGACCGTATGACCAGAGCCTCGCGGCCCTTGACCGCATGACCCGTGGCCGCATGACCCGTGGCCGCAATGACCAGGGCCTTACGACCGCGACCTTACGGTCCGTGACCGTACGACCCGTGGCCGTGTGCCCGAGACCGTGCGGCCCGTCGCCTGCGGCCCTGGCCTCGGTGCTGCTGTTCGACGATCTGTACGCACGGGAGTCTAGGCCCTGATAAAGAGACGGTAAGCAGCCCGTCACACCTTGAGATGCCGAGGTGGGGTTTTCCCCAGGCGCCCGCGGCGGTCCGCCTCATGGCGCGGGGGCACGGCGCGCGGCACGCTAGCCCATATGACCGAACGCCTCCCGTCATCGAGCCGCGCCCGGGAAACGGCCGCGGACGATCCGCTGCCGCCCGTCCGCTTCGCCTACGACCCGCACACCTGGCGGGAGATCGTGCACCTGCTGGCGAACCTCCCGGTGGCGCTGGCCGGGTTCGTCTACGTGATGACGGTCCTGTTCACCGGGTTCTGGCTGACCGTCACGGTGATCGGCTTCCCGCTGCTGGCGGCCGGGCTGACCGGCTCGCGGCTGCTGGGCAGGATGGAGCGGGCCCGTGCCAGGGCCTTGCTCGGGGTCCACGTGGACGAGCCGAGTCCGCTGCCCCGACGCGGCGCCGGGTTCCTGACCTGGCTGTGGATGACGCTGAAGGACCCGGTGGCCTGGCGCACGGTGCTGTACGACTTCGTCCGGCTGCCGTGGGGCATCCTCACCTTCGTCATCACGTTGACCTCGTTGTTCCTGCTGTGGCCGGTGCTGCCGTTCATCGCGCGGGGGCTCGCCAACGCGGACCGGGCGATGGTGCGCGGACTGCTGTCGCCGTCGGACGAACTGGAGCGGCGCATCGCAGAACTGGAGTCCGACCGGGGGGTCGTGGTCGACACGGCCGCCGCCGACCTGCGGCGCATCGAGCGGGACCTGCACGACGGGGCACAGGCCCGTCTGGTCAACCTGGCGATGGGGCTCGGCCTGGCGAAGGAGAAGCTCCTGGAGGACCCCGACTCGGCCGCGACGATGGTCGCGGAGGCGCACGGCGAGGTGAAGCTCGCGCTGCAGGAACTGCGGGACCTGGCCCGCGGCATCCACCCGGCCGTGTTGACGGACCGCGGCCTGGACGCCGCGCTGTCGGCCGTCGCGTCGCGCTGCACCGTGCCGGTGAAGGTGACGGTCGACCTCACGGCGCGGCCGGCCGCGGCCATCGAGGGCATCGCCTACTTCACCGTCTCCGAACTGCTGCAGAACATCAGCAAGCACAGCGGGGCGCGCACCGCGTCCGTCGAGGTGTGGCGTACGCGGGACCGACTGCTGATCCAGGTGCGGGACGACGGTCGCGGGGGCGCGCGCCTGGACGGCGGCACGGGGATGCAGGGGCTCGCCGACCGGCTGGGCGCCGTCGACGGGCTGTTCGTCATCGACTCCCCGCAGGGCGGACCGACCACGGTCACGGCGGAGCTGCCCTGGCGGGAGCGCGCCCCGGAGAAGGGCGCCCCGGAGAAGAGGTAGGGAAAACCCCCCTCCCGAGACTCCGACGGACTCCATGGTCCGCGGACCTGCGGCGCAGCAGTGTGGAGGTACGGACAGGACAGCCGCAGGACCAGCGGGACGAGTAGAACGGGACGGCACCGATGGCCACGGAATACGGACAGGGCTACGCGCCCGGAGACGGGCACGGGTACGACGGGTACGACGGCGGGCGCGGCCACGGGTACGACAGCGGGCTCGGGTACGGGTACGACAGCGGGCTCGGGTACGGGTACGACAGCGGGCTCGGGTACGGCAGCAGCCTCGGGTACGACCTCGACCGCGGCCTCGCCCGGGAGCGTCGGCGCCGGCTGCCCGCCGTGCTGCGGGCGCCGTTCGAGGCGCGCAGCTGGCGTGAGTTCGGATACGTGCTGCTCAGCCTGCCGATCGGGATCATGCTGTTCGTCTACGCCGTCACGATGGTGTCGCTGGGGGCGGGCCTGCTGGTGACGTTCCTCGGCGTTCCGGTGCTGGCGGCGGGACTGGCCGGCTGCCGGGGGTTCGGGGCGATGGAGCGGGCCCGGGCACGCGGAATGCTGCGGCTCGAGGTGGCCGACCCGGAGCCGCTGCGGACGAGGAAGCAGGGCGTGCCGGCCTGGATGGGGGCCGTGCTCAAGAGCGGCACCTCGTGGCGGGCGCTGCTGTACGCGGTGGTGCAGTTCCCGTGGTCGGTGTTCTCCTTCGTCGTCGCCGTGAACTTCTGGGCCTACGGCTGGGCCCTGCTGACGTACCCCCTGTGGTTCTGGGTCTTCCCGGTGTACGCCGGTCAGGGCGGACTCCAGCTGTACGGCGACACGGCGCACAGCGTCTACCTCGACAACCCCTTCGAGATCACCGTCACCGCGCTGGTGGGGCTGCTGTTCACGCTGGCCACACCGTGGATCGTGCGGGCGCTGACGATGGTGGACCGGCTGCTGGTGCACGGCCTGCTGGGGCCGTCGCGGCTGTCGGCGCGGGTGGTGGAGCTGGAGTCGGACCGGGGAGTCGTGGTCGACACGGCCGCCGCCGACCTGCGGCGCATCGAGCGGGACCTGCACGACGGGGCGCAGGCGCGGCTGGTGGCGCTGGCCATGGATCTTGGTCTGGCGAAGGAGAAGCTGACGGAGGATCCGCAGGCGGCGGCTCGGATGGTGGACGAGGCGCACGGCGAGGTGAAGACGGCGCTGCAGGAACTGCGGGACCTGGCCCGCGGCATCCATCCGGCGGTGCTGACGGACCGCGGCCTGGACGCCGCGCTGTCGGCCGTCGCCTCCCGGTGCACGGTGCCGGTGCAGGTGGAGGTCGACCTGGCGGAACGGCCCGCGCCCGCCATCGAGGGCATCGCCTACTTCACCGTCTCCGAACTGCTGCAGAACATCAGCAAGCACTCGCGGGCCACGTGGGCCGCGGTGGACGTGTGGCGGGTGGACGGCCGGCTGCTGGTGCAGGTCGTCGACAACGGCATAGGAGGCGCCGATGTCTCCGCGGGCTCGGGCCTCGCCGGGCTGGCGGAACGCCTGGACGCGGTGGACGGGATCCTGATCGTGGACTCACCGACGGGCGGCCCGACCCGGGTGACGGCGGAGCTGCCGTGGCGGGGGGAGCGGGCGCTGGGGTGACCGGCCGCGCGGAGGCGCGGACGGTAGGTGCGGGGTGCGAGGTGCAGGTGTGCGCCCCGGGCCCCGCCTGCGTGTGCGAGGTCCGCGGTGCAGACGTGCGCCCCGGGCCCCGCCTCCATGTGCGAGGTCCGCGGTGCAGACGTGCGCCCCGGGCCCCGCCCCCGTGTGCGGGGCCCGCTCACCCGAGGCGCACCCCGACGGGATTCGTGCCGCCCGTGCACGCACGGCTGGAATGCTGGAATGCTGGACGCGCAGAAGCACTGCAGAGGCATTCGGGCGTGGGGGGCCGGGGATCGTGGAGGACAGGGTGCGAGTGGTCATCGCCGAGGATTCAGTGCTGCTCAGGGAGGGCCTGACCCGGCTGCTGACCGACCGCGGGCACGATGTCGTCGCCGGGGTCGGCGACGGGGAAGCGCTGGTCAAGACCATCACCGAGCTGGACGCGGAGGGTGCGCTGCCGGACGTCGTGGTCGCGGACGTGCGGATGCCGCCCACGCACACGGACGAGGGGGTGCGGGCCGCCGTGCAGTTGCGCAAGGCGCATCCAGGGCTCGGCGTGCTGGTGCTGTCGCAGTACGTGGAGGAGCGGTACGCCACTGAACTGCTGGCCGGGTCCAGTCACGGCGTCGGCTACCTGCTCAAGGACCGGGTCGCCGAGGTGCGGGAGTTCGTGGACGCGGTGGTGCGGGTGGCCCGCGGGGGCACCGCGCTCGACCCCGAGGTGGTGGCGCAGCTGCTCGGGCGCAGCCGCAAGCAGGACGTGCTCGCCGGGCTGACCCCGCGTGAGCGGGAGGTCCTGGGGCTGATGGCCGAGGGGCGCACGAACTCGGCCATCGCGCGGCAGCTCGTGGTGAGCGACGGGGCCGTGGAGAAGCACGTCAGCAATATCTTCCTCAAGCTCGGGCTGTCGCCGAGCGACGGGGACCACCGGCGTGTTCTGGCCGTTCTCACCTACCTGAACTCCTGATCCCGGATCATCCGGACTCCCCACCCCGCTGACCACGGCCCGGCCGCTGTCCGGTCCGGAACCGGACAACGGCGGGGGAGCGTCTTCAACGTGGGCGCCGAGGGCGGGATCATGACGAGTGAGGGCGTCGCTGCGTCCCGAATCCGCGTCCATCATGCGAATGGCCGAGGGAAGGCGACCCTTACGGACGTAGGGTTGATGTTGGGAGGGCCTGCGGGAAGGCCGGTCCCAGACAGCCGCCTCGAGGGAGGTCCAGTTCAGTGACCAGCCAGGTCAGCAGGGCAGCGGAGCAGGTCGACGACGCCGTCGCGGGAGAGCAGCGCAATCCGGCGCAAACGAAGGACGTACGCCGACTGGACCGGGTGATCATCCGGTTCGCGGGTGACTCGGGTGACGGTATGCAGCTCACCGGTGACCGTTTCACCTCCGAGACGGCGTCGTTCGGCAACGACCTGTCGACGCTGCCGAACTTCCCCGCCGAGATCCGCGCTCCCGCAGGCACGCTGCCGGGCGTGTCGTCGTTCCAGCTGCACTTCGCCGACCACGACATCCTCACCCCCGGCGACGCCCCGAACGTACT